>MEKR01000121.1 GCA_001767035.1 Acidobacteria bacterium RIFCSPLOWO2_02_FULL_61_28
GATCACCGATAGGGATATCGGGTCATCAACCTCAGTTCACATTTGTGCGCTTTTCGATGAGCGCCAACACAGGAGTCGCCAAAACGGCCGAAGTTCATCACGAAACAAGACGGAATCGGTACTCAAACGAATCGTCAGCACACGCTCGTCGCGGAATGTGTCAACAGCGGCCGTCACGGTCGTGGGAACGGTGACGCCAGGTGTGCTGGCGAGTGCGCTACGCAGCGCAAATGCCATCGTGTCGTAATCGCCACCGAAATAGGGTTCCACTTCCCGTCGCTGTGGCACCTGACATCGCACATCGGCAATCCGCGACTCCGCCGCGTCGGATGTGTGGTCGTCGGTGTTCCCGGAAAAACGAACCGAGGCGACCCAGCCGCCGAGGAGCAGCGTGCCATCCGCAAGGGCAACGGGCTGCCTGTCCATAGGCACCACCGCAGTGAATGCGTAGCCCTCAACCTCTACGTCGCTGACACATACCACCATGGCGATGTGAGGCGGGACAGTGTAGGGGAGCTCGTTGCGCTCGGCCGGTGATAACTGGGCCTCGGTCGCTGGGATCTTGACGACGACCGTCACGTTCGCCGAACCAACACCTCCACCCGCGCGCCCATTCGTCACCTCAAATGGATAGGATTTCAATGCGGGTTGCGCACCCGCGGTGGATTCATCCGCCACGCTGTTAAGGAGACCACTGACTCCGCTTCTCGCAGGCTGCCCGAGTTGTTGAGTGGTGACAAATACCCAAATCCCGAATGCAACAACAAGCATTGCCGCGACAATATAGATTCCGCGAGAAGAAGTCCGGTCAGTAATGGCACCGTCGGTTTCGGTACCACTACGGTGAATATCGGCTGCGCTCAGGCTGGGGGCTGGCGGCACACTATCTAATGAATCAATTGAATGTGCTGGCGGATCGACCTTTGCGCCGCATGATTCGCAAAAGGCCCAATTCGGCTCAACACGCTTGCCGCACGATTGGCAGAAGGACACTGGACGGCCCCTTTCAGGCCCTCACTTGCAGATGGCCGAGCCGAGTCTTGCAGATTGTTGTACAACTTTTCAAGAAGGAAATCGGCGAGGGGAGAAGTGCTAAATTTCAGACGTTGAGACGTCCCGCAGCGTAGAGTTCAAGCGCACGAATCAAAACCACGCGAACTGATCGATCTTCAGCATGAGCGCGACGTTTGGCCCGCTCCCACACATCAAATGGAATCGCGTAGAGGGAGTAGTTGTGCCCCTCATGGACGGGGTATTCATGTGAATATCGCGCAGGTAACTGAACCTTCCGCTTAGGACGCCGCTCGCCCGTCTTTCTCGGGCGCGGCGCTGCCACGTCCGCGAGATTACCACGGCAACTACCGTCTACGGCTTCACATGAAGGATCGAATGCGCCACGGCCGTGATCCGGCCATCCACACGCCGCTTGCCTTCCGTGATTTGCACCGGATCGCCGACTCGCGCCGCCGGACAGCACAGGCGAACGGTGCGCGGGACGGCGCGGTCTTCGTCACTGAACTGCACCGGTTGAACCACCGTCCACGAGTTCCAGCGGGGTCGTTGCTTGGGATCGTCGGCGAGAACCGCGGGATCTAGGTCGGCGCTCATAGGCAGATGTTGTGGGAATGCGGTGACAGGGTAGGTCCGGGATCTCGCAGCGCGAATCGATCTACGGTGACACTCTGACTATTGCACTTCGGACCATCCACGGGCTAGCAGGTCTGCCCTAAGGGCATCCGCCTTGCCGCGTGCCGTTTCTATGGATGCGTGACTTTCGTGAGTCTGGATCTCCCCGTCGTGGGCGACGACGAGCCGATATCCATCCTCTGATCGCTCAATCGCGCACTCCACCTCACCGCCCTCGAACTCGCCTTCAGGGTCAGCGTAGCCGCGGAGCGTCCAGAGGATCATCAGATTGCTTTGATGTTCGCCAAAGTCCTACAACCGAGCCGATGAGGTTGCGGTAGGATGCCGCAGGCGGCCGGTTCGCGCAAGCCACCCCACGTCTCTCCGGCCAGTTTGGAAAAAGGGAGCCGTGCAACGTCGGAATCTATGCCCCCGTGCGCTGTAACGGATTGACGGCACCATGAGCCTTTTCCGAACGCTCCTCTTCGCGCTCGTCGCCCTGCTGTTCACCTCGGGTCCGCTTTCCGCCCAGACGCTGCGCATCTATCACATCGACGTCGAGCAAGCCGACGCGGCGCTCGTCGTGATGCCCAACGGGAAAACGCTCCTGATCGATAGCGGCAAGAACAACCACGGCTCACGCATCCGTGCCGCGATGCAGCAAGCTGGCGTGACCCAGATTGACGTCTTCGTGGTCTCTCACTATCACGAGGACCACTTCGGTGGCATCGATGATTTGGTGGACGCGGGTGTGCCCGTGCTGGAGAGCTTCGACCGGGGCGACAAAGAGTGCTGCCTGACCCCGGCGAAGAAGGCTGAGCCGGCGTTCAAAGGCTACATGCGCACGGTTGGGGAGGATGCTAGACGTCTTGCGCATGGAGATGCGATCACCCTTGACCCCTTGGTGACGATCGCAGCGATCTCGTCCGGTGGGGTGGTCGTGGGCGAGACGAACCCGGTGACCGGGCACGATGAGAACGACATGAGCGTGTCGCTCTTGATCACCTTCGCGGGATTCAAGGCATTCTTCGGCGGGGATGTCGAGGCACCGACCGAGGCGAAGATCGCCGCCCTGGACGCCGTGACGAACGTCGATCTCTACAAAGCCAACCATCACGGCTCCCACAGCAGCTCGTCGCAGGCGTTCATGGGAGATCTGCGACCCTCGGTTGTAGTGATCTCCAATGGGAGTCATGGCGGGCACAAACACCCGAGGCAAGTGACGCTGAACACCTACGCTGCATTGGCGACCCCGCCCGTGGTGTTCCAGACGAATAGGTGCAACGAGGTCGCACCTTGTGCCAACGTCGCGAATGCCTTCATCGCAGACCCCGAATCGACTGATCAGGACGGAACGATTCTGGTGACGGTGGATGCGACCACGAGCAACTACACCGTGCGCTATGGGACGAACACCGTTCGGACGTTCGTGATCAAGGCGCCCTCGGCGCCGGTAGTGTCTACGACCGCGGGGATCGTCATCGAGAGTGTCCTGCCGAATCCGGTGGGGGATGATGAGGAGTTGGAAGAGGTCACGCTGCGGAACAAGGGTGCGGCCGTTATTTCGCTGGTGGGCTGGACGCTTCAGGACCGCAGTGGAGCGACGTGGAACCTGACAGGCGCTCTCGCGCCGGGAGAAGCGCGGACGTCCCGGCGCAGTGGGCAGGCGATGAGTTTGAACAACGCGGGAGATGAGGTTGTGTTGGTGGATGCGGAGGACGTCGAGCGGGACCGCTTCGAGTACTCAGCAACGGGTGAGGGGACGATCATTAAGACGCTGCACTGACATCACGAACGAGTTCAATATGCGCAACGCACCGCAACTGTTGTGGCCTCGTCGCTGCTGGGGACCGTTCGTCACGGCCGTCGGCGTCTAGATGAAGCGGGGCCAACAGCTACGGTCGCTCGATAGCGATCAAGGCCGGAACACGACCCACAGTGCAGATGACGGTTAACCGCCGGACCACCGCCATATCCTACGCTGCGCCATCCATTCAGGCTGGGGCGCGATCAACCGCTGAAGGCGCGGTGGAGGAGGGAGGCGAAGAGGTGCTCGGTCTGACGCAACGACTCCCGCTGCACCGCACGCAGCCGCTCGTGCCGCGTCACGAGTTCGGCAAATTGTTCCTGCTCGGCGGGGCGAACTGTCGGCACCGGAAGCTCTGTCAACATGGGCAGCGTCAATCCCTCTGTGTTCGCACCGCGAGCCAACTTCAAAAGACGCCATTCGTGAAACTTGAGAACAAATCGGGCGAACTCCGGGCGAAGATTGCCAGAGCACTGGATGGATTTGATGTCCTGGCCGTGGCAGAGCGGAACCTTGGCGATAGCGACCGGTAGTCGATGCATGAGCACTTTGCTCTTCACGACAACGAGGATGGATTCCGCAGGCACGAGATTCGTTGCGCTTTTCTCAATGGCTTCATCGGTGATGTGTTCTTCAGTGTCCCAGATAAAGTCGCCCTTCATGTCCTTTGAGGTCAACCACGGGATTCGGCCCCTGTAGAACTCAGGGCGCTCGCGCGCTGGTGTGCCGCCGCCCGTGATCTTGACCAGTTCACCAAACGGACGGAACGGTCCAGACTTGAGTCGCCGGCCAAAGAATTCGAGGAAGGCAGCGGGGAGAAAAGTGTCGGTGAGTTCGAGGGCGTAGTGACGAGTGCGGCGCAGCCGGTCCGCCTGCTCCAATCGACCAGCGATCCGCTCCTGCTCTGGTAATTCGGGCAGTGGAATAGAACAATCCCGAAGAATCGTCGTGTTCAGCCCTTCCATGATCGCACCCCTGGCCATCCGGGCGAGCTGCGAAGCAACCAGGTCACTATTTAATGCGTAGCAAAGGTAAGACGGAAATACGCGGCTCGTATCGACGCGCATCCGAAAGAGGTGTGAGTCGAAGATAGCGCGTCCGAGATCGGCCGGTGCAGAGGCAGCCCTACCGATTGTGCCCATCGTCGTGACGAGCACGTCATCTGGCAAAATCTCGTAGCCCGAAAGGTCTTCGAACTTCCGCGGAGTGATGAAGCGACGGAAACCCTTGACGAACTTGTTGGGCAGCACGTTCTCGATGCCGACAACAGGAATGCCGCTGTCGACAAGCTCCGACTTCTTCAGCGAGCTTCCGAATGGGCCGATCTTGAATGCCCCAGAGTCGTTCAGCGCAAGCTCACCGACTTGGACTGTCTGCTCCTTCACGGCTTGGCCAGCACTTCCTTCAGCGCTGCAACCTCACCTGCCGCAGCTGCCTCCAGGCGTGCCAGCAGGTCGAGCGTGACGCTCGGCTGTTCGTAAAATTCATCGTCCTGTTCGACCTGACGGTAGCGGCTGGCGGAGAGGTCGTATTTGTTGGCCTTCGCCTGGTCCTTGGTGATCCAGAACTGGCGGGTGAGCTGATTGATCTCCGTTTGCAGCGGCGTCATTCTGGACTGGAGTTCGGCCAGTTCGGCCTCGGCCTTCTCGCGGGCGGCGCGGGCCTTCTCAGCGGTCTTGGAGACGACCTCCTCGAACTTGAGGCGGTGGATGATGGCGTGGTGTTCGAGGCGGTCGGTCTTGAGTGGTGCGATCTTCTTCTGCAGGTCGGCCAGGCGCTGAGCACGCTTCTGCTGAAACTTCGCATCACGCCGGTGATTCCAACAATCGAGGAGGTCGGGGATGTCGCTCTCAGGTACCTTCTGGCGCTTGTCGTCGAGCGAATAGCCGTCGTGCTCCATGTCGTAGAACCAGATCTTCTCCGTTGTGCCGCCCTTGGTGAACAGGAGGACGGCGGTGGAGACACCGGCGTAAGGGCGGAAGACGCCTGAGGGCATTGAGACGACGCCATCAAGGCGGTTTTCCTCGATAAGTTTCTTGCGGATGTCGGCGTGAGCGTTGGAGGAACCGAACAGCACACCGTCGGGGACGATGACGGCGGCACGGCCGCCGTTTTCGAGCAGGCGCAGGAAGAGGTGGAGGAAGAGGATCTCGGTCTTCTTACACCTTACCGGCAACGTGGGGTTCACATCCGCGGAGTCGATCGCGCCCTTAAAGGGCGGGTTGGCGAGGACCACGTCGTAGGCCCGCTCTTCGGTGAACGCCTTGGAGAGAGCGTCGGTGTAACGGAAGTTGGGGGCGGCGATGCCGTGGAGCATGAGGTTCATGCTGCCGATGCGGAGCATGGTCATGCCCGAGTCGGAGTCGAAGCCGGTCAGGGCCTTGGTCTGGCAGAACTCCCATTCGTCCTTGGTGAGTTTGCTGCCGGTCAGGCGGTGGGGGTAGCCCTCCTCGTCGTAGGTAATGTCGCGGGGGTCAGTGTGGGTTTCGAGGAGGTGCTGCCAGGCGTTGACGAGGAAGCCGCACGTTCCAGCAGCGGGGTCGCAGATATGCTCGCCGGGGCGCGGGTCGCGCATCTTGACCATCATGCGGATGATGTGGCGCGGCGTGCGGAACTGGCCGTTGGTGCCGGCGGTGTTGAGCTTGCTGAGGAGGTATTCGTAAAGGTCGCCCTGCACGTCCTGGTTCTGAGCCGAGATTTGCATGGCGTCGATGGACTTGCAGGTTTCGATCAGAAGGCTAGACCGTTGGATTTTGAACTCGGCGTTCTCCATCTGCGCAGCGAAGGAGCCGCCCGCGCCGCCGAGGGTCTTAATGAAGGGGAAGACGGTTTCCTTGACGTGCTTGAGCGCCTTGTCGGCGGGGAGCTGCGTCCAGTACGACCAGCGGAGGTCGGGGGTGGGGAATATGGGGGTGAACTTCTTGCCGCGTTGCTTGGCGGCGCGTTCGGCATCCTGCTCGCGCTCGTCAAGACGCTTGAGGAAGAGCAGGAAGGAGAGCTGCTCGATGGCGTCGAGGGGATTGGAAAGCCCGCCGGACCAGAGCTTGTCCCACAGAGCATCAACGGCTGAGCGGAGTGTAGTGTCGGTGAGCATCGTCTAGGCGGCGAGCGATTCGGCGAGTTGGAGAAGGTCGCCGATTTCCTTCGGGGTGAAGAAGCGTTCGACCGCGTTGCGGCCGAAGTTGGTCAGCGGCGGGTCGTAGAGGTCGGCCTCGACCAGACTGCGCTTTGCGAGGAAGACCTCCTGAACGGATCGAAGGAAGCGTATCTGCTCGGCGTTGTAGTTGTGGGCCTGGATGTGGCGCTCGAAGCCGCGCTGCACCACCTGAGGGTAATCGGGGATGGTATCGAGGGCGAGCAGGTGGCGGAGGAAGGCGAGAAAGTTGTCCACGCGTAAGCCGTAGGCGAGACGGATGTTGCGGCTGGAGAGTTGGATGTCGTCGCGGCCGAGTTCGCGGTTGAGCGTGCGCTCCAGGTCCACGAGTTGATCGTCGGTGACCTCGCGGCCCTCGCGGAGCGCGGTGAGGGCGGGGTGATTCTCGACGATTTCTAGGACACGGGCATCCACGCGGCGCTTGTATTCTTCGATGAGGACCTGATGCCCGCCTTCACCGACCGAGATGTAGCCGTGGGCCTCGATGAAGTCGGGCAGGTCGATGTTCAAGAAGGCGCTCGGACGGTTGCGGCGGTTCTTCATCTCCGGCGCGAGGTCGCGGATGATCTGGGTGAGCTGGGCGGGCGTGGCGGTCGCGAGGTCGTTGGACAGCGCGAGCTTGACGCTGGGTGACGTGTCGCGCCGTTCGGCGATGTCGGGGAGAAGGCTCACATCTTCCGCGATCGACTGGAGCAACTGCGGCGACGGCGTGGCCTGGAGGATTTGAAGCTTCAACCGCTCGACCTTGTGGGTAAAGGTTTCGGCGGCGACATCTACATCGGCTGCGAATCGGAGAAGCGGCGCAACGTGGAGACGGAGGAAGTCCAGTCTTGCCGGGGTGATGAGCGTCCAGAAGTCGTCTTCCCACGCCGGGGCGATTTGCAGCCACACCTTCTTTACGGGGAAGGAATCGCGCGGGACGCGCGCCATCATGGTGCGCAGGTCGGTGATCGCCTGGCGAAAAGCCTCGGCGGTGTGGTCGGGAAGGCGACGTTCGAGGATCTTGAGTCGCGTGTTGAAAACCGACACGAGCACCGGCATGTCGACGGGCGGCTTGTCGTCGGCCTTCTTGTTGAAGTCGTTTTGCCAGAAGTCGATGATCTTGAACTCGGTCTTCTTCCCGTCCGGCAGACGGTCCAGGTACTTGCAGGCTTGGTGATTGCGCGTGCCGCGGCCGATCATCTGCCAGAGCTTGATGCGCGACTGCACCGGCTTCATAAACACAAGATTCACGGCCTCAGGGACGTCGATGCCGGTGTCGAGCATGTCCACGGAGATAGCGAAGCGCGGCAGGTTGTTCTTCTTGAACTTGGTGATGAGACCGTCCCCATAGCTGCCGTCGCGCACCCGCTCGGTCGTGGACGTGATGACCTGCGCGAGGCCCACATGCTGCGGGTACATCTCCTCGAAGACCTCAGCGATGCGGTGGGCATGGTTCTTGGTCATCGCGAAGACAATCGTCTTCCCGGGTAGCTGGCCGGATTGGTCCTTGAGGCAGTTCTCCATGACTTCCTCCCATTGCTTGCGGAGGGTGTCCTTGTTGCTGACGTCAATTTCGATTTCGGTGCCTGAGTAATCGAGACCATCCGGGTCGATGCCCTGCTCGACCAAGGCGTTGCGATCCTCTTCGCTGAGGTCGACGCCTTTGATGCCCTTGCGCTGAAACCCCGTCTGCGCCTGGTAAAGGCTGAAGTCGACGAGAAAGCCCTCTTTGACCGCCTGTGGGTAGTCATAAAGGAAGGTCGGGGCATTGGCGTCGCACCCGAAGAGCCGGAAGGTATCGCGGTCGATGAAGTTGGCGGGGGTGGCGGTCAGCCCGATCATGCGGGCATCAAAGTATTCGATGACTTCGGTGAATCGCTTGAAGAGCGAGCGATGGGCTTCATCGAAGATGATGAGATCAAAGAAACCGGGGCTGAACTTTGCGTAGCAGAGCGCCAGCGTTTGCTCGGTGGCGACGAAGAGGCGTTTGGTCTTGTCGACCTGATGCGTGTAAATCCGGTCGCGCGGCTCGTGCGGTAAGTGGGCTTTGAAGCCATCTGTAAGGGTCTGATCGACGAGGGCGTCACGGTCCGCGAGGAAGAGAACGTTCTGCGCCTGATTGGCGCGGAGAAAGACGTCGATCAAGGCCATGGTTGTGCGCGTCTTGCCAGTGCCGGTGGCCATGACGAGGAGCGCGCGGCGCTGGTTGGCGGCGAAGGCTTCGGCGACACGGCGAATGGCCTCGTGCTGGTACGGGCGGTCGACGATGGAGTTGTTGATGGCCGTCGCTTCGAGCGGTAGTCGGTACTGGCGCAGGAATTTCAGCCGCTCCAGATCGTCGGGCGTGAAGAACCCGGAGACGAGGCGAGGATTGGCAAGCCCGATCTCCCAGAACCAGATGTCATGGCCGTTGGCCATGAACCCGAACGGGGCAACGAGCTGCTTCTTGGCGATCTCGGTGACGTAGTGTCGGAGTTGTTCGTCTGCCTCACGCGGGCTGCGGGTAGATCGCTTGGCTTCCACTACGGCGAGCACGTTGCCGCTTGCGTCGTAAAGGCAATAGTCGGTGACGCCGTTCCATGGCTCCGCGTCATAGCCGTCAACTGGAACCTCCAGTCGGACCTTGGTGCGGTCGTTGAGTGTCCAGTCAGCAGCCCGCAACTGCGGATCGATGTGCAGGGCGCGGGTTTGGGCTTCGTTGAGAGTCATGGAGACTTGAGGGCTGGCACAGCGCCGGTCCCGAAGGCGGCGATCACGATGTCGAAGGTGCGGACGCGGTCGGCCCACTCGTGAAGGTACCGGCGGACCTTCCAGGTGGCACCGGAGTTGTCCACGATGAACAGTTCGCCGCCGCCGGGGTTACGGGCACCGCACGTGCTAACGCCGTGCCCCATCTACGAGTAATCGTCACCATCGTTGATGCCGCTCCACATTGAAGGCCCCGCCTGTGCAGGCTGAACGTCCTCGTCCAAGCGTAAAGGATACGCGTGTTTCAGGCCCCGTGTGAACCGAACACCAAGCGTGCGTCGGTCACTGCCCAACACACGTTTCGGCACCCGACGAGGAGGCGTGGATGCGCGGAGGTGGCAGGCGACTTACCCGCGTGTGAGAACAGCGACGATGACGGCCGTCGCGCCCGCTGTGACGGCAACAACGACCGACCAGCGGGCCCAGCGCACTGAATCAGCAGCGGATGTCGCGGATCGCTCGGCCGCGTCGGCGGCCAAGGTGTCCGCCGACGCCGACTCCAGCGCGGCCACCAGCAGCTTCTCGTCCTCGGTCCTCAGGTGCGATATGCCCAACTGTCTCAGTCGAAAAATGATGATGCGTTCGAATTGGAGCGGATCCTGCGCGTAGGCAAACGTCTGCACGGTGGCATCGACGTCTTCGTGTGCCCCGCCCCAACTCTCACGGAACTGTCGAAATTGCTCCGCCGATAACCCTTTCAGGGTGGTTCGAAATTCGTCCACAGTCATCGCGGCACCTCGCCTGATGTAAGACTGCGTCGAGCACAGGCAATGGGTCAACCCTGCGAGGGTCGTTTCAGCGTCGCCGTAGCTTTGATTGAACTCGGTGAACCCCGAGTAGGCTCCCTGCGTGGTGCCAAGGGTATAGACTCCGGGACATCCATGCGTCGGCAAAGGCATCCGGTCGCGAGAGCATCGTCGAAGGTCAGGGCCGCGGGACCGCGATGCCGACGGCAGCAGCACCCGTGAGTACACCAACCGACATCGGATGGGTCGAGCCGGCCAAGCCAATCCGGGGCCTCGACCACCTTGGCGTTCAGGCCCCATGCATCGCCCTGTACGGCCAACTTCTGCCTGGCATAACGAACGTCACTGACCGGGCTCGGTACTACAGCTTCCACCCCTGGCTAATTCGATCGTTCGAGCAGCGCTATCGCGACCACTCGATCGACGAGTTCCGCCGCGTCCTGCGACGGGCAGAGTGCCTGTTCGCCATGGTTGCCATTCGGCATGCCCGCGTGGTCGGCGACGATGACGCCGCCCGCCATGGGGCCGGGATGGTCGGTCGATTCAGCCTCCTTCGGATTCCAGAGCACGAGACGGCCATCGATCTCGATGACTACGCGGGCCTCGAGGGGCCGAACCGCTATTTCAAGAACCGACTTGGAGGCTTGGGTCAGTACTACTTCGGGCCTCTACGTGATCTTCGAGTGCTCGACTATACCTCCGCACAGGAGGGCGCGATCCCCGGCTACGACAAGGGGCGAGGCGGCGCTCTGGCTGATGCGTTTGCTGCGGGAGTACCAGAAGGTGACTTCTTCCGCCTGCTGGAGAAACCCAAGATCCGCTGGTCCGATCTCGACGGGCTGGTTGACTTTTGTCCGTGCAGCCTGCGCGAACGGAAGGTGGAGCGGACACTGCTGCTTGATCTGTTTCTCGCAAGGTCAGAAGCGTACCAGTCCCCAGAATCTGCAAATCGCCGGGCATCGTTGGCATTGGCTTTGGACCTTGTGAGCCGATGCAAGCGGCTTGCTGGCTACAACCTGGAAAGCGTTTTCCGGGCGTCGACGTACAGCCGAGCACTGCCCGACGGGACTGCGTGGGACGTGCACCCGTCGCTGCTGAGGGTGCAGAGGGGCTGGGCGGTCTACGAGCAGAACGAACTACTATCCCTCGCGTTGCAGGCGCTGTTCGCCGCGGTGCTAGGCGCGATCGAGCGCGATGACTCTGGCAGACTGCAGAGTTCAGCCGCGGCAGGTGACGTCTGCGTAGGGCTTCTGTCCTCGTCTGCTCGATTTCGAAAGCGTCGTGTCGCGGACGTCGTTTCAGAACTTCGCTCAAACCTACCAGCTATGAGCGCGTGGCAGGACGACGCTCACGAGCTCCAGCGCGCCTGGAAAATCCTCGAAGCGGGTACGGAGGATGGCGCTCTCGCAGGATTGGCTGAGGAGGGCGTACACGTCCTGCTGTCACTGCTTGCCCGTGGGCTCGACGAGAATCCCTACGCAGAGTTCGAGTTCGAGCCGGACCACTTCGACGCCAGAGAAATTCATCTGCTTTCGTTCAAACAGGCGTGGCAGTCGACGTGGGCCGACATGACGATCGAGCAGTGGGTGCGATGGTTGGCCGTCCACTGGGGAGTTCGGCGTCATCTGAGCGTGGCGCTGCGCAAGCTCCGAGGAGAGCGGCGCGACACCTTCAGGATCCGCCCGCTGGAGCAGGAACTTCGCGTCATTGAGGTGCCAACACCGGCGGCGACAGTACCTAGACTCGGGAAGGCCTTTCAGATCCTGCGGGACCTCGATCTGACCGAGGTCGATGCTGACGCGTGGCCAACTCTGACGAGTAGTGGCAAGAAGGAGCTGGAGGCATGCCTTGCCTCGTGAGGCCGCGGCGTTCTCTTTGCTCGATGCTCTCTCCGAGACGGGGTTCCAGGCATCGGTCATAGCCACATATTGCTGCTATTTCCCGTTCTATGAAGAAGTGGTTCTTCGCCGGCTCATAGACCGTGGTTGCACCAACAACATCTTGATGGTCGATGCTGGCCTCTGTGCGCGAGCGTTCGCGAGCGAGGACACACGACCTCGTCGCGCAGGCCGTGATTACACGCTTATCCCTGTCCATCTTCGCGGAGCGTTCCACCCCAAGCTCATCGTGGCACTCGGCAAGTCGAAGGGCGCGCTGTTTGTGGGCAGCCACAACATGACGCTGGCAGGCTTTGGACTGAACGACGAGATCACCAACGCGTTTCGGACCAGCGGCCCAGGCGCGCGCCAAGGGGCCGACGTAATTCGAGCGGCCCTGAGCTACCTCGACGAGACATTCGCGCCGACCGATCTTGCTGATGTGAGCCAGGTGTTTCGTGCCGCTAAGCGGAATATCCCCTGGCTCGAAGGCCCAGTGCCTGCCGAATCAACCGAACGGATTCTGTTGACCACAACGGGACAGGATGCGGACCTGTGGGGCCGCGTCCGCCCTCTGATCCCCATACGACCCTCGACGGCCTTCGTGTGCGGTCCGTTCTTCGACACGAAGCTCACGTTCTTGCAGCAACTGCTTGATGACGTCGAGCCACGGAAGCTTGTCGTGGGCATCGACCCCGAGTCAGTCGAGATCGACCCCGCGGCGGTGCGCAAGTTCCGCGGGGCGGAGTTCGTCAACGTCGGTGGGCTCTCCCCCGTGCCGAATCGGCGAGAGTCTGGGACGACGTATCTGCACGCCAAAGTGCTGTGGTTCACCTGGCCCGATGGTGAGCTCCTCGTGACAGGAAGCGCCAACCCTTCGAGGGCGGCCATGCTGTCCGGAGGCGAGTGGAGGAACGCCGAAGCAATTGTCGTCGACCGGCGAGACGGAGCGGCGAAGGCACTCGGTCTCGACGTCCTCGTCGCTGGACCTAGCATTAAAGCGAAGGATTGGGCGCGGGTAGAGGCACGACAGGCCGACCGGACAGAAGAGGACACGCCTGACAATGCTGGCACTGTCATATTGGCCGTTCCGGCTGATGAGGGGTTCTTGCTGGAGCGGCCGATAGGCCCAAGAGTCGCGCTCGACGCCTTCGCTACCGATGGCAGCCTACTGGGGCAAGTCATGACCGGCACCGACGACCAGTCGGTGATCAACGCCTCGCCGGCGGTGCGGGACGGGGCTCAGACGCTCCGCGGGGTCGGGCAAGGAAAGAAGCCGGTAGTGGTCTTGGTCCATCGACCTGACGAGGTAGCCAAGAACACCGGTGGAGACCGGCAGCGCGAACTGCGTCAGGCGTTGGGCGCGCTGGACGAGGACCCCGCGCAGCTCGAGACGCTCCTGAATCTAACGCAGAAGGTCATCTTTGACTCGGATGACGTCGTCAGTCCTGAGCCGGCGATTCGTCGAAAGGCCGAACACGCCCGCGATGAGGTTCCCAAGCCGGGACCAGAGTCGCTCGCCGTTGACGCGGTCGGACGACGTGCTGCTCGGAAGAAGAAGCGGTTGGCTAGCGGCGACATCCTCGTGCTGCTGGACGCGCTGATGCACCGGCTTGGAGAAGGGCTACTAGAACCGGCGTCAACGCGTCCGCCAAGTGAGGAGGTGCGACCGGTTGCCGAGAACGACACGGGCGACGAAGAACCCCCGCCGCCGCCACCTCCGTACGAGCTCCTGGCCGAAACGTGCCGTAGCAAGGTCGGCCGTCTGATTCGGCGAATGTCGAAGCAGCTGGAGGCAGCTCGCACCGCAGGAGCGCGGCGCGCCGTCGTGCAGCTGGCGGCGGTGCTCAGCGTCGTCCACACCCTTCGCACCATGGAGCAACGCACGGAGTGGCGCTCGAAACACCTGAAGCTCGTCGATCCCGATCATGAGTGGCTGCTCTTCGAGGCTGGCGGATTGGCGCTCACGTGGGGAGTGTCGTCGTTGGGTCCGCGAGCTCTTAAAGAGGGTGATGGCGAACCGTTTCAAGAACTGTCTTTGGCCATTGGGCTGCTCGCGTGGCTGGCGTGGGAGGCGGAGACCGACGTGAGAGCTGCGGTGGAACGGACAAGCCCCCTCGACCTCGAAGAAGAAGATGCCCCCTGGTATCGCATCCAGGTGTTTGCGACGGTGGCTGCTCCGCTCGCTGGCGACCAGGAGGCGCAAGAGACGCTCAGCCGAGCGGTGGCTCGGACCGCTCGAAAGGGTACGGATGGTAGCTCCTGGGTCGCGCGTCATCTCCGTCTCGCTGGTCGTCTTGCCGATGTCGTGAAGTCACCGGAAGGCGTCCAGAAGCCCAGCCGCGCGCCTCGCCCGGGCGATCTGGTCGTTCTCGGCTCGGCACTCGATCCCCGGGTTCGCGTCGCGCTCGAAGTCGTGCCGTCCGGCGCGACGGACAAGATCACAGTTTTCGACCAGGAGACTGAAGATGGTGAGCGGCAGTTTCTAGCCTCTCACGTCAGGTACGCGGCGTGGACGGCAGAGGAGGCCGCGTCTCAACGGGCCATTGGAGCGTAGAGCGGCCCGATTGCTGATCGGCACTCTTGAGCTACGGTGATGCCGAAGTTCACAACCGCTCGTTTCAACGCGTTGACCGGCCCGCCCGAACTCTTCGAGCGCGTGCGCTTCAAGATGCAGGACGTGCGAGTCTTGAAGACCCACGCTCGCCACGTTCAGGACCGAGGCTATGAGCGAGACGCGCCCTTCGACAAACTGCAGGACTTTGATCCTGATCGCTGGCGCCTGATGACCGTTGAGGTCCGCACGGATAAGGGTAAGTTCGTGAACAGCGCTTGGTCAGTAGACGTTGACGGCCAGGAGTGGTGGGTGGTCATCGGTTTCGACTCCACCATGAAGACGGTGATTCGTGCCGCTCGGGGGAAGCTGGCCCTTGGAGCGGATATCGTGCGGTCCGGAGAACTCTATGACTTCGTGGCCAGCGTGAATCGCCAACTGATGTTTGATGATAGGTTGACGTAGCGGCTGAGGTTAAACGTGTTCCGGCCGACGTCCACCGAGGCATGCGTCTAATGGCTGACAATGTTCACTTTCGATGCACATTTGATGTTCAGCCAACCATCCAGAGCGGCGTGGGGTTTTCGGAGCTGGTCGGGGAAATCGCGCGCTGGATTCGGACGAAGGAGGGTCCATCCTTTGACCTAGACCCAACTTGGATGCTCAAGGCCGGCGGTGGCCGACGCCCCGATGGAAAGGCTGTGGTCACGGTCGATTCGCTGTCGGAATCTGCGGAGACGAGCAAGGTTGATTTCTGGGCTCTACGCTACGACCATCAGGACGCCGAGTTTTCGCCACGCAGGTGGTTTATCGATTTCGGCATCGTCCGTACAGAGCCTAACAACTGGCGACTGGCGACAACGGTCGGTAATAGCCTTCACCCCAGCTATCTCGGTAAGGAACCCGGCCATCTCCCGGCGACTCCGCCAAGAGTCATCAAAGACCTGGTGTCTTCAAGTCGCTTCCGCTGTTACGCGGGCTCGACCGAACTCCGGGGCGCTCCGTGTGTAGTTCAGGTGGGACAGGCCGATCAGTTGGTTAGGGCAATCGAAGACCGGGGCCGGGCTTGCCCGCTGGTGTACGTCTCCCGCACTCGCCTGACGGGTGAGCCCATGATTGATCCGGCTCGCTTGGCGACAACGATTGTCGGTGCCGGCGTCGTTTATCTTGCTGCCAACACGGAAGTGGATGAGGAACTCGAATTCCTCATGGTGCCGCGCGAGTTTCGGTCTCCTAATGGCACCGTGCGCGTGTACGCCCCCGGAGCCGACTTCAGCCTGCCCCAGCAGGCGTACCGACATCGGTTCTTCACCAGAATCCAAATCGAGGAGCTGACAGCTGCCGAAGTGGAAGGACAGATCGCCCGCGCTCTAACCCGAAGACAGGGGTGGGCCAGCGTGCGATCGCCTGTTACTTCAATAGATGACATCGCGACGAGGCGCCGCGAACTCCGGCGGGCTACCCTTCAAAGCCAGACAGACGCCGCGTCAAGAGACGAACTGCTCAAACTCTTTGAAGACGAGAATGTGCGCTTGTCGCGCGAGGTAGGCACCCTTACGACGGACAAAGAAGCTATCGACCAGGATGTCGCCGAACGCGACATGCAAATCGACGAATTGCGTGAGGCGCTTCGTAGGACTGAATACGAGTCTGATTACTTCCGAAAGGACTCTGAAAAAGCCAGGCGAGAGCTGTCAGCGGTCACGCATGCCGCCGAGGCGGCGCGAACCATCCGCCAGCTGCCTTCAAGCGTGGCCGACGTGGTTGGCCTGATTGAACGCCTTCACGGGGACAGTGTCGTCTTCACAGACAGCGCGAGAGAGAGTGCCGCTGCGTCAACGCTAGATGACCCGGCCATCGCTTGGGAGTGTCTTCATGCCGCGGCCACAGTACTTCCCCATCTGGCTTTCCAGATCGATGGCGCTGACTTATCCCAGGAGTTTCAGAACCAGACAGGATTTGAGCTCTCCCTTACCGAGGGAAAACTAACTAAGAAGGATTCAAAGTTTGCTGATTTACGCAAGGTGACGTTCGAGGGACACGAATGGGACATCTCCGCCCACATCAAACACGGCGTCAAGGCGCCAAAATGCTTGCGCGTCTACTTTGTGTCAGCGCTCACCTGAAAACGCGTAAATCTCGACGGTTGTCGTCGTAG
>MEKR01000122.1 GCA_001767035.1 Acidobacteria bacterium RIFCSPLOWO2_02_FULL_61_28
CGGGCGCTGGCGCTCGTGGACGGCCGCTATGAAATTCGGATCACGGAAGAGCTGCGGGAGGTAGCCTATTTCGACGAGGTCCGGCTGGTGGCGGTGGACCATCCGTCGGACATTGAGATTTTCACGAACGACAAGTTCAAGAGTCCCCCGTTTCCCGAATTCCGATTGTTCGGAGTTCGGCGGCGGACTTATCCCAAAACAGCACGAGATGGGCAAGGTCGCGATGTTTTGCCGCGACTGTTGCGGCGCGACGCAACGTATCCGGACAGTTTCCGGCGCGACTACAGCGGCGTCGCGGAGTTGCACCATCTCGATCTCGATTTCGGCGAGGCTTTTGGCCCCGCTTTTGGCGACACCGCCCCCGCAAACCGTGCCGCGCTGGTCCTGAGCGGGTGGCTCGACTGGGCCGACGGCAGCACCTACCGAGCCGTCTCGCAGGAGTCCGAGCAGGGCTTGGTCATGCCGTACTTGCAGGTCGAGAACGCAGCCGGGCAGTGGCAAACCGTGATCGAAGACATGGGCATCCCCGCAGGGAAACCGAAGACGATCGTGGTGGACCTCACGGGTAAATTCCTATCGGCCTCGCGCAAGGTTCGGATCGTTACCAGTCTCGCGCTCTACTGGGATGAGATTTTCCTGGCCGAAGACTCCGGCGCTCCCTCCTCGGTTTTGCCGACAGTCTTGACGGAAGTGGAACCGGAGTCGGCGGAGCTGCGTTTCCGGGGTTTTTCGCGCCCGGTGATTCACTCCGAGCGGAAGCAGCCGGAGCGCTTCGAGTATGAACAGTGGTTGCCGGTCTCGATGTGGAATCCGACGCCGGGTCTCTATACGCGCTACGGCGACGTAGGCCCATTGCTTCGCGCGGTGGACGATTTTCTGGTCATCATGGGGTCGGGCGATGAGTTGCGGCTGCTGTTTTCCGCCGGGAACCTGCCGGCGCTCCGGCCCGGCTGGCAGCGCGACTTCCTGCTGAAGGTGGACGGCTGGGCGAAGGATCAGGACGCCAACACGGCGTATGCGCGGTCGGTCGAGCCCCTGCCGTTCCACGGGATGAGCCAATATCCCTATCCCGCCTCGGAGCATTTCCCGGACGATGAGCCGCACCGCCGGTATCGCGCGGAATACAACACCCGCCCGGCGCTGCGCCTCGTGCGTCCATTGACAGAAACAGCTTACGGAGCGAAAACCAGGCCATGAACAAGCTTGCGAAATGGACCGGCGTATTCTTCGTCGTGCTGCTGGTGAACACGGCGTATGTGGCGTCGTTCGCCTCCGCAACCATTTTCTACATGGCCAACGTGCTGCTGCATCTCGGCCTGGGTCTGGCGCTGGCCGTCGCGCTGGCGACTCTGCTGCGCCGGAATGCCGAACTCCGCCGCGGGATCGGCGTCGCTGCCCGGTTCTTCTTCGTTTCGCTCGTGTTTGCGCTTTATCTCGTCTACCAAGGCAACATCACCGAGTATCGCTGGGCGTTCTGGGCGCACATCGGGACGGCGAGCGCAGGGGTCTTGTTGCTGATCCCGTATCTCCGGCGGCAGTCCGCTCAATATGGCGGCGGATGGGCGCGCTTGGAACGGGCCGTCCTGGCGGGCGTGGCGCTGCTCGCGATCGTGCCGGCCTCGACCGCACTGTACCGCAGGGTTTTTCCGAACCCCGCCGACCGCATCCAGAATCCCATGGTTGTGCCGACGGTCATGGATGAAGAGGGCGGCGGGCCGCAGTCTCCCTTTTTCCCGTCCTCGGCGCAGACCAACACCGGCGGGATCATTCCGTCGAACTTCTTCATGGACTCGGAACGCTGCGGCGAGTGTCACGCGGACATCTACAAACAGTGGAAAAGTTCCGCGCACCATTTCGCTTCGTTCAACAACCAGTTCTACCGCAAGTCCGTCGAGTACATGCAGGACGTGGTCGGGACGCAGCCGAGCAAGTGGTGCGCCGGATGCCACGACCACGCCGTGTTCTTCAACGGACGCTTCGAGCGGCCGATCAAGGAGCAGATAGACACGCCGGAAGCGCACGCGGGCCTGGCCTGCACGTCCTGCCACTCGATTGTGCGGGTCAACAGCTCGATGGGCAACGGCGGGTTCCTGATCCAGTATCCGCCGCTCCATGAACTGGCGAGCAGCAAGAACCCGTACATGCGCGCCTTCGACCGCTTCCTGACGTTTTTGAATCCGCGGCCGCACAAGCAGGCGTTCCTGAAGCCGTTCATGGTCCTGGATGCTCCGGAATTCTGCTCGGGCTGCCACAAGGTCCATCTCGACGTCCCGGTGAACAAGTACCGCTGGTTCCGTGGATTCAACGAGTATGATGCCTGGCAGGCCAGCGGCGTCTCCGGCCAGGGCGCGCGGTCGTTCTACTATCCGGAGAAGAGTTCGACCTGCGTGGACTGCCACATGCCGCTGGTTCCGTCGCGCGACATGGGGCATCACAGCGGCGAGGTGCACTCGCACCGCTTCCCGGCGGCGAACATGGCGGTCCCGTTCGCCAATCGCGATGCGGAGCAGCTCAAAGTCACGGAGGAGTTCCTCAAGTCCGGCTTCATCAGCGTGGATATTTTTGCCGCTTCCCCCGTGGAGGAGCAGGCGGGAGTCGCGCCGATGCAGCGCCGTTCGGCCGGCGACGGGATGCAACTGATGTCGAGCTTCGCGGTGGGCGAGGAATCCGAGCAGACCGGCCCGGTGCTGATCCGCGAGGTCGGCAAGCTCGCCGCCCCCATTGACAAAGCCGGCGTGCGGTTCCAGCCCGGCTCGGCGGTGCGCGTGGACGTGGTGGTCCGCACGCGCAAGATCGGCCACTTCTTCCCCGGCGGCACCGTGGACGCCTTCGACGTGTGGCTGGAACTCGAAGGCAGGGACGCGACGGGAAAGATCATCTATTGGAGCGGGAGGGCCGAAGACGGCGGCCAAGGCCCGGTCGAGCGCGGCGCGCACTTTTATCGTTCCTATCAGCTCGACGCCGACGGCAACATGGTCAACAAGCGCAACGCCTGGCAGACGCGCAGCGTGCTCTACGTCCGGCTGATTCCGCCCGGCGCCGCCGACGTGGCGCACTACCGCGTGCGGATTCCGAAGGACGCCCAAGGCCCGATTCACCTCACAGCCAAGCTCAACTACCGCAAGTTCTCGCACTACTACACGCAATTTGTTTACGCGGGGCAACCGAAACCCGGCCAGGCCCCCGAACTCCTGGGTCCGCACCACAACAGCCTGGAATATTCGTTTGACCTATCGAACATTCCGAAAAACGTTTCTGGCGAGATCAAGGATGCCATCCCGGTTCTGCCCATCGTGACCCTGGCGGAGGCCCAGGCGAAGCTCGAACTCGGCGACGCCAAGACGGAGCCGGTCTGGAAACCAGTGGTCGGGAAGGCGGACCGCGAGCGCTGGAACGATTGGGGCATCGGGCTGCTGCTGCAAGGGGACTTGAAGGGTGCCGAGTACGCCTTCCAGCGCGTCACCGAGGCCGAGCCGGAGTATGCTGACGGCTGGCTGAACGTCGCGCGCGCTCTCATTCAGGAGGGCGAGACAGACGCCGCCAAGCCCTATATCGAGAAGGCTATGGCGATCAACTCCAAGCTCGGGCGGATTCACTTCTTCAAAGCGATGATCGAGAAATCCGACGGCGACTACGACGCCGCGCTGGCCTCGCTCCGCACGACGGAGTCCTTTTATCCCCGCGACCGCGTCGTGCTCAACCAGATCGCCCGGATTCTCTTCCTGAAGCGCGAGTACGCCGAGGCCATCCGTGTTCTGGAGCGCGTGTGCCTGATTGATCCCGAGGACGTGCAGATGCACTACACCATGATGCTCGCCTACCGGGGCTTGGGCGATCAGGAGAAGGCGGCGCGCGAGGAGAAGCTCTTCCAGCGGTTCAAGGCGGAAGAAGCGGCGCAGGCGATTACGGCCAAGCCCCGCATGTTGAGCGCCGAAGACAACAACGAGCGCCAGCAAATCCACGAGCACGAAAGCGTCCCGCTCCCTCCTGCCGAACGGTCCGGGCCGGTCGAGCGCGCGGGGAAGCGGCAGAATAGCCGCACGGTGGCTGCCCTGGAGGTCCGATGATCCGCTTCCTATCAGAAGCTATTTCAAAGCCCCGCATTATCTCGTCAGGGCACGACTTTAGTCGTGCCGGAAGCGTGCCCAAGTTCAGAAATCTCCTTGCGGCTTCAGCCGCTGAGGTAGGTACCTCAGGGGCTAAAGCCCATCGGAAAGGGCACGTTTTCTCGGCATGGCTAAAGCCATGCCCTGACGACGCCTCACGGAGATTCTTGAGACAGCTTCTAAGCGTTACCTTCGCCGCCGGAGTGTTATCGTCAATGCTGTTCGCGCAGAATGGCGCGCCACGAGGTGCCAAGCCGATTACCTTCACCGACGTTACGGCGTCCGCCGGAATCAAGTTCACACACAACGCCGGCAAGGCGGGCAAGAAATACTTGCCGGAGACGCTTGGCTCGGGCGGCGCGTTTTTCGACGCCGACGTCGACGGCTGGCTCGATATTTTCCTGGTCAACGGGAAGGACTGGACGCCGCGCGGCAAGAAGTCGCTTTCGGCTCTCTACCGCAATAATAAGAACGGGACCTTTACCGACATCACGGCGGGCAGCGGCCTCGATGTGGAACTCTACGGCATGGGCGTTTCCGCGGCCGACTACGACAATGACGGCAAGCAGGACCTCTATCTTACGGCGCTCGAAGGCGACCGGCTTTTTCACAATGAGGGTGGCGGCAAGTTCCGCGACGTTACCAAGGAGGCCGGGATCGCCAACGCCAACTTAGGCACCAGCGCCGCCTGGCTCGATTATGACCGGGACGGGCGAGTGGACCTGTTCGTCGCCAACTACGTGCAGTGGAGCGCGAAGACCGACCTCTGGTGCTCGCTCGACGGCGTTACCAAGTCCTACTGCACGCCGGAGTCCTATAAGGGAACCGCGTCCAAGCTGTATCGCAACTTGGGCGGCGGCAAGTTTGAAGACGCCAGCCGCAAGGCGGGCATTGCCGACCCCACCAGCAAGTCGCTCGGCGTGGCCGTTCTCGATTACAACGGCGACGGCTGGCCGGACATTTTCGTCGCCAATGACACGCAGCCGAACAAGCTCTACCGCAATAACAAGAGCGGAACCTTCACCGACACGGGACTCTCCGCCGGGGTTGCGTTCGGCGAGGACGGCGTGGCGCGCGGCGCAATGGGCGTGGACGCCGCCGACTATGACGGCTCCGGACGGCCTTCGCTGATTGTGGGGAATTTCTCGAACCAGATGCTCGGCCTCTATCACAACGAAGGGACGGAGCTGTTTGTGGACGAAGCGCCCCTGTCCACGGTCGGACGCGCGAGCCTCCTGACACTGGCCTTCGGTACGTTTTTCTTCGACTACGACCTGGACGGTCTCGCCGATATTTTTGTCGCCAACGGCCACATCGAAGAAGAGATCGCGCGCGTGCAGCCGAAGGTTCAGTATGCCGAGCCGCCGCTGCTGTTCCGCAATCTCGGCAAGAAAAAGTTTGAGAACGTTACGGCGGCGATGGGCGCGGCCCTCAACCGGCCGATGGTCGCGCGCGGCGCCGCCTACGCGGACTTTGACCGCGACGGCGACCTGGACGCGCTGGTCACCACCAACTCCGGCCCGGCGCATTTGTTCCGCAACGACGGAGGGAATCAAAACAACTGGCTTTCGGTCCGGACCGTCGGGAGCAAATCGAACCGCGACGGCATCGGGGCCGTCATTCGGGTGGAGGCCGCTTCCGGAAAGCAATGGAACCTGGTGCGCAGCGGATCGAGCTATTGTTCGCAGAGCGACCTGGCGCTGACGTTCGGCCTCGGCGCGGACCGCGCCGTGACCGCGCTCGAGATCGAGTGGCCCAGCGGAACGAAACAGCGGCTGACCAATATCGCCGCCAACCAGGGCATCACCGTCGAGGAAGGGAAGGGAATTGTGGCGCAGTGGAAGCCGGCGGCGCAGAAAGCAAATTGAATGCCGCCAGTTGGTGGCGTCAGGGCATCCCGGCTTGCCGGGATGCCGAAAACGGGCGCTCTACTCAGCGGGCTTTAGCCCCTGAGGTTTGTCCCTCAGCGGCTGAAGCCGCGTTGATGATGCGTCTGTTACGGCACGCCTGAAGGCGTGCCCTGACGAAAAACCGAGGTGTTCACACACGCTCGTGAGAGGTTTTAATCGTGGAAGGCAGAACACAAGAAGCGTTCCCCCAGAAATTGATTACGGAGGACAGGTGAGTCAGAAAACAATGGCACAGAAACGAGCAACCGCGGATGAAATCCGGCGAGAGGTCCGGCGGCTGGTGGCGGAGATCACCGAGCGCAGCCCGGAAGAGGTTTCCGACACGGCGCTTTTTATGGAGGACTTGGGGATTGATTCCCTCATGGCGATTGAGATGCTCGTCGCCGTGGACAAGAAGTACCGGATTCAAATCCCGGAAGAGGAATTCGGCAAAATCAAGAACGTCAATGACGCTGTGGCGATCGTCGAGCGCCACATCGGTGCGGCAGCGGGATAAGGGATGCGGAATTCGGAATCCGGAATGGCCAATTGGCAATAGGCAATAGGGAATGGGAAATGTTCCTACTTTTATCTGTTCCCTGTTCCCTATTCTCTATTCTGAGGGCCGTTTGATTTTATGCGTCGAGTCGTTATCACGGGTCTCGGCCTGATCACGCCGGTCGGCTCCGGCCGGCAGACCGTCTGGCAGGCGCTGCTCGAGGGCCGCAGCGGCATCGGGCCGGTCACGTCCTTTGACACCTCGGAGTTCCCCGTCCACATCGGCGCGGAAGTGAAGGACTTTGCGCCGGAACCCTACGTGCGGCGGCAGCCCGTCGAGAATCTCGGCCGGGCTTCGCAGATGGCGGTGGCGGCGGCGCGAATGGCGCTCGACGATGCAGGTCTCGACCTCGTGTCGCGCGACCGCCGGCGCAGCGGGGTCTCGATGGGGACCACCTCCGGCGAGCCTTGGTTTGTGGAACGCTACAACGACATCCGCAAAGCCGAGGGCCTCGAAGCCATCCCCGGCGAAATTTTCCCCAAGTACCCCTCGCACGTCATCCCCACCAACATTGCGATCGAGTTCGATCTGCGCGGGCCGTGTCTGATGATCCCGACTGCGTGCGCCGCGGGGAATTACGCCATCGGATACGGATTCGACCTGATCCGCGCGGGGCGCACGGACGTGATGCTCGCGGGCGGGGCCGACGCTTTCTCGCGCATCACGTACATGGGATTTGCGCGTCTCGGAGCGATTGCGAAAGAACGCTGCCAGCCCTTCGACAAGAACCGCAAAGGCATGGTGCCCGGCGAGGGGGCCGCCGTGCTGGTGCTGGAAGCGGCGGAGCAGGCCGCGGCGCGCGGCGCGAAAATCTACGCCGAGGTGCTCGGCTACGGAATCAGTTGCGACGCGCATCACATGACCGCCGCGCATCCCGAAGGCGAAGGCGCGGTGCGGGCCATGGCGACCGCGCTCCGCGAAAGCAAACGCGGCACGCAGGACGTGGACTACATCAGCGCGCACGGAACCGGCACGCCGACCAACGACCGGGTCGAGTCCATCGCGGTCCGCGCGTTGTTTGGAGAGCGCGCGCCGAGAGTGCCCCTGAGTTCGATCAAGTCCATGATCGGCCATACGATGGGCGCGGCCAGCGCCATCGAA
Source organism: Acidobacteria bacterium RIFCSPLOWO2_02_FULL_61_28 (assembly GCA_001767035.1). Taxonomy (GTDB): domain Bacteria; phylum Acidobacteriota; class Terriglobia; order 2-12-FULL-54-10; family 2-12-FULL-54-10; genus 2-02-FULL-61-28. Next base: position 7,656 of record MEKR01000122.1, read on the forward strand.
GCGGCGGCCTGCGCGCTGGCGCTCGATACGGGGATGATCCCGCCGACCATCAACTTCGAGGAGCCGGACCCGGAATGTGATCTCGATTACGTTCCGAACGAGGCCCGCCGGACCAACCCGCGCGTGGTGCTCAACAACGCTTACGCCTTCGGAGGCAACAACGCCTCGCTCTGCCTGGCCCGGTTTGAATAGGAACTTCGGTTAGAAAAATGAGCGCGCGAATCGTCATCACCGGCGCCGGAGCGATCTCGTCCATCGGGGCGGGCGTGGAGGAGTTCGAGCGGGCGCTCTACGCCGGCGAGTCCGGAGTGGGGCCGAGCCAGTTGTTCGGGGATTCCAGCGTCACGGCCGAGGTGCGGAACTTCAGCCCGCAGCCCTGGCTCGGCAACAAGGGGATTCGCGTGCTCGACCGCGTGGCCCGGCTGCTTTCGGTGGCGGCGCACATGGCGCTCTGCGGCTCAGGCTTGGCGCGCAGCGAGGCGGGCGGCAGCGATCCCGAGCTCGGCCTGGTCTGCGGCACCATGTTGGGAAGCCTTCACAGCATCACTTCGTTTGACTGGAGCGGCCTGGAGGACGGGCCGAATTACGTCAACCCGATGGATTTTCCCAACACCGTGATCAACTCGGCGGCGGGGCAAGCCGCGATCAAGTTCAAGCTCGGCGGGGTCAACTCGACCATCTGCGGCGGCGGCGCGGCGGGGCTGTACGCGCTCCACTATGCGGCGGAATTTCTGCGCCTGGGCCGGGCGCGGGCTTTGCTGGCCGGCGGCGCGGAGGAGTTGAGCGAAGAATCGTACCTCGGCTTCAGGAAAACGGGGAACACTTCGCCGTCGGGCTGCCCGCGCCCCTTCGATCCGGAGCGCGACGGCGTGGTTCTGGGCGAAGGAGCCGTGCTCCTGACGCTCGAATCCGAAGAGACGGCGCGGGCGCGTGGAGCGAAACCGTGGGCGGAGATCAGCGGGTTCGGATGCGCCCAGGACGCGCACAGCACGCGGGCCTTCGATGTCCGCGGCGAGGGAGCGACGTCTGCAATCGAACTGGCTTTGGAATCGGCCGGGATCGGGCCCGCCGAGGTCTCCTGCATCATTGCCGCCGCCAGCGGCAGCCGCGCCGGGGATGAGATGGAAGCGCGGGCGCTCCAGAACGTTTTTGGCGCGCGCCTGGGGGAGATTCCGGTGTGCGCTCCCAAGGCGGCCCTGGGCGAGTCGCTCGGCGCTGCGGGGGCGTTCGGCGCGCTGCTCGGGACGATGGCTCTCACCAAACAGTGCCTGCCGCCGACTCCCGGCGTACGCGCCGTTGCTCCTGGAATCCGGCTGGCAAGCCAGCCGCAGAGTTTTCAGGGCGACGTTGCGTTGGTGAATGCTTTTAGCTGCGACGGCAACAACGCGGCGATGATCCTGCGCCGGTGGACGGATTAGGGGACAGGGAACCGGGAATAGGGAACAGGGAATAGCATAGCAGTGAAAGAAAAGAACAACGCGGGCGGGAAAGCAAAACTGTTGGAGCCGCGTGTGGTCCGTGACGACTCCGAGCCGGCTGCGATGGGTCCTTCGGACTTGCTTCCGCGCATGAAGGATCAGGGGTACGCCGTTGATCGCATGGACCGGCGCCGCGCCTGGGTCGAAGAGAAAACCGGGGCGTCTCTCCGCCACATTGGGAGCCTTTCGTTTGATCCCGAGCGGATGCGTGGCAACATCGAGAATCCCATTGGAGTGGCGCAGGTGCCGGTCGGCGTAGCGGGACCGATCCTGGTGCACGGGCAGCACGCCCGGGGTTTGTTCTACGTGCCCATGGCCACCACCGAAGGCGCTTTGATCCGCAGCTATGAGCGCGGCATGGTGGCGCTGACGCGCGCCGGCGGCGTGCAAACGGCCGTGCTCGCGGACGAGAATCAGATCGCCCCGACCTTCTTTTTCGATGACGTTCACTCAGCGCACGCCTTCGCCAAGTGGGCGCCCGCGCATCTGGCCGAGATGCAGATTGTCGCCGCGACGACCACGCGGCACGGCAAACTGACCGGCTTGAAATGCTACCAGATCGGCCGGCAGGTCCTGGTCAACTTCGGCTTCACGACCGGCGACGCGCAGGGCATGAACATGATCGTCAAGGCCGCCGACGCAGTCTGCGCCTGGATTCGGAACCAGCAGCCGGGTTCGAGTTACCTGATCTTCAGCGGCCTCTGCTCGGAGAAGCGCGCCAGCGGTTTCGTGATGACCCGGGGCAAAGGCAAGCGCGTCACGGCCGGGGCGCTGCTGACGAACGACGTCTTGCGGATGTACCTGCACGTCACCGCCGCGCAGCTCTTTCGCGTGTGGCAGTCCACGGTGATCGGGCATTTGCAAGCCGGGGCTATGGGATACAACGCGCATTACGCGAACGGCCTCACGGCCATTTTCATCGCCACGGGGCAGGACGTGGCCAACGTCGTCAACGCGGCCTGCGGCGTGACTAACTTCGAGCTTCACCCGGAGGGCCTGTTTGTCAGCGTCACGCTCCCGGCGTTGAGCGTTGCCACCGTCGGCGGCGGCACAGGACTTCCGACGCAGCGGGAGGCCCTGGAGATCATGGGCTGCCATGGGACAGGCAAAGCGAAGAAGTTTGCCGAAGTGGTCGCAGCGGCGCTGCTCGGCGGCGAAATCTCGATGGGCGCGGCCATCGCCTCGGGCGAATTTGTCGCCGCCCATGAGCACTACGGAAGGAACCGGCCGAGCAGGGAGTAGGGAATGGGGAGTGGGGAGTAGGGAGTGGGGGAAGATCAAGCAGGTCCTTCGTTGCTTGGCTCCTCAGGATGACCACGTGAATGAGGGAACAGGGAACAGGGAATAGGGAACAGTAAGAGGAATGAAAGTAGCGCTGATAACCGGAGGCAGCCGCGGAATCGGGCAGGCGATGGTCAAAGAATTCGCCGGGGCCTGCTATTCCGTCGCGTTTACGTACAACGAAAACGGCGCTGCCGCCGAGAGTCTGGTCACAGGCCTGGGAGAGCAGGCCCAGCGCGCGCTTGCCTATCAGGCCGACGTGCGGGATTTCGCCCAGGCGCAGGGAGTTGTCAAGGCGGTTCAGGAGACCCTTGGCCCGATTGACGTGCTGATCAACAACGCCGGGATTCGCCGCGACCGAGCTTTTCACAACATGGACCCGGAGTTGTGGCGCGAGGTGATTGAGACGAACCTCATGGGCCCGTTCAACTACTCGCGGGCCGTCATCGGCGGCATGATCCGCCGCGGCGGAGTGATCCTGAACGTCGCGAGCGTGAGCGGACTGATCGGCATCGCGGGCCAGACCAACTACAGCGCCTCGAAGGCCGGCCTGATCGGGTTTACCAAGGCGTTGTCGCGGGAGGTCGCGCGCTTCAGCGTGCGCGTGAACGCCATTGCTCCCGGGGTGATTGAGACGGACATGACCGAGTCGCTCGATGAAAATGCGCGGCGAAAGCTGCTCGCGCATATTCCGATGGGTTGCCCCGGCACGCCCGAACAGGTGGCGCGGCTGGCGCTGTATCTCGCCGGCGAGGACGCCGCGTACGTTACCGGGCAGGTGTTCACGATGGATGGAGGGCTGAGTTAGGGAACAGAAGAGAAAAGCAGGTCCTTCGTCGCTGCGCTCCTCAGGATGACATCGCGAAGGACGGGTAGCCACGACGAGCGCGTCCGTCGTCGTGGGCAGTTGCTACAAGTATGGCGCACGTAATTTTTGGTCGGGAATATCCGGAGCAGGTGGACGCCATTGTGATCGGCAGCGGCATCGGCGGGCTGGTCTGCGCCGACCTGCTGGCGCAGGGCGGCATGAAGGTGCTGCTCCTCGAGCGGCACTTCGTGCTGGGCGGTTTCTGCTCTACGTTTCGCCGGAAGGGGTTCATCTTTGACGCGGCCACGCATTTCTATCCCTTGCTGGGAAATCCGACGACGCTCACGGGCAAAGTCCTCCGCGATCTCGAAATCCCGACGGAATGGATCAAGATGGACCCGGTGGACCGGTTCCATTTGCCCGGCCTGCCGACCTTCGCGGTGCCGGCCGACTTTGGCAAATACCTGGATAAACTCAAGGCGTGGTTCCCCGAGGAAGCCGCCGCCATTGACCGCTACTTTGCGGAGGTCCGCCAGGCGTATCTCTACGGCTTGCTCTATTACTTCAAAGGAGTGGATAACGAGCAGGCGCGGCGGCTGGAGGGCTATACCATCACCGAGAAGCTCGACGAGCACTTTCGCGATGCGCGGCTGAAGGCCATCCTGATGGCGGATGCCCCGCACTGGGGATCGCTTGCCAACCGCACCTCGTACCTCTTTGACGCCATGCTCCGGCTTTCCTATTTCCTCGGCAACTACTATCCGCGCGGCGGCTCGCAGAAATTCGCCGACGATTTGGGAGAGGCGCTCAAGGCGCGCGGCGGATGGATTCTGAAATGCGCCGGGGCGGAGCAGATCCTGATCGAAAACGGAAAAGCCCAGGGTGTGCGAATCCGCACGCGGTCGAAGAGGCCGTCCGAAGAATACATCATTCGGGCGCCCGTGGTCATTTCAAATGCCGATTCCATGCACACGTATCGCGATCTGGTCGGTGAGGAGCACTGCGGCCGGTGGATGATGGACTATCTGGAGTCGCTCCAACCCACGTATCCCTGCTTCCTGATGCACATGGGGCTGCGCGGCGCTGATCCGGCCGCTCTCGAAGCCGCCGACGGCTATCACTGGAGTTCCTACGATCTCGGTGACGCGATTCGCAATGTCTTCAAGATTTTTGTTCCCACGCGCTACGATCCGAGCCTCGCTCCGCCGGGCTGCCAGATTGTCATCATTCAGAAGCTGACCCCGGTGCGCCTCGAGGAAATCACCGACTGGCCGGCGCACAAGGCCGCGGTGGAAGCGAGAATCATGGAGCGGTTGCGGAAACTCCTGCCGGGCATTGACAACCACATCGTGCTCCGGCTGAGCGCTTCGGCCTGGACGTCGTTCTACTACACCAACAACTGGCAGGGGGCCATGCTGGGCTGGGAAATGTCCCCCAGCCAGCTCGGCTCCGCGCGGCTGCCCAATTCGACTCCGGTTGAGAATCTCTATCTGGTAGGGCACTGGACCCAGCCGGGCGGGGGCATTACGCCCGTCATCGTTTCGGCGCAGCGCGTCGCGCGGACGATCTTGACGGGAAGGAGTACCGGCGCGGACCTGGCGTCGCAGTACTTCTCCTTCCGCTCCGCAGTGTGGGCCCGGGAGGAAAAAAGTTCGGCAGTGAGGGATGGCATATGAATTCCGGCGTTCTTACACCCGAGCAGCAACGACGGGTGCTCGACACCGCGTTGCAGTTGATGTCGGTCCAGGACCTGGCGAACATCACCCTGGAGCAGTTGACCCATGCTTCCGGCGTCTCTGCCTTCGATATCGTCCGCCATTACCAGAGTAAGGAGAACATTCTGGCGGCGGTGCTCGAACGCGAGCTGGAATTGATGGCCGGCGCGGTGCCGTCCCCGGAGCTGCGCTTTCCCAGCGAGACGCTGCGGGACGAGCTGCAAGTGCTCGCCAAACTCATGCTCCAGGAATACCGAGCGCGGCTTCCCTTTCTGGCGAAGTTTTTGGCCGGGGCACTCCAGAACCCCGAGGTGGGAGTGCTCTTTTATCGGAAGTTCATCCAGCAGGGGCGCTTGCTGTTCGCGGAGTTTCTGAACGTCCGTAAACAGCGGGGAGAAATCCGTGAGGACGTGGACGTGGAAGCGGCGGCGGCCATGTTTATCTCCGCGCTTTCCGGCATCTTGCTTGTGGTGGAACTCTTCGGCGGCCAGCAAGTCGAACCGCTCGATGAGGAGCGCCTGGTGCGCGAGTTGACATCCATTCTCTTGCACGGGATCGGGGAGCAGTGAACGTAGCCGTTCTGGGGCGGGAAGGCCCACTGGCAAACGCAACGCGGGACGAGTTGGCCCGCCGGGGACATTGTGTGTCCGAACAGGGGGCGGAAACGGTGGTCTATCTCCCGGGATCGCTCCAGGAACTGGGAACCCTGGTGGAACGCGGCGGCTTCCGGCGGCTGGTGCTCCGCAGCCATGCTGCCGTGTATGGAGCAAACCCCAAGAATCCGGGGATGATGACCGAAGAGCGCATCTCGTTGCTGCCGGCCGATGCCCCGGAGCGCCGCTGGCTCGAAGCGGAGCAAATTGCGGCCCGCTTTCCGAACTGGGCGGCGATCCGCCTCAGCCACGTGCTGGCGCGCGAAGAAGGGGACGTGTTGGTGAGGAAACTGGCAGCCCGTGTGGGGACCTCTCGTGCCGGCCGCGATCCGAATGTGCAGTTCATTAGCGTGCGGGACGCCGCGCGGGCGCTGGTGGCCGCGTCGGAATCAGAGGCGACCGGGATTTTCAACGCGGCCGGGGAAGGATCGCTCCCGCTCAAGCAGGCGTTTCGAGCGGCAGGGACCGCGCGGCTCCCCTCGCCGGCATCGCTCCAAAGGCTCTTCCGGCCCGATTTCGACGGCGGCCTGCTGGAGTTCAACGGGACGGTCTCCGGCGAGCGGGCCGCGCGCGAATTGGGATTTCGGCCCGAGCAATCCACGGTGGAGGCGTTGAGGGAGTTTCTCCGCTCCATGCCGCGAGCACGACCGGAACGGCTCCGCCCGGCATATGACGACTGGGGCCTCGACCTCGACTACATCCGGGCGTGGGGCTGGTGGTTTGCGTTCCTGCGGAAGGTTTACTGGCGCATTGATTTTGAGGGGATGGAAAACATCCCGGCGGCGGGCCGGGCGATGTTGGTGAGCAATCACCGCGGCTTCATGCCGCTCGATGCGGTGATGCACCTGTCACTGGTCCTCGCCGAGCGGGGACGGGTCGTCCGCTTTCTCATCATCCCGTGTCTTCTCTATTTCCCGTTTCTCTCGAACTTCCTGACCAAGCTCGGCGGCGTCATCGCCAGCCAGGAGAATGCGGCGCGGCTGCTCGCGGCGGACAGCCTGGTCGGGATTTTGCCGGAAGGCATTCGCGGCACGTTCCTGCCCTACCGCGAAACGTACAAGCTGCGGGATTTCTCGAAAAGCGCCTTCGCCCAGATCGCCATCGAGAATCAGGCCCCCATCATTCCGGCGGCGGTGATCGGGCACGCGGAGATTTTCCCCATCATCGGACGGATTGACTCCGCCTATCTCAAACGCATAACCGGCTGGCCGTATTTCCCGATTGCTCCGCCGTTTCCGTTTCTGCCGGTGGTTCCCCTCCCGACCAAGTGGCACGTGCGCGTGCTGGAACCGATTTCGCTCGCCGGGCTTTCGCGCGAAGACGCCAAGAACGAGCGGCTGACGCGCGACGTGAGCCGGTATGTGCAGAGCATCCTCCAGCAGAATATTGACGACATGCGGACGCGGAGGAAGCGAATCTTTTGGGGGCGGGTGCTTGACGGGACCGCGCCGGAAGTCCCTCCCTTCCGGCCGCCGCTTCAGCCGGTCCTCGCCGAAAGGAATCTCAGTCATGCCGACGGAAATTGAAACCCCGGACCGCGCGCCCGGCCTCGAACTCTGTTTCCTGTTCGACGCCGTGGAGGAGTCCTACGAGATCACGGGGATCACGGGCCGTGTTCCCGGGTGGCTGCGCGGCTCCTATTACGTCAACGGCCCGGCGCGGTTCGAGCGCGCGGGACGCCGCTACAAGCATTGGCTCGACGGCGACGGGATGGTTTGCTCGCTGCGCTTCACGGAGCAGGGAGTCCGGTTCACAAACCGGTTTGTCGCGACGCGGAAGCTCCGGGAGGAGGAAGCCGCCGGCGCGTTCCTCTACCGCGGGTTCGGCACAGCATTTCCGGGCGACCGGCTGCGCCGCAACCTGATGCTCGAGCCTCCGGTCAATGTCAGCGTGTACCCCTTCGCCGGAACTCTGCTGGCGTTCGGAGAGCAAACTCTCCCGATGGAACTCGACCCGGCGACGCTCGAAACCCGGGGCGAGTTCGACTTCCACGGGCGACTGAACGAAGTCAGTCCGTTTGCGGCCCATCCCAAGTTCGACCCCGCCAACGGCCACTTGATCAATTTCGGCATCGCTTTTTCGGCGAAGCAGCCGATGTTGAATGTCTATGAATTCGACGCCACCGGGACGCTCGTGCGGCGCTCCCGCCATCCGATCGAGATGCCGCATTCCAATCACGACTTCGGGCTGACGGCCGGGCATTGCGTTTTTTTCTTAAGCCCGCTGCTGATGGATTTCGGGCGCTTTTGGGGCGAGGGGGTCTCCGTGATGGAATCGCTGCGCTGGGAGCCGGAGCGCGGCAGCCGCATCCTGGTGGCTCCGCGCGGATCGAAAGCGGAGGCGGCTTTCAGCATCCCCGCCGGACAAGGTTATTGCCTGCACTTGATCAACTGTTTTGAAGAGGGGCATATGCTCACCGTGGACATCCTGGAGCTGGAAGCCCCGGTCTATGCCGAGTATCAGCCCATTCCGGACCTGTTTCAGACGGTTCGCCCCTGCCATCCGGTCCGCTACCGGATTGATCTCGAATCCCGGAAGCTCGCCGAGCGGCTGCCGATGGATTACGACCGGACGCCGGATTTTCCCGCCATTGATCCCTGCCTGGTCTCCCGCGCTTACACTGATTTCTGGATGCTTGGCATCTCGGCGAGCGGCGCGCCGGGGAGAAAGTTTTTTGACCAGCTCGCGCATGGCTCCTGGCGACAGGGAGACGTTCGGGACCTGTATCAAACGCCTGCGGGCGAGTACCTGGGCGGGGAACCCGTCTACGCGGCGAATCCCCAGGCGCGCGGCGAGGGCGTGGTGATCGTCGAGCACCTGAACGCCCGGACCGAGGAAGCGGCGTTCCTGCTCTTTGATGCCGTCGATGTGAAGCGGGGGCCACTCGTTCGCCTGCCGCTGCGGCATCGGCTGCATCCGGGTTTTCACGCGAGTTGGGCTGCGATGGGTTGACCGTTCCCGAATTCAAAACCACCGCTTGCTTCCGCGCGCGGCTCGGATTTACAGGTCGAGGAATTGAGAGATGTGGCGGAGCGCTGCCAGCCCGTCAATATCTTCGGATAGTTCCGGGACTTGCGTGAGCGT
>MEKR01000123.1 GCA_001767035.1 Acidobacteria bacterium RIFCSPLOWO2_02_FULL_61_28
CCGAAGCGCATGCGACTGTTGCTCGATGAATGCGTCCCGAGGCCCCTCAATCGTGACCTGGTGGGGCACGACGTTTGGACCGTCGTCGAGAGGGGATGGTCCTCGAAACGGAACGGGGAACTCCTGAAACTCATGGTCGCGGAGCGGTTTGAGGCGCTCCTCACCGTGGACCAGGGCATCGAGTTTGAACAGAACGTTCGCAAGTCCGGCATCGCCGTCGTGCTCATGGCGGCGCCTACGAACCGTTTGAAAGAACTACGGCCCCTGGTTCCTCAAATCCTTAAGGCGTTAGCCAGGGTCAGCGCCGGTGAATTGATCCGGGTTGGCGGCTAACGCCGACCCGGAGCCGACGGCGACGTCAACCTGCTGCTAGCATGCATCAAGAAGCCGTGGGGAGCGACGGCTGTTTCGAGGGGAGGAAGGCTGCCATGAGGCCAACAGTGACGCGAACGGTGACACGAGCGATCACGGCGAGTGTTGTCTTGGCCTGTGTTGTCATCGGCCCGGGCCAACGGGTCGTCGAGACCGTTGCCGCACAGTCGCGTCCCTCGGCCGCTCGCGAAGTTCCCAAGTTCCAAGTGGACCCGGCCTGGCCGAAGATTCCCAACAACTGGCAGTTCGGACAGGTCGCCAGCGTTTCGATTGACGCGCAGGATCACGTGTGGGTGTTGCAGCGCCCGGGCACGTTGCCGCCGGAGGAGAAATCACGCGCCGCTCCGCCGCTGCTCGAGTTCGACGCGGCGGGCAACTTCATCCAGGCATGGGGCGGAACGGGCCAGGGCACCGGCCAGCAGCCCGCCCAGCAATATGAATGGCCCAGTTCCGAGCACGGCGTCTACGTGGACCCCAAGGGCTTCGTCTGGATCGGCGGCAATGGCGACAACGACAATCAAATACTCAAGTTTACGAAGGCCGGGAAGTTTGTCATGCAAATCGGCCGCGCGGGCCAAAGCAAAGGCAACGCCGACACGCAGAACCTGAGGCAGCCGGCGGACACATTCGTTTACGCCAAAACGAACGAGCTTTTCGTGGCCGACGGCTATGGCAACCGGCGCGTGATCGTGTTCGACGCGGACACCGGAAAATTCAAGCGCATGTGGGGCGCGTTCGGCAACGTGCCGTCGGACGCCCCTCCCGACCCGGCGTTGCCGGACGCCGACGTACAAGGCGCTCCGCAGTTCGTGCAACCGGTGCACGCCGCCCGCGTGTCGAATGACGGCCTCGTGTATGTCTCGGACCGTGGCGGCAAGCGCGTCCAGGTGTTTACGCTCGACGGCAAGTACGTGGCGCAAGTCTTCATCGGCCGGGAATGCAAGGCGCCGCAATGCGGCAACGGCACCACGGCTGCGAGCACCGCGTTCTCCACCGACCCCGAGCAACGGTTCTTGTACGTCGGCAACCGCAGCCAGTCCAAGGTCATGGTGTTCGACCGCAAGACGCTCGAACTCCTCGATTCCTTCGGCCAGCGCGGCTCCGCGCCCGGAGAGTTCGGCACCCTCCATCACATGGCCGCGGATTCAAAGGGCAACCTCTACGTCACCGAAGTCACTCCCCTGCGCCCCGAAAACAGACGCATCCAAAAATTCACGTTGATGGGGATGGCACCGGCGCCGCCGAAATGACGGGGCGCACGAGACGCTCCGCCGGCGGCTCCGCGTGGGCCGACGCAACCTCGCGCCAAGAGTTCGCTCCCTAGCTTTGTCCTCGCAGAGAACGAAAAACTTCCTGACTCGGCATTACCCATCCGAATGCGGTCTGAATGCACAGGAGAGCAGACCGATGGAGGTCTGGCCCGTCCATCGTATCCACACAATCGGCAACCACAATCACGGCATAGTCACGACTGCAGGCCGATGCAGCCGTAGCCAGCACGCAACTATTGGTGTTCACCCCCGTGAGCAGGAGCGTATTGATCCCATGCTTCTCCAAAATGAACTCCAGATCGGTTGCCACGAAGCAGTCGTAGCGTTTCTTGCTATTCACGACCCAGTCCCGGGTACTCTCATATAGCCCGGGAATAATTTCACAGCCCGGTGAGCCTTCCAGATTATGGCGTTCGGCATTCTTGCGCGCGGAGGAGGGGTCCGCCGCGCGCGTGCGCCAGAAAGGATTGGAGCGAATTTCGGCCACATCCCGGTAGGTCGTCACCAGGTGAATGATCGGGATGTGAGCAGCGCGACACTGTTCCAAGAAAAGCCGATTGGCTTCGATGATACGGCGCTCGCTTCCAGGAAGCACAGGCATGGTTGCCACGGACGGGTCCAGGTGTCCCCGGTGCAGATCAATCGCCACAACGGCGGGCCGTACGACATCAACTCCGAAAGACATATCTTCTCCTTCCAAAGCAAGTCCTTCCAACGCGAGGAATTGTACTGCTTGCCACTGACTCCGCATCATAACTCACCAGTTGTTGAAAGCGGGTAGCGGGTCGCCACGGCTACTTGTCCCGCGACGCCCCGGCGAGCCGGACCGTAGGCCCTCTGGGCCGCAGGCTGGCGAGAAAAGCGCTCACCGTGGCTACCCCGCTCGTTAGTCGTGCCAAACACACTCGCTGGTGATTCATTTTCCGCACTGCCGTAGGCCCAAGCTTGTCCTGCCTGCCCTGAGCGCAGACGAAGGGAGCGTAGTCGAAGGGCGGAGGCCGCGCCGGAGCGCTGGATTCAATTTTCAAAGAGGGAGGGATTCTATTGATCGCTCCGCCGGCCGCTGCGCGAAAGCCTTCGGCAGAGAGGTACGAATCATGGACCGTCGCTTTCCCACGACTCAGCACCCCAACGCGCTGACAGCGGCGCGTTGGGGACCCCGCTCTCAAGCCGTGGGCCATTCTCCTTCGCCCCGTTCGGGGCTGGCTAGACGCTACCAGGACTCCAGCGGGGCGGTGTGGGACACGCTACGCCTAACGCCCGCGTTTCAGCCGCGGCGGCCGATTGTCACGCCAGCCGCCGTCGGCTGCATGCCTTTGTTAGATTGCCGCCTCCGGTTTCTGTGTTCCGCACCGGTTCACCTCTGTGCCCTAGGTGTCCCTTGGCCGACCTGCGCGCCATCACCCAGCCAATCGCGGAAACGCCTCGTCAAGCGCGCTTCCATCAACGCGCCCCATTCGGATACATGCCTCAGAATGCCCACAAGCTCAAGGGTGACGAAAACCGCCACCGCAAGGCCTATCACGATGCCAACCCAGCCGCTATGAAACGGATGTCCCGTGATTAGCGCGAGCGCACCAGCTACCAGAAAGATAATCACTATCCATCGGACGCTTTGGGCCATGCGCCGCGCCCAAGTTCGCGCTCGGCCTTCAATCACCAGCGCACGCCGCCTCGCCTCCTTCGCTGCCGTACCTTCCGCCGCATCAGCACGCTCAGTTGCTGCGAGCTTCTGTGCTTCCAGCTCGGCCAGCTTGACCTCGTACTCACCCTTGATCGCCTGGACTCGTTCCGTCGCATTAGTTGCGTAGGAGGCGGTAACTCGATCCACAATTTCGTCGAGCGTGACCGCATCGATATCGCTCGGATCGTCGTCCGCAAATTCGGCCTCTCTCAACAGCCGGTCGGACATCGCTGACACCAGGACCGCTACCCTTTCATTAGTGCTGAGCTTCTTCGACTTCTCCAGCGAGTCCAAATGCCGCAAAAACCGGTCCCAAGTTGCTTGCTCTGGGCGTAGGGCGGCCGTACACAGTGCTACCAGTTCACGCACCTTGAAATCCGAGCAAAGAGAGGGCTTTTTCAACCACGCGAGATTCGTCAGTGCCCGAATGTGCACGACGGGCTCGATCCCAGTTTCATGTTCGTCCTCCTCCCACCAGAGCCGCGTGTTGCGGATTACCAGGGGAGAGGCAGTCGCAAAGACGGCTCGCGCGTCATCGAGACTCGCGGACCGATGGCCCTTTCGAAGCGTCAAGATGCCGGCAACGCAGTCGACGTCATGAACGACGCGATGTGCAAGCTCGTCCTTCTTATCGCGGCCCGCCAATCTCGCGGCTAGGGCTGGCTCTCCTGCCGTGTACTCTCGAACATGGCTTGGCGCTCGCATAATCTGGAAGCCTGCCGCGATGATTTCGCGTTCCAGCAACGCGGACATCTCGCGGACATCGCTCGGCGAATACCGTTGAGTCAGGAAATGCCGGGTCATCGGCCTAGGTTCTAACGAGTTGCGTCCTTGTGCCGTGGCCAGTCGAGCCTCGTACATGGCCAGGATCCTTTGGATTTCGTGTGCTGTCTTGTCGAAGACGAGACGCTGGACGCCGCTAGCCTTCAGGACGTCAACAGTTTCGCACATGAGTGTTCTCGTCGCAGTGCCCTCGTAGCCGAGCGCTTGGCGGATCAGGTTGCTGTCAAAGACGACTCGAAGATCCTTGAATCGGCGGCTTGCCGCACTAAGGTCTGGCAAGAAAGCTGCGTGATAAAGGACCAGTCATTCGAGCATCCCACGGAGGACAGCTAACAGTGCCGGGTCATCCCGCACCGAATCATGGACGAACTCGGCAACGACGGAGCGCTCCCGGTGGCTTGCGTCGGCCGCGTCGCCAAGTCCTGGCCGGCTCCCAAGTAGCAGCAGAACTTGCTCCGCTTCCAGAAATCTGAACAGCATGTCCAGTGCGGCGTCTGTCGATTCAACCGTAAGCTTGCGCCGCTGGCCTTCCTCGATTTGTGCCTTCTCCGCAGCGACATTGGAGGAAGGGAGATCGCGCGTGGGATTACGCTTATAACGCCCCAACTCTCGCGAGAGGTACTTCTTGGCCGTCGCTCGCTTCAACAGGGTTGCCACGATCTGCTGCGGCATCGCCACCCCGTGGCTCGCGGCAAGCGCTTCCTGGATGTCCCCGGTCGTGAAGCTCTGGGCTGGCAGCCGAGCGAGAACGTCAAGAACCAGGGGCATGAAAATTCCCAAGTGATCACTGCCTCCATCGAGTTGTGCCTTCAAGAATGCAACGGTCACGAGACCGCCAGGGTGAACATTGGGAGCTTCAGCTGTTTGCGGCATTACGAAGACCTCCTACGGATCGTTGGTCGAGTAAAGTCCTAGCACCGTTCAGTCCACCGGTGTCTCGGCAATCTACTAATGGGAGCAGTTTATAGATGACAATCCGAAACCCCTGTTGGACCGTCGGAGGTTCAGTACGCGCCTCTGACGGGCATCCGAAGCGCCTTTCGGTCCCAGGCACGTGGAGAGCTGTCATCTATTTAGTGCCCGGAGTAATAACTCTTGTTTAGCCCGACCCTTCTCAACCGTCCTGGCGGGCGGCGGTACGCAACCGCTCTCCCGCCATGCGGGATCGCGGCTCTGATTACGGGCCCCCACGATGGCGGTGCTTATTATAACGCCGCTACTGCTCGTCGCGGAGCAATGCAGCGACGAATCGTAAGGGCATCCCGGCAAGCCGGGACGCCGAAAGAGGCGGAATGGAATGATTCGTACCGCGCTGCCCCTTCGACTGCGCTCGGGACAGGCTCCGGCTGTCGCGGAGCGACAAGAATCCAATTTCCTTTTCCCGTTGTTCCTGAATGGCGTGCTCATTTACGCGGAATTCAAAATGCGCTACGGTGTTGCCTGCGCGTTGGCCTACGGCAGTATGGAAGGGATCATCTTGCGCGTGATTTTCGGCACGGTTAAAACCGTGCCCTGACGATTTCCCTTCAAAATATTGTGCCAATCTCAACAGGCCGACCTGCGTAAACCGCCCTGGCGGGCGGCGGCTGCAAACCCGCTCTCCTGCTATGCGGGATCGCGGCTCTGATTACGGTCACCGCACGATTGCGGTGCTCATTATAACGCCACTGATGCTCGTCGGGGAGCAATGCAGCGACGAAACGTCAGGGCATCCCGGCAAGCCGGGATGCTGAAAGAGCACGGCTGACCAGACCCTACCACTCTGCCGAAGGAACGTCCTCCAGAGCTTTAGCGGCGGAGGGCCGTCGTGCAGCTTCAGCGGAGCGACTTCTTGTTGCGTTGTGTATCCGCCTGCCTGGGCGTGTTGAATTTAACTACCTGGCCAGCAAAGCAGTCATTTCAAAAACGCTTCGCCTCTGGCTTCGCTTGAGCCTACGGCAGTAAGGAAGAAATCATCCATCACAGCGCGTTCGGCACGGTCCACGGCAAGCCGGGACAGGTTAAAACCGTGCCCTGACGAGACTTCCGAAATCAACCTGACCTTTACCGGAGCCTCAACGTGATTTTAGCGGCTCGCTCTCTGCTTTGTAAATGCTATACTAAGCGCCGTTGTTCCCAGTCGTCTTAACGTTTCGGGGGAAAGAAAATGGCCGACCCTGCTACTATTGGCCTGCTACTCCTGAATACCATCCCGTTTATCACCCGGGCCCTGTCTCCAGAGCTTTTGCGCACATTTTCTGGTTTTGTCGATGAACTTCTGGAACTGTCTGCTGCTCATGCCGCCGCTGGTTTAGGAAAGGAGACAATTAAAGAACTTAGCGCACGCCTGCGCGCCTATGCTCAGAATCCGACAAAGGCACCGGAAAATCACGACCTGCAAAAAGCTTTCTACGGGAGTTTTTTGTGTGCGACGGACATGATCTATCAGGTTCGCCTCTCGCAACTGGGCGTCGGAATAAGGGAGGTTCCCTGCCTAGTTGGGTTGCGGAACCACATCCTTGAGGGGCTTCGCAGTGCTTCCTTGACAAACTTGTCGCTGACGGAAAATGAAAAAGACTATCTAGTTCGCAAGCGCAAGGAGATTGCCACTGAGCTAAGAGAATATCGGAGTTTGTCGCAGCCACAGCTTGAACAAAAGTTGCCCGTTCAGCCCGATACGGAGGTGTTAACCCTTCTCACATCTTCAGCGAGAAAAAGGCCATCTCTCGAAGAAAACAGCGTACTTTTGGTCGCACACATGGTGGAGCGATCGCCTTGGTATGCAGACGTGAGCGATGAAGTTAAGACCATTGCTCGAAATGCGTTGTTAGAAATCCAGATTGCATTCTTCGCAGAGGCCGTCAAGAGCGACCAAAGAGTTCAGGCAATTCTGACCAACGAAATTCTGGCAAGTATCAATATCGACGTGAAAGGCCTCGTCAGTGGATTACGAACCGCGACGGAGTGGATCAAGAAAGTCGAGTCGGAGCTCCGGGAGCTGAAGAATCTTGTTGAGGCTAAATTCAAAAAGCATTTTCAGGTCATCGACGACTCTTTCCTCAAAAACCAGGAAAAGGAATCCTTGAGGCCTTTCCTTACTATCTCCGTTGGAGATTGGCCGTTTGTCGTGCAGAGCCAAGGTATTGAAAGGGATCTCACAGAGGAAGTCACCGGAAGGATTCTCGCACCTCGGACTAGGGCAGCCTTTCAAATAATCCGTGGCGAACCTGGTTCTGGTAAAACGACACTCCTGCGGCAAATTGGGGCAAAGCTTGTTGAAAAAGGATGTTGGGTTTTGGAAGCCCGTCAAGGTGCCAAATTTAACGAGTTTCAAGATAGCGTAGAGAAATTGACCAATGCAGCTGAAGCGCGGCTGTTCATTCTGATAGACGACATTTATAGAGATGAGGATCGCAGTATCCTGGTTGAGATATTATCGGACCCCGGGCACATGTTGCCAGTGACGATAATTGCAACAACCCCTAGCCATGAAGACCGCACCAGAGAGATTCGAGAGAATAATTATCTGGATATCTTACCACCTGTAACGCCTGATAAGCTCAGCCAGTCTGAACTGGAACGATTCCGTCGAATTCCCGAGGTAGCCAAACTTAGTGAAAGGAAATTCAAATCCCTTACGAAGTCCGGAAGAATGCTGGTTGTGATGCTTCAGCTAAGTAATGGGAAGCCCCTGGACCAGATTCTATTGGATGTAGCGCACCGCCTAAGGGAGAATTTTCCTGAGACCTACGCAGTTTGGGACGTAATTTGTACTTTTGGACGCTGGAACCTTCCGGTTCCAGAATCTCTCCTAGAAAAGATTCTTTCAAAACCCGGATTCGGTCAGAGGCTTCGACACGGCCCCGCTACGATAGGGAGCGAGGGCTTGGTATTTCCTTCGGATTATCCCTTTGTCCAGGGTTGGACTTCAGGTCATCAAGTCATTGCTGAAACAGCGGTTAGGGTCGAATTTGCAGGTTCTCTACAGAGCAACTGCCAAGCAGCTCTACAATCCGCGGACCCTACTGATTCAGAACATGCTCTATTCATCGGTCGGATGTTCCATTGTCTTAGCTCGATTAAGACTGGTGATTGGGAGCTAGGAAACCGCTTACTCAAAGCGGCGAAATGGAAGGAGAAGGTCCAAAACTTGGCGTTCCTCTCCCCGGAAGCGCAGGCAGACTGGGCTTTGGCCTTATGGCGGCTGGGAGAAAAAGACCTTGCGGAAAAATGCCTCACCTCCGCCAATCCTACATCTCCAAGAAGAGCGTCGATGGTGATTAACCTTCTGGCTACCATCGGAAGGTTTGATGAAGCCTGCCGAGTTGCGGAGTCCTGGTGTGAATCACATCCTCACGACACCTTTGTTCGCGGGGCATACCTAAGCTTGCTAGGGCAAAGGGGCAGCGACGAGCAAGTCCATCTGGCAATTGGGAAGACGCAGCAATGGCTTAGCAAGCTGGAGCATGACGAGGATACTTACGTTCGGGGGATATACTTAGGCTTGGTCGAATTGGCGGGCAGTGATCCGGAATTTAAACAGGCAATTGAAGAAACTCAGAGATGGCTCGGGGACCAGGATTCGGATACAAATGTTCGCATAGTATATCTTGGCGTCGTTGGGCGGGAAAGAGGCGGCGACCAACTCGAACACGCAATGAAGCAAACGGAGCAATGGCTCCGCAAGCCGGAACACGCCAATGATGCAGCTGTGCGGGAAGCTTACGTAGGCTTGGCGGCACACTTGGAGGACGAAACACAGGCTGAGTATGCAATTGCGTTGACGGAGAAATGGCTCAGGGAACCGGAACATGATGAAGAAAGCAATGTCCGCGTAGCTTACATGAGTCTTTTGGAAAAAAGGGGGAGTGCTGAGCAACTTGCCGAGCTAATCTCAGGCACGAGAGATTGGCTGGAGGGACACCCTGAAGCGCGCGAAGTCTGGACAGCCCTGATCGCTATGCTTATCCGCCAGCACCAGTCGCCCTTATCTGTGGAAGTAACATCTGCTGCCATTTTCCACCACCCCAACGATCGAAACCTCGCCGAACATTATCTTGACTTATTCGCCTCTACAGATAGTGCGGAAAACATTTCCAAGATGTTTGCTGAGTTGCTTGTTCGCTTTCCGAGAGATTCCGTAATAGCATTGAGACATGCCAAATGGTTAAGTGAAGAGGAGGATGCGCAGGCTAGCGTTAAGTTTGATGAGTTGATCAGGAAGCACCCAAAATATTATGATGCGTATCATGCCTTTGGACGGCACTGGCTCCACTCAGGGAATTACGAAAAGGCTAGGAAACAATTTGAGTTGACGCTAGGTCTACACCGGGGACATCAAAGGGCACATGAGGGACTGGCCCCAGCCTTCCACGGATTGGCTGGGCTGGCCAATGCAAGGGGGGAGACAGAAATCGCTGCCTCGTTCCTCAAGGAGGCAGAACGAGACTTCAAATCCGCGATCCATTGGGCAAAGGTGCAGCAGCAACCAGTAGCAAAATTTTACGCAAGCCTCAGTTGGTTTTATCTCGATCAAAAGCATTACGAGGAAGCACTAGCATCATTTGATTTAGCAATTCTGGAAAATCCGGATCATTTTCGGAACCACGAGGGCCGGGGTACTGCACTTTGTCACTTGAAGAGGTAACCTGAAGCATTACTTGCTCTAGAGCAAGCACTTGAAAAGGCTCCCTCGCCTCTAGGGCCCCCTGCAAGTGAGGAAATACCTCCCCTTATCGCTGAGTGCAAGGCACAGCTATCCCAATAGTGTTAGATATTTCAAAAGAATCGGAATAAGTATCGTGTACCTCTTCATGCAAAGCCGAATTCAGCAGGCTGCGCGGGAGTTTGTGCTCCGCCAGTACGGCGTCGAGGCGAGCGTGGTGGTGAATCGGCCGCCGCGCGTGGAGATGGGAGACCTGGCGCTGCCGCTCGCGATGGAACTGGCGCGCAAGCTCCGCCGCCCGCCTCGCCAGATCGCCGAGGAAGTCGCCGCGGCGCTGCGCTCGGTGGCGGGCGTCGCCAAGGCGGACGTGGCCGGCGCGGGCTACGTGAACCTGTTTCTCGACCGGGCTGCTTACGCCGCACAACTGGGAGCGCCACTCGAAGCGGGAGCGTCTGCTACGACTGCCGCCGGGGGAAAACTGATCGTCGAGCACACCAACATCAATCCGAACAAGGCCGCGCACATCGGGCACCTGCGCAACGCCGCGCTCGGCGACACGTTCGTCCGCCTGCTGCGCGCCCGCGGACACACGGTCGAGGTGCAGAACTATATTGACAACACCGGCGTGCAAGTCGCCGACGTGGTTGTGGGCTTCTTATATCTGGAGCAGAAAAAAGAAGAGGACGTGGCGCGGCTGGCGCAGGACCCCGCCGCCCGGTTCGACTACTACTGTTGGGACCTCTATGCCCGCGTCACGCGGTTCCTGGCAGAGGACAGTGCGCGGCTGGAATTGCGCAACCGCACGCTCCAGGAAATCGAAGAGGGCCACACGCTTGCGGCGCGCGTCGCCGAGATCGTCTCGACCGCGATCGTCCGCCGGCATCTGGCGACGATGCTCCGCCTCAATGTTCGGTACGACCTCCTGCCGCGCGAGAGCGAAATCTTGCATCTCCGATTTTGGGACCAGGCGTTCGAGCTGCTCCAAGAAAAACGCGCCATCTATCTCGAGACGGAAGGCAAGAACAAAGGCTGCTGGGTGATGCGACAGACGGAAGGGAACAGAGAACAGGGAATAGGGAATAGCGCGGAAGAGGAAGACGGCGGGCAGGACACCAAAGTGATCGTCCGTTCGAACGGGACCGTCACTTACGTCGGGAAAGACATTGCGTACCAGCTTTGGAAGTTCGGCCTGCTCGGGAAGAATTTTTTTTACCGGCCGTTTGAGACGTATCCGGACGGACGCACGGTTTGGGTGAGCAGCTCCGAACCGGGCAGCGGGTCCCCACCCGCGTTTGGCCAGGGGCAGAAGGTTTACAACGTCATAGACGTTCGCCAGTCCTACTTGCAGAAAATTGTGGCGGCGGGCTTGCGCGCGCTGGGCTACACGGAGCAGGCCGACCGCTCGATCCATTTCTCCTACGAGATGGTCGCGCTCTCGCCGCGCTGCTGCGATGAAATGGGCATCGAGTTGAGCGCGGAAGAACGCCAGCGTCCGTTCATCGAGGTGTCAGGGCGAAAGGGGCTAGGCATCAAAGCCGACGACCTGCTGGACCGGTTGCTCGAAGAAGCCTACAAGGAAGTGCTCTCCCGCCACTCGGACCAACCGGACGACTTCCGACGGCGCATCGCGCAGCAGATCGCCATCGGCGCGCTCCGCTACTTCCTGCTCCGCTACACCTGCAATACAATCATCGCCTTTGACTTCCACGAAGCCTTGAGCTTTGAAGGCGAGACTGGCCCGTATGTGCAGTACGCCGTCGTGCGCGCGCGCAACATCTTCCGCAAGCTCGAAGAAGAGGGTGGACGCTTCGACGAAAACGCGGTCACGCCCGCCGTGCTCGAGCGGTTCCTGGCCGCGCCGGAAGGCGATGCGTTCTGGGAATTGCTCTACCAGGCCAGCCAGTGGGACGCGGTCGCGGAACTCGCAATCGCCACCACCGAGCCTGCCGCAGTCGCCAAGTACGCGTTCCAACTCGCGCAAGGTTTCAACAACTTCTATCACCGCTTTCGCATCCTCACCGAGCAGGACGAAGCTCGCAAGATGTTCCTGCTCTGGCTCGTCAAGAGAGTCGAGGACCGTCTCACCACCACGCTCGATCTGCTCGGCATCGAAGTGCCGGAAGCGATGTAGCGCCGGCTTCCAGCCGGGAGAGATCTGTTCCGGTGACTGTGTCTCTAGCGCGCCTCCGGTGACGGTCCGTAATCGAGTTTCACTTCACTGTTGGGGTGGAGGGTGATTCTGCCGTCAGACTGGAGCTGGTAGGGATACTTCTGCGGGTCCGCGGGAATGCCCTGGAGCAGGCCTGCCGCGATCATCTCCTGAAAGGATTGGGGCCAGCGGCCGGCGCGCTCGCGGAACCGCCCGGCGAGTCGCTCGAGTTCCTCGATGTCGTCGAGCGCCCGCAGCGTTTCGAGGTGCATTGAGGCGTTCTTGCGGATCGTCTCGTCCTCGGCGGAGTTATGGATTTCCGTCCAGAGGAAGCGCGAAGTCTCCCGGTTCCCTCCTTTTTCTTCGATGACCGCCGCCATCACCTGCATCCAGGGAGCCGCGTCCGGGTGTCGGCTGCCTTCCCGATAAGCCTCGGAAGCCGCCCTGTAGTCCTTGAGGTCCCAGTAGTAGATGAAGCCCAGGTCATGCCACAAGCGCCATTCTTCGGGGTTGGCCTGGATTCCGCGCCGAAGCAGAGCGATTGCCTTTTGCGGTTCGGCGGCCCCGTACGAAGAAGGCGCAGACAGAAAGATGGCTCCGAATTTGTAGGCCACCAGCAACTGCGGGTCGAGCGCGACCGTAATGTCGAGCAGCGGGGCAAGCAGGGGGAAGTCCGTCCGGCGCTGGAGGCGCCGAGCGCCGAAGTACTGCACCACGCGCGTCCAGTAGAGGTCGGCGAGCAGCCCGTTATGGCCCAGGCTGAGCGACCGCAGAACATTGCCCGAAGGGATCCAGAGCAACTCCGGCGTCTCCCGGTAGGGGGCGAGTCGGCGGTCCAGTGCCATCTGCGCCGGGACCAGAATGGCCCACCCGCACGCCAGCACGAGCGCCAGCGTCCACACGCTTCGCCCTGTTTTGCTCGGCTTCATTTCAGGTCCTTGCGGGAAAAGATCCACACCGCAGCCGCAACCAGGATGGCGTCATAGCAAAGCGCGTAGAGCGTATTCAGCAGGACCACCTCTGCCGCCACCGGCTTGCCGTGCGAAACCCAGGCGGAGACGTTGAAGTCGCTGAAATTCGGCAGCAGATAATAGAGAACGGTGGTCAATCCTTTGAGCAAGTTGTTTTCGGTCAGCTCGCCGAAGGCGCGGATGTCGGCGGCGAAATTCCCGATGACGTAGGCCATGAACGTAAACACGGCGGAGAGCACCGGCGTCGCAAAGCAGGAAAAAAACAGGCAGAGCGCGGTAACGAGTGAAAGCTCGAGCAGAATGAAATAAATCGCCACCCAGACCGACAGGTCCTGCGGCTCAAACCGCCGCATCAAGTAATAGAGGGCGGCCCACAGCCCAACGCTCATCAACGCCGTATTGACGAGCAAGGTGAAGTTCAGCCCCAGAAATTTCCCGATAATGAACTGGCGGCGGCGGATCGGCTTGCTCAGCAGCGCGTACAGGCTGCGCTTGTCCATTTCTTTATAGACCAGGCCAATGCCCAGGAAGATCGCGATCAGCAGGCCGAAAATCGAGATCGCGCTCAAGCCGACGTTCAACAGGATGGTCTTCTGGATGCCGATCGAAATCTGCCCGAACAGCAGGGCGGAGGCAATGAGAATCAGCGCAAAGGCGATCAGGTTGTAGAGCACCCGGTCGCGCACCGCTTCCCGGAAGGTGTTGAGAACGATGGCGAGTGTTTGTCGTGACCTCATGGCGAGGGAGACGCGGGCCGCTCGCTGTCGGAGCCCCGCAGCACCTCCACAAAGTAATCTTCCAGGCTCAAACGAACCGGGTTGAGCGAGATCAGCCGCAGCCCGTCGCTCTGGCACAGCGCGAGAAACTGCGGAATGTTTTTCTCCGGGATTTCGATCCGGCACTGGCCGCCCGAAACCAGCGGCGGTTTTGCCGCCAGAGGTTGGAGCCGGGAGAGCGCCTCCGGGGAGGCACACTCGAGCACGGCTTCGCAGGCGGCTTGGCGCTGGAGCGACTCGGAAAGCTGCCCGACCCCCACCAGCTTGCCCCGGTTCAGGATCGCCACGCGGTCGCACAGGGCCTCGGCGTCCGAGAGAATGTGCGTGCTGAAGAAGACCGTCTTCCCGGCGGCTTTGAGTTGCAGGATCAGCTCGCGGACCTCGTGCCGTCCCACCGGATCGAGGCCCGACATCGGCTCGTCGAGCAGGACAATCTCCGGCTCGTGCAGGATGGCCTGCGCGATTCCCACCCGCTGCAACATGCCTTTGGAAAACTTCCGCAGCGGGCGATGCCGGAACTCCGCGAGACCGACCTGATCGAGGACCGCGTCCCGGCGGCGCTGGCGTTCTTCCGCCGAGAGCGGAAAGAACTGCGCGAAATAATCGAGCAACTCCTGGGGCGTGAGGTAGTCGTAGAAATACGGATTCTCGGGGAGGTAGCCGACGCGCAGGAACGTTTCCGGTTCCCCGACCGGATGACCTAGGATGGTAGCCGTCCCTTCGGTGGGGAAGATCAGGCCGGTCAGGAGCTTGAGCGTGGTCGTCTTTCCGGCGCCGTTCGGTCCCAGAAACCCGAAGACTTCCCCGCGCTCGACTTTGAGAGACAGCCGGTCGAGCGCGCGGAACGGGCGCTTGCGCCAGAAGCCCAGCGAGTAGTCTTTGCTCAGCCCCGAGATTTCAATCGCTGCCATCGGCGCCCAACCCCTGCCGGGGGAGAAGCTGTTCCACAACCTCTTCACGGCATCGTCAGGGCATGGCTTCAGCCATGCCGAAAAGACATGTTCTGTCGTCTGGGCTTTAGCCCCTGAGGTTCGTCCCTCAGCGGCTGAAGCCGTAAGGAAATTTCATCCTTTCCGCACCGCTTTCGGCACGACTAAAGTCGTGCCCTGACGAAACTCCCACCGGGTTTCGCTCCAGCTTCTACTATATTTTATTTCGACCCGCTTGTGACCTGTCAACGGCGAGAGTGTATCCAACTCGGTTCCGAGTCTCGGCTACAATGGGCGTGTGTCGAGACACCGCCGCGCTCCCCTGGGCCAGGTTTTCTTAACGGACCGCCGCGTGATCCAGCGGATCATGCGCTCGCTCGGCCTCCAACCCGATGACGCCGTGCTCGAGATCGGAGCGGGTCCCGGGACCATGACCGAACTCCTCGCGGAGCAGGCGGGGAAGGTCTGGGCCGTCGAGCTGGACCCCAAGCTGGCCGGCGTCTTGCGCGAGAAATTTGCGGATTCCCCGCGCGTCGAAGTGGTCGAAACCGACATCCTCGATCTTCCCATTGACTCGCTCGCCCGCGCCGTGGGCCGGGAGCGCATTCGCGTCTTCGGCAATCTGCCCTATTACATTACCTCGCCCTGCCTGCTGCATCTGTTCGACTACCATTCGTGCATCACGGAGATCGTGGTCATGGTGCAGCGGGAGGTCGCCGAGCGGATTGTGGCGGCTCCCGGTTCGGCTGCCTACGGCCTCTTCTCAGTAACCTGCCAATACTACACCGAACCTCGGATGCTCTTTTCCATCCCTCCCGAGGCGTTCCGGCCACGGCCCCAGGTCCATTCCGCGCTGGTGCGGATGCGCGTGGCGTGGCAAAAAGAGAAACTGGGAATCGAAGACGAAAAGGCTTTCTGGAAGCTCGTGAGGGCGGCCTTTGCGCAGAAGCGGAAAACCCTGGTCAATAACTGGAAAGCTCGCTGCGATCCCGAAAGGCTGCGCGCTGTCATGACGGACCTCGGGATTGATTGGCGGGCGCGGGCGGAAACACTCTCGCTGGCCGAATTCGCCGCGCTTTTCAAAACCCTCCGGAGCGGAGGCCGGGCACCAGCGTAGTGCTGCCGTCTGAGCAGTTCCCCGGCAGGAATGCCTGTCTTACCGTGAGAGCTCTTGTTTCAGCCGGGTGTTTTTCTTCGTAACTTCGCGCGCGAGTTTTTCTTTGTGGTGGACGAGTCGCCGGTGAAGATTGCGGTCCGTCGCGGCGAGAATCTGCGCGGCGAAAATGGCAGCGTTGACCGCCCCGGCTTTTCCCACCGCCATGACGCCCACCGGCACGCCGCCGGGCATCTGGACCGCCGCCAGCAGCGCGTCAATCCCGCCCAGCGGAGAGCCGGCCAGGGGCACGGCGATGACGGGCAGGGTGGTGTGCGCCGCAATGACGCCTCCCAGATGAAACGCGCCCCCCGCCCCCACGACGATGACGTGCAAACCTCGCTTGGCCGCCGTGCGGGCATACGCGGCGGCGCGCTCCGGGGAGCGGTGAGCGCTGGCGATTTCCAGTTCGTACGGAACGTTCAGTTCCCCCAACATGCGGGCCGTCTCCGTCATGACGGGCAAGTCCGAATCGCTCCCCATGACGATCCCGACCAGCGGCTTCCGGTTTTGTTTCGGCATGATTCCTCACCTAGCCAAAGAGTCACAGCGCGGCGGAGCAGCAACCCAAGAATCGCCACAGAAGCACAGAGAGAAATTCTAAATCCTAAACTCTAAATTCTAAACAATACTCAGACACCAAACACCAAACTCTTTGACATTTCAGGTTTGAGATTTGGGATTTTGCTTTTGGAATTTATGGTCTTCTCTCCGTGTCTCTGTTGCCCGAATCAAAGCGGCCGGGAACGCGCCAAACCCTTCCGGGCAATATCCCGGCGGTAGTGCATCCCTTCGAAGTGCAGTTTGGACGTGGCATCGTAGACGGACTGAACGGCAGTGGCCAATGTTGACCCGCGCGCGGTTACTCCCAGAACTCGTCCGCCCGCCGTGGCGAAGCAGCCGTTGCGTTCGGAGGTTCCCGAATGAAAGAGCTTGGCGCCGACTGCTTCCGCCGCTTCGATGCCCGTGATCGGTTTCCCGGTTGCGTATTCTCCGGGATAGCCTCCCGAGCAGGCCACAACGCAAACACTCGCGCCCGGTTCCCAGTCGAACTTCGCGGTTCCGAGCGTGCCGGTCGAGACAGAAAGCAAGGTTTCGGCCAGGTCTCCCCGGAAGCGGTAGAGCAGCGCCTGCGTCTCCGGATCGCCGAAGCGAACATTATACTCAAGTACCTTAGGGCCGTCCGCCGTAATCATCAATCCGCAATAGAGAACGCCGCGGTAAACGATTCCTTCGTCCCGCAAGCCGTCGAGCGTCGGATAGACGATTTCGTCGAGGATGTTCCGGGAAAGATATTCCGAGAGGATGCGGTCATCGCAATACGCACCCATGCCGCCGGTATTGGGTCCGAGATCATCGTCCCAGACGGCCTTGTGGTCCTGCGTTGGGACGAGCGGCACAACCGCCTGCCCGTCTGTGAGGACTTGGAAGGAGACTTCCTCACCGTCGAGTTTTTCTTCCAGGACGATCCGTCGCCCGGCCTCACCCACCAGACGACCGGAGAGGAGGGCATCGAGAACCGCGCGGGCCTGCAACGGTTCGGAAGCGACGACCACGCCTTTGCCGGCGGCCAGTCCATCGGCTTTGAGCACTACCGGCCCTCCCCAACGGCCCAGGGCTGCTTCGGCGGTCGCGCGGTCGTCGCACACGACGAAGTCGGCCGTCGGAATCCGGTGACGCCGCAGGAACTGTTTCGCAAAGATTTTGCTTGCTTCGAGCTGAGCCGCGGCCTGGACTGGCCCTGCCACGCGCAATCCCCGCGCGAGCAACGCATCCGCCAGCCCTGCGGCCAGCGGAGCTTCGGGTCCCACCACCGTGAGGTCCGCGCCGAGTTCGACGGCGAGGTCGGCCAGTTGCCGGGGATCCTTGAGGGCCGCTGGGAGGTCCGCTGGCTTGCAACTGGCCTCTCGCGCGATCCCCGCATTGCCGGGGACGCAGAAAACCTGTTCGACAGAGGGACTTTGGCGAATCTTCCACACCAGCGCGTGCTCGCGGCCTCCGGAACCGATCACCAATACTTTCACGAGATTTCTCCCGGCAGGATTCAGGGCGTGCGCCGCACCATTCGGCCTGCCATCACATAGGCTTTCTCGAACCGCTTGCCGGTCTCATCCTCCCGTTGCAAGGCAAACGAAGGAGCAGGGCCGCCGGGAGTTTCCTGGCTGCCCACCCGAATGGGGTAAAAACCGATGAGGTTTCGCTCGCGGTACGCGGTCTCGTAGCGATCCCGGGCCGGGTTCCAAACAAACACGCGGATTTCATCAAAATCAAACGGAAACCCGCTCACAGGACGGATGGAAGCCCACAAGTACCAGGGACGTTCGACTCCGTCATCCATCTCGCGGTGAATCACGAACCACGCCCGAATCCGGAGTCCCTCCCGGTACCGCGCAACCTCCACGGGCACGTTCATATCCAAGAAATTTTCGAGAAGCCACCCGGTCCTGCCGCGGGAAGCCCGCACCAGGAACCAATCCTCCAGCGGTTGCACGGCCAAATCCGCAGAGGCCGGAGGCTCCAAACCCTCCTCGGCGGGAGGACTGCTGCGGCTTGGGAGTGAGGGGGAAGGGCGCTCCGCAACGCGATGAGCCACCACGTCCATTTCCTCCCCTTCCGGGAGGCGGTAAAACGTTTCTGCCTCGCGGCGCGGCTCGAGATGCAGATTGGCTTCCCGGCGCAGAAGCGCCTTTCCTTGCGACGGGAGTGACCCCGCCTGAGCGGCGACAGATCGAAACTGGTCGTGCACCTCCCGGGGAGCCAGAAGCCGGGACTGGACCCAGCCCGTTTGGCCGCGGGCCGAACGGACCTGTGCCCAGCGGGGCCGCTTCGCCAGCACTTCGACCTCCTCGCCGCTCTCCAGATTCCCGGTCAAATTCGCTGCGGGACCCAGTTGATCCCGGAGCGGCACGGCTGCCCCCCGGACATAGGCGATTTCGCGCGGCGGCGTCGTCGCCGGTCCGGAACATCCCGCCGCCGTCAATCCCAAACACACAGCCAGACCGATCCCATAGAAACGAGAGAGAGAGTCGGATTCAAAGAAATGCCGGAACAACACCGCGTTCGCCGATTCTCCATTGTAGCAACAAGTGCGCATGGAACGCCATCCAACCACGGTTTCGCGGGGACCGGCGCGCCCTGTCTTGCTCGGGAGGCAGGATCGTTTTCTGCGTTCGCAGGATGGATTCTCTTCAATCTCCGAAGGAGACTCCCAAGGACCGGGCCGTTCCGACGAACTGGCCGTTGGGGTCCACGGTCTTGAGAACGCCCACCGCTTCCTCCAGCGGAGTGGACTGAATCGAACCGCTTTGCAAGCAGACCATGCGGCCAAATTCTCCGCGCGCCACCAGGTCCACGGCTGCAGCCCCGAACCGCGATCCCAGGACGCGATCGAAGGGAGACGGGGAACCGCCGCGTTGGATGTGGCCCAGCACGGTGACGCGGGTTTCGCGGCCGGCGTGACGTCCGACCAAAGCGCCGAGCGCATTGGCCACCGTTCCGGGCCGGGGCGTATTCCGGCGTTCCTCCGAAAATGGGAACAGGGGATGGCCGTCAATGGTGCGGCAGCCTTCCGCCACGACAATAATGCTGAAGTGCCGGCCCGCGGCGGCCCGCTGCTCGATCTTGTCGCAGATCTTCTCGAGCGAGAATGGCACCTCCGGAATCAGAATGACATCCGCGCCGCCCGCGATCCCCGATTGCAACGCGATCCAGCCCGCGTCCCGGCCCATCACTTCGACCACCATGATGCGGTGATGACTTTCGGCCGTGGTGTGGAGCTTGTCAATGGCGTCCGTGGCGGTGCGCAGCGCCGTATCGAATCCAAACGTAACTTCCGTCGCCGAAAGGTCGTTGTCAATGGTCTTGGGGACCCCCACGACCTGGGCGCCCCGCCGGAACAACTCCAGGGCAATTTTCTGCGTGCCGTCTCCTCCCACCACCACCAACGCGTCCAGCCCAATCTTGGCAAGGTTGGCGAGCAGCAGAGGGGAAACGTCCTTCACAACCGTCTGCCCGTTTTCGCGCATGGGATAGGCGAACGGATTGCCTCGGTTGGAAGTCCCCAGGATGGTCCCGCCTCGCACCAGAATCCCGCTAATATCCCCGGCCCCGAGAGGACGAATCTTCTCCGGCCAGATGAGGCCGTCATAGCCGTCCGGAATCCCCAACACGGTCCAACCATAGCGGATCATCGCCGCTTTCACCACCGCGCGGATGACGGCATTCAGCCCAGGGCAATCGCCCCCTCCCGTCAAAATTCCAATGGTTTTCACTGGCTTGCTCATGGTGTTCCTCCTTCTCCCTCTCTAAAAAACCCTAGCAACTCCCGGCTGGATGGCAGTCCCGTGGGCGAATTGCTGGCCGTCAGAAATTGACGCGCACCGAGAGTTGCGTGACGCGGCCTCGATTCACCGTGTTGGTGATCTGGCCGAAAAACGGACTGGTGAGATTAAATCCGGGCTTATCAAATTGCGCGTGATTGAACAGGTTCAAAAACGCGGCCCGGAATAGCACCGAGGCTTCACCCCACCGCCGGAATCGAAATGCTTTTCCGATGGAAACGTTCCAATTGCTGGTTCCGTCCTTGCGAAACACGTTAAAGCCGATGTTGCCGCGCCCGCCCGGGGGGATGCGGGTATCGAAATCCGCCCGCCGCAGCAAGGCCACGGAGGTATCGGGGTTGTCGAAGCTCTGGCCCAGGATCGCCGGATTGAGCAGGTTGGGGCGGTCGTGGAGAACGCCATCCACGTTGCCCAGGCCGGGCGCGTCCGCGGTGTGCGCGTGCCACGGCAGTCCCGACTGGAACACCGTCGTCCCGGAAACCTCCCAGTCCCGCAGCAGCAGCCCCTTCCATCCGGAAATATGTCCGACGGAGGGAAGAGCGACGGTGTAGAAAACGGTCAGGTTGTGCGGCGAATCGAAGAGGCTCCAACCCTTCAAATCGTCCTCCCGGGAGGTGAACTCGGAACTCAAAATGCCCATCTCCGGCGGATTCTCGACGCCCGAAGCGGTATTCGTAAAGTCTCCGCCCAGGTCAATGCTCTTGCTGAACGTGTACGTGGCGCGGAAGGCTACGCCGCGGCTCAGCCGCTTCTCCAGCGCAACCTGCGCGGCATCATAATACGCATTGCCGTTGCTTGCAATCTCCGTGATGTCGTAGTAGCGAGGGTCGGGCCGCCGTTCATCAATGTTGGCCGTGGTAGGCTCGAGGCCGGGGACCGGCCGCGCCCGGTTGTAGATGTTCTGTGTGTAGAGATGGAACGAGCGGCTGCCGAGATAGGCCAGGCGCAGGAAGAGCGCCCCCGGCAGGTTGCCCTCCACGGCCAGCGTGTATTGATGGGAATACGGCGTCACCAAATCCGGGGAGATGCGGTGGAGGGCCGAACGCTCTCCCGCTCCGGTCTGCTCGTGGGCAATCGAGAGCAGTCGCGTAATGTCGGGCGCGGCAACTTGAACGGTTCGGATTGCCGGTGGATTGAACCGGGCAAACTGGTACGTCACGGGGAACACGCTTCCGTAGGAAATCCCGTACCCGCCGCGCACGATCATGTCTCCGTCCCCCGGCCTCCAGGCAAAGCCAACGCGGGGAGCAAAATTTGTCCCGTCCGTGGAATAACCCGGCTGGGTTAATTCGTTTACTTCGGTTGGCGCGGTTTGAAGCTCGTAGCGCAGGCCCATGCTCAGACTCAGGGCCGGAGTCAGGCGGATTTGATCTCCGATATAGAAAAAGTGTTCCCAACTGCGGAACCCCCGGTAGAGGTTCCCCAGCGTAATGTTCAACTGCGAGGGCTTTCCCAGAAGATAATTCTCAATCTCGGAGCGGCCAAAGTCAGCGGCGAAAATCAAGGTTCCCCGGCTGCGGTCGCTTTGCAGGTCATTCACCTGTGCGCGCGCGATCCCCCAGCCCGCCTTGATTGAGTGCCGGCCCGTAATCTTCGTCGCCCCGGCGTAGAGTTGAAACCGGTTCTGAACGCGCAAGCGCGGGAACTGAGTTCCCGGCCCGAGGTCCTGCAAGGCATCCGCCTTGAAATCCACGTCGGGGACGGCCGCCCCGAATCCCAGAGCCGAAAACAAATTCCGGTAGCGCTCGGTCAGGGTCAAGGCGGCAGCCGCGCGGTCGAAGTCGAATCCGAGCTGCCCGACGGCGCTCGGCGAGAAGTTATACATGAGGCCCGAGCGCAACCCTTGATTCCGCAGGTCCGTTCGCGGGTTGCGCCCGATCACCAGCTCGAAGGGGTCCTCCGCATAGTCCGCGATGGAATAGCGGAAGGCGAGGGCGCTCGACTCCGCCGGCTTGAAATCCAATCGAAAAAAGCCTTCCCGGTTGGCGATCTCTTGCGGGGCGTTGGTGTTCAATTGCCGCTCCGTCACTTGCGGCAAGTTGGGCAGTTCGGCAGGAAACGCTCCGAGGAGGCTCCCCAGAATCGCCCGGCCACTCGAACTGTCCGACCGCGGAGACCGCTCGCCAGCCAGGGGGACTTGGACGTTTCCGTTGACGTTGCTCGAATCGCGCAGCCGCCCATACCGGGCCGAGAGCGACAGCCGATCCGCGACCACAGGGCCTCCCGCTGACAATTCAAATTGGTTCGCGCGCGAAGACCGCAGGCGTCCCACGTTGAAAAACGGGCGCGCGTTGAGGATGCTGTTTTCGAGCGACTGCCCCACCGAATAGGTCCAGCGGGACGCCGGAGACCGGCGGTTCAGCACCGTGAATTCATTCAGCGGAGCGCCGTACTCCGCTCCCAAGTAATTCCGTTCCGGCAGAAACTCGCCGATATATTGCGGATCGGCCCCGCGCACAATCGTGAGCCGTTTGCGCAGGGCGTTCAAGTCCATGCGATAGAGAAAGATGTTGGGATTGCCTTCGTCCCGAGGGCCGGGGGCTTGGCCCGGAGAGATCGGCAGCCGGAAGTCAATGCGGACCGAACTGTCGGCCGTGCCGACAACAATCTCGCGGCGCAGCGACGGCGGGCCTTCCGGCCCCGTGATGTGGACCGAGTAAACGCCTTCTTCGAGATCGGGGACCGTATAAGTGCCGTCGGCCTTGGTCAGCACGGCCCGGCGAAACTGCTTTTCCTCTTTCTCAACCGCCACCCGGGCTTCCGCCACGGGCAGGCCCTGGGTGGTCAGCACGCGCCCTCGAATTTCGCCTGCTTGCGCAGCCAGAACACTCCCCAAGACAGCCAGCACACTCGAGCGAAGCAGTTTCATCGGGAACATGTCACCTTGATTGCGGGCGCTATAACTCACTCATTATATTCCCCCCATTGGCGCGCTGCCAGAAGAACGTGAGACAGGAAATTCCCGCAACTCCGCGCGTGACGATGGCTCGGTCCCAAACAGGCGCAGGACCCCGCTATGGTTGGAGCATCCCGGAGCTGACCACGCGGCCCTGCTTGTCTAGGGAAACCCGGAAGGTAAACGGATTGGCGCGGCCTCCGCGCGGCCCATAGAATTGGAGGTCCGTGTATTCCAGGACATGGAATCCATTCTCTTCCCGGTAAGTCACCCACGGAAAGCGGGCGAACCAAAGGAACGTCTGCACGTCGGCGAGCGATTTGGACTTCTCGAGGTAGAAACTGCTTTGGGCGTTGGGGAAAAAGCGGTAGGAAGGCGGCGCCGGGTCGGTCAAGCGAAAGGAGATGCGGTAAATTCCCGCGGGCGTCTGCGCCAGCCCGGACCACCAACTGAGCGACGGCGGGGCAGGCAAGGCTGCCACGCGCTCCACTCTGGCTCCGGTGCTGCGGACGAATTCCTCCACGCGTGCCAGCGCCGCCCGGTGGGCGACCCCGCATAGGATCAGATACACAGCGAGCGTGGCGACTCCCACCCGGCAGAATGCGGCGCGGGACCAGCGGAAGCCCCGTCCGCCAACCGACGGCGCCCAAAGCAGCAAGCCTATCAGACCCGAAGCGGTGACCACGGCCCACGCAGAAAGAGGCAATTGCAACGCTGCGGCGAGCCAAACCGCGACGGCCCCCACCAAGCTTACCGAAAGCCAAGCGATCAATCCACGGCGCGAGGCCATGCCGGGAGTCGAGTACACCCAGGCAAGCAACTGTGGCAGCAAGACGATGGTCGTGAGAATCAGGTCCACGATGAAGGTGAGGTCCCAGGCGAAGCGATCCCGGCTCCACGGAGCGAGGATCATGGTGCCATACGAAGTGATGAGGTCGAGGCCGATATGGAGCGCGATGCCGATCCCATACAAGCCGGAAAAGAGGAGCCAGCCGCGACGGCCCTTCCAGGGAGGCGAGGTCAGGCAGGCGAGCAGCAAGGCCCAGACCGGAAGCATCAGGAAGGAATGCGTGACGCCGCGATGCGTCTCCAGCCAGGCCAGGCGGCTGTCCGCGAAGAACTGGGCGAACCCGTCGCTATCGGGAAAGACGCCCCCGAACGTCACCGCCAGCATTGCCAGGCGGCTTTCCCGTTCCGGGACGAACGATTTCGCCACCAGCGCGCCAGCAATTCCGTGCGTAATAGTGTCCACGAGGTAATTCTAAGGGATCAAACTCGCGAGAGGGGAACAAAAAGGCAAACGCACAAGCGCAGCGATTTTCTTCTTACTCGGCTTTACTCCAGGAGGTACTGTTCAGGCTCGCACTCCGGTGGTCATCGTTCCTCCCCAAATTCAAGAGGCACCGTCTCCGCCGCCGGCCGGATCAGCCTTAGCGGAAGCGGTAGGTAATCCGGCCCCGCGTGAGGTCGTAGGGAGAAAGTTCGAGCGTCACCCGGTCTCCCGGAAGGATGCGGATGCGATTCTTGCGCAGCCGGCCCGCCAGATGCGCCAGGACCAACTGCTTGCGCTGTTCTAGTTCCACGCTGAACATTCCACCGGGAAACTTCTCCAGCACCGTCCCGGAGACCTCGATCCCTTCTTCTTTGATGTTTTCGTCGGCGCCGGGCCGATCTTTCTTTTCTTTGAAACGAGCCTTTGCCATACGCTCCTTGTGTTTCCAAAATCCGTCTTGCGGTAAAACGCTTTGCGGACCGGGAAGATTTTCCGTGCCGACGCCCCTTCAGAGCGAAAGCGTCCTGCGGATTATCCTAGCACTCCGCCGGTCCCGGAGTCGAGCGTTTCCGGACGGTATGTCAGAGCCGCGACCACATCAGAGCCGCGACTGCAAGGGAGCGGTGGCCTTCCCCACACCGACCGCTTGCTTACCCTTCGGCTCCGCTCAGGGCAGGCGCGCGCGGCTCGGATTGTCATTCCTTCTTGAACACCGTCACGGAAAGCGGCGGCAGGGCCAAGCGGAGCGAGTGGGGCCGGCCGTGGCAGGGGATCGGTTCGGCGCGCGCGCCCCCCCCATTGCCGAGATTGCTTCCGCCGTATGCGGCGGATTCGCTGTTCAGCAACTCCCGATAATAACCGTCTTCCGGAACGCCTACCCGGTAGTCAGTCCGGAGCACCGGCGTGAAGTTGCAGGCGATGAGGAGAAAGTCCTTGGGGTTCTTCGCCCGCCGGAGGAAGCTAATGACGCTGTGCTCCCAATCGTGGAAATCAATCCACTCAAACCCGGAATGGTGGAAGTCCACCTCATGGAGCGCCGGTTGCGAGCGATAGAGTCGGTTCAAGTCTCGCACATAACGCTGCAATGCTTGGTGTGGTTCATAGTCGAGCAAATGCCAGTCGAGGCTGGCGTCGTGATTCCATTCCGCCCACTGTCCGAACTCCCCGCCCATAAAGAGCAGCTTCTTGCCCGGCTGGGCCAGCATGTAACCCAATAGAAGCCGCAAGTTGGCAAACTTCTCGGAATCCGGGCCGGGCATCTTTCCCAATAGCGATCCCTTGCCGTGCACGACTTCATCGTGCGAGAGAGGAAGAACAAAGTTCTCCGTAAAGGCGTAGAGGATGCGGAATGTCAACTCCTGATGATGATACTTGCGGAAGAGCGGGTCCTTGGTCATGTATTCGAGCGTGTCGTGCATCCAGCCCATGTCCCACTTCATGCCGAAGCCGAGGCCGCCCACATGGACCGGCCGGGAAACCATCGGCCAGTCGGTGGATTCTTCCGCGATGACCTGGACATCGGGATGGTTCTCATAAGCCACCTCGTTCAGCCGGCGCAGGAACGCGAGCGCCTCCAGGTTTTCGCGTCCGCCATATTGGTTGGGAATCCATTCCCCTTCTTTTCGCGAATAGTCGAGGTGGAGCATCGAAGCCACCGCGTCCACTCGCAGCCCGTCCGCGTGGTATTTCTCGAGCCAGAAGAGCGCGCTGCTCAACAGGAAGCTGCGCACCTCGTGCCGCCCGAAGTTGAAGATCATGCTGTCCCAGTCCGGATGCAGCCCCAACTGGGGATCGGCGTGTTCGTAGAGATGCGTTCCGTCGAAGTAGGACAGTCCATGCCCGTCGCTGGGGAAATGAGAAGGCACCCAATCGAGGATCACTCCCAGGCCGTGCTGGTGCAGCGTGTCCACCAGGAACATGAAGTCCTGAGGCGTCCCGTAGCGGCTGGTGGGTGCGAAGTGCCCGGTCGTCTGGTAGCCCCAGGAACCATAGAAGGGGTGCTCCTGGACGGGCAGGAACTCCACGTGCGTGAAACCCATCTCGTTCGCGTACTTGGCCAACGGCAGCGCGAGTTCCCGGTAGGTCAGAAAGCGGTTGCCTTCTTCCGGGGCGCGCCGCCAGGAACCGAGGTGGACTTCGTAGATCGCCATCGGGGCGTCGAGCGCGTTGCAGGCATGACGGCTCCGCATCCAATCCTGGTCGCGCCACGAGTACTCCAGGTCCCAAACCACCGAGGCCGTCTTGGGCGAGACCTCGGCGTAGAATGCGAACGGGTCCGCTTTGTCGGCCCGGTAACGATGATGCCGGGAAACGATGTGGTACTTGTAAGGAGCGCCCCGCGCAATCCCCGGGAGGAAACACTCCCAGATTCCCGATTGGCCGCGGCTGTGCAGCGGATGGCTCTCCGGGTTCCAGCCGTTGAAGTCGCCCATGACGGAAACC
The DNA here is from genome assembly GCA_001767035.1 of Acidobacteria bacterium RIFCSPLOWO2_02_FULL_61_28. Lineage (GTDB taxonomy): Bacteria > Acidobacteriota > Terriglobia > 2-12-FULL-54-10 > 2-12-FULL-54-10 > 2-02-FULL-61-28. Next base: position 26,684 of record MEKR01000123.1, read on the forward strand.
CGCTCCGCGTTCGGAGCCCAGACCGCAAAATTGCAGCCGGCGACTCCGTCCACCACTCCGGCATGGGCGCCGAACTTCTCGTAGAGCCGATAGTGGTTACCCTCATTGAAGAGGAAGAGATCGTCGGGGGTCAACCGGCTTACGTCATGCCGGATGGCAGGCGCGGGCTTCGAGGGCGAGATCGGTTTCGTCGTCATGGCGCTCGCAAAGAAACAGGGCTTAAGTTTCGAGTTTACCACGGCGGCGGCGCCAGGGTAGTGACGAGTGACCAGTGACAAGTGACGAAGAGGATTGGCAACTATGCACTCGTCACTCATCACTCGTCACTGTTATCCCGCCCCTTGCATTCCGGGCCGGTTCTGAGAAACAATCGAGGGTCATGCCGCGCGTCGAGCGAACCAAGAACCCGACCCTCGAACAAATCCAGCAAGCCCAGGCACAGCACCGGCTCATCATGGAGACGCCGCAGATTCCTCCGTTTGACCAAGGGAATCTCTCGGCGCTGATGGATCACCTGGAAAAAGTGGCGAGCCTGGAGAACCGGCGGCAGAAAGCCAAGCTGGCCGGGGACCAGGAGCGGATCGCCGAGTTGCGCGTTACGCAGCAGAAGCTGGCGCAGTCGGAGTCCGCGCGCCTTCTGCGGAGGTTTGAGATGATCCGCTGGAGCAGGATCGTAGCCGGGTCGGTGGCGCAGGGGGTTGTCCTGAGCCTGGTGATGACGCTGCTCTACCTGGCACTGGCCCGGACATGGAATTGGTCTCTGTTCTCCCTCATTCTGGTCACGCCGCCGATGCTCTGGATTACAGTGATGTGGAATCTCGCGCCGCCCGTGCTGGGCGGATCGCCTTCTCCCAAACGAGCCCGCCGCTTGGCGCGCGCCCTCAGCCGGAGAACCGAGACCGCCGGATTCTATTCGCTGGTCGCCCGGCCCTGGCTTACGGCGGTGATTTTTTGGAAGCTGCCCCGCCAGCTCTGGCAGGCCTATCAGGCGCGCAAACCGAAGAAAAAGTGAAGGCAGAAGCGCACGGTTTCCAGGTCCGCATCCGTCCCGCCGGCTTTCTCCGCTTCCCGGCATTCCGCCGGACGCGGTGTGATATACTGTCCGGTGCTTTTAGAGCCTGCGCGGGCTACCTGTAGCCACAGGAATCGTTACAGGGGCGAGTTTCTCATTGGTAACACGTGGATGGGTATGGTCGTTCGTAAGCCGACTTTAGCTGCGAGGGTGGGATGCTAAGTTTGCGCCAGCTTCTCGAGGAATCCCGGTCTATCGGCGAGTTGAAGGAGATCACGCAGCCCGTGGACTGGTGCGAAGAAATGAGCGGCCTGAATTACCTGGTGGCCCATCGGGAAAACGCGCCCGTGCTGTGGTTCCAGAACATCAAGGATGCGCGTTATGGCTCGACCGCGGTCTTCAACCTGTTTGGAACCGGCAAGGAGCGCATCGCCGCAAGCCTGAGTCTCCCGAAAGGCCGCAGCATCCGGGAGCTGGTCGAATTCACGAAGAACAACTTCGGCCGGAAGATTCCTCCCCGCTCCATTCCTGCCGAGAAGGCGCCCGTCAACGAGATCATTCAAGAAGGCTCGGCCATTGACGTGACCGGATTCCCGGCGCCCAAGTTCTGGCCGCTCGACGGCGGACGGTACTTGGGAACCTGGGACGTGCTGGTCACCCGCGATCTCGAAGACGGCCACATCAACCTGGGAACCTACCGCCAGATGATTCATGGGCCGCGGGAGATCTTCTGCTATTGGTCTCCGGGAAAGGACGCCCGCCTGCAAAGCGAACGGTATTGGGCGCAGAACAAGCCATTTCCGGTGGCCGCCGTCTACGGCTGCGATCCGGCGCTCCTCATCGTGGGCTGCATTACGGTGGCCAAGACCGAATCGGAGTACGACTTCACCGGCGGCTTGGTCAACGAACCGGTGGAAACCTTCCGCAGCGACCTGACGGGCCTGGACCTGCCGGCCTCGGCCGAGATCATTGTCGAGGGCTTCATGCACCCCGGCCGCCTGGCGAAGGAAGGGCCGTTTGGAGAGTTCACCGGCTATTACGGCCGCCCGGAAGCCCGCACGCCGCTCATTGACATCCAGCGGGTACGGATGCGCAAGAACCCCATCCTGACCTGCGCGCTGATGGCGGATTATCCCGCCAATGAACTGGGGATCGTCTACGGCATTGTCCGGGGCGCCAAGGTTTGGAATGACCTGGAAAATCTGGGCGTGCCGGGAGTGAAGGGGGTGTATTGCTTTCCGGCCGCCGCCGGCGGCTTCGGCATGACGGCCGTCTCGATTGAGCAGCGCTATCCCGGCCACGCCGCGCAAACCGCCGCCTTGGCGGCGCAGGTGCCGAGCGGAGCCTACTATTCCAAGCTGATCGTAGTCGTGGACGACGACGTGGACCCCACCGACCTCCACCAGGTGATCTGGGCGATGTCCACGCGGTTCGATCCCGAAAAGGACATTGACATCCTGCGGAACACCTGGTCCACCTGGCTCGACCCGACCAAGAATCCTCCCGAGGAGCGAATCTACGGCTCCAAGGCGCTCATCAACGCCTGCAAGGAGCACAAGCACCTGAAAGTGTTCTCCCCGCGGAGCCGCCTGCGCCGGGAAGTGTATGACCGGCTCGTGGCCCGGTGGTCCGAGTTCGGCTTTGACTACCCACCCCCGCGCCTGACTCATTTCGAGGAGGCGCTGGACGGCAAATCCCAGGCGCTCCCGATCCGGGAAGATGAGGAAGAAAGCGGCAGGAGGATGTAACCGTCCTTTTCCCGCGCGCAACAGCACTCCACAGGGCGCGTTTCCGGAGGAAGCCGGGACGCGCCTTTTTCGTGCCCGGCTCGATAGAGGGACCCGATGGCCTGGAAAGATTTCGCGGAACTTGCGCCGCAGTTGACTCAGGGCGAAATCAACTTTGAAAAGAAGAAGCGCCTGGTCGGGCTGATTCTGGGTCCGTTGGGCTTTGCGCTGTGTCTTTACCTGCCCCCATTGCCGCACGTCACCCCCCTCGGGATGCGCTCGCTGGCCATCGTTACCTGGGCCGTGCTCTGGTGGATTACGGAGGCCGTGCCGATCCCGGTAACCTCGCTGCTGTTGCTGCCGTTGATTGCGGTCTGCGGCCTGTTTCCGTTCGAGAAGGCGCTCGGGTATTGGGGCCATTGGACGAATTTGTTCTTGTTCGGCGCGTTCCTGATCGGGCACGCCATGGAGAAGTACGGGTTGACGCGGCGGGTCAGCCTCACCCTGGTCGCCTCCCGGCTGGTGCGCGGCAAACCGTGGCGACTGCTGGTGCTCTTCCTGCTGGCCAACATCGGCATCGGAGCGTTTACCTCGAACGCCGTGGACGCCATCCTCTTCACCTCCATCGGGATCGGTCTGCTCCGCCTCCTGAGTGTCGAACCGGGCAGCAGCTTCGGCACGGCGATGTTTCTGGGGATTGCCTGGGCCACCAACATCGGCGGCAAGCTGACCCCGAGCGGCTCGGTGCCCAATATGGTTGCCGTCGGGCTCGCAGCCGCGGCGGGGTATCGAATGGGATACGCGCAATGGTTTATCGCCAATCTTCCGTTTACGATTCTACAAACGGTGGCCATGCTCTGTGTTTTGCGATTCTTCCTCAGCCGGAAGGATCAGGAGTTCGTACTCCCGACGGAATTGATCCGGGAGGAGGTCCGGAAGCTGGGGCCGTTCAGCCGGGGGGAAAAGATCGCGTGCGCGGCGCTGGCCACCGCCTTGACGTTGTGGATTTTACCCGACATCCTGCCCTTGGTCCTCGGACGAACCCACCCGCTCGCCGTCTGGTCCACCACCCGGCTGAATTGGGGCGTCGTGGCCCTTTTGGTCGGCGGCAGTTTGTTCGTCATTCCGATCGATTGGAAAGCGCGCAAGTTTGTCATCACCTGGGATGAAGCCATGAATAACATCGAGTGGGGAACTATGGTCCTGATCTCGGGCGGGATTGCGCTGGGAGACCTGATCGTTGATAAGCGAGTCGGATTGGGAGAACTGTTCAGCGCCGGCGTCTCTGTTATTGCCGGGGCGAATACCCCTCCCTTTCTGGTCGTTTCCGGGATCATTTTGATCACGGTCGTGCTGAGCCAGGTGACCTCCGGGGTTGCCATCGTGAGCGCCATGGGCGCTATCGCTTTGGTTGTGGCCCCCACGCTGCGGCTCAACCCCATTGCGCTGCTGGTCACCATCTCGTTGGCAGCCAATATGGGCTACACCTTGCCGAGCTCGACTCCCCCCAACGCCATCGTCTTTTCGAGCGGATACGTTCGGATCGTTCCGATGTTTCTGCGCGGGTCCATCCTGGCTCTGATCGGGATCATTTTGCTTTCTCTCACCGGCTACCGCATGGCGAATTGGGTCTTTCCTTGGCCCCCGCCCTCCGGGTAGGGAGGCGGCCGAGTTGTTTCTTGCTCGCCGGTTGTGCCTTGTCCTGTCCCATGGAACAGGATAGTTTCGGAGGTATCCTATGACGGCCGAAACCGGACTTCCCGCGGAACGGAAGGCCCCAGCCCCTCTCCAGCACGCTGAAGCCCCGAAAAACCCCACGCTCCGGTTGGTGGGAGCGATTCTGGCAGTCGTCATTCCCGCCATCCTTTGGTTTGCTCCGCTTGGAATGGACCCCAAAGCACAGCAAGCCCTCGCCCTCACCGCCTTCATGATCATTTCCTGGATGACCGAGTGGATTGACCACGCCCTCGCGGGCTTTCTCGGCTGTTACCTGTTTTGGGCGCTCGGAGTTGCCCGGTTTGAGTTGGCCTTCAGCGGCTTTGCCAACGATACCCCCTGGTTTCTGATGGGCGCCATCTTCATCGGGGCGATGGCGACCAAGTCCGGTCTGGCCCGCCGCATCGCCTACCTCGTCATGAGCCGCGCCGGCAAGACGTATGCGGGCATCCTGCTCAGTCTGATCGTGACCGATTTCCTGCTGACTTTCATTGTGCCCTCCGGCCTCGCCCGAGTGATTATCATGCTTGCAGTGGCGCTCGGCCTGTTAGAGGTATTCGGCATGGGCCGGGGATCCAATATCGGTCGCGGAATGTTCTTGATTCTCACGTACACGGCCACCATTTTCGACAAGATGATCATCGCGGGAGCTGCTTCGATCACAGCGCGCGGGGGGATTGAACGATTTGGAGGGGTCGAAGTCCTCTGGAGCCGCTGGATGATGGCGTACCTGCCGTGCGATCTCATCACGATTTTTGTGGCCTGGCGGCTGACTCTGTGGCTCTACCCGCCCGAAAAACAAACCCTCGTCGGCGGAGCCGAGTTCATCCGCGCGGAATTGGCGAAAATGGGCCCCTGGACTGCCATGGAAAAACGCTGTTTAGCCCTGCTGCTGCTGGCGCTGGGGCTGTGGGTTACCGACTTCCTCCATCACCTGTCGCCGGCTCTGATCGGCATGGGGGTGGGGCTGGTCGCGACGCTGCCGCGAATCGGGCTGCTGACCGCAGGCGACGCCCGGCGCGCGGACTACTTCCCGGTTTTCTTCGTCGCGGCAGCCCTCAGTATGGGCAACGTACTGGTCTCCACGAAAGCGCTCGATGTGCTCACGAACGTGATGTTCGCCTGGATGAGTCCGTTCGTCACGAACGTTTACAGTTCCACGCTGGTTCTGTACTGGACCGCTTTCATCTACCACATATTCCTCGCCAGCGAGGTCTCCATGCTCGGCACTTCCATCCCGGTGCTGATGCAGTTCGCCAAGACCCACGGTTTGGATCCGTTGACCCTGGGGATGATCTGGACGTTCGCGGCCGGAGGGAAAATCTTCGTTTACCAAAACGCGGTGATGATTATCGGCTACTCATACGGGTACTTTTCGGGGCGGGATATGTTCAAATTAGGGCTGCTGCTCACCGTGGTCGAGTCGCTGATCCTGCTGTTTCTGGTGCCCATTTATTGGCCGCTGCTCGGCTTGGGGTAGGATTCCGTTCCGGGGCGACACGGGAGCATCCTCCCTCCACAGCGCCCTAGGAAATCAGGCAACCTATATATAATCAACAAGATATACGTTGAGCGGACGGGGCTAAAGTTTTATTTCGGCGGGTCTTGACAACAGGAATAGACCTCGTTATACTAGCACTCTTCGATGAGGAGTGCTAAACTCGATCCGGGATCGGGGGGCTGCTCGTCGGGGAAGCGTCGAAATACTTCTTTGCGGTTCTCCGCCCTGGTTGGGGAACAGGCGGTTCGTTTTCGCTCCTCCAAGGCGGAGAACCTCCATTAAGCAAACTGCAACGTTCGGATAAGGAGGAAAGCTATGAAGGTAAGGCCTCTTCATGATCGCGTAGTGGTAAAACGACTGGAAGAGAAGGGCGAAGTAGTCCGAGGCGGAATCGTGATTCCGGATACGGCGAAGGAAAAGCCCCAGGAAGGCGAGGTAATCGCCGTCGGCAACGGCAAAATCCTCGACAACGGCACGCGAGTCGCTATGGATGTCAAAGCGGGCGACCGGGTGCTGTTCGGCAAATACTCCGGGTCGGAGATCAAGGTTGACGGCCAAGAGTACCTCATCATGAGAGAAGACGACATCCTCGGCATTCTTGCCGAAGTAGCCGAGCCGGTCGGCGCCGGCGCTAAGAAGAAGTAAGCGGGCCGCCGATTCCAGAAACGGTATCCAGTAAACTTCCTGCGCGCCAGGGGCCGGAACCGAAGTGCAGACCCTCTGAATCCTGCTGAGCGGGAGCCGGAGGGCAGGCACGGGCCGGTCGAAGATGGTGGTCGCGGGGCAAACATCAAGGGAGGAAATCAATGTCAGCAAAGCAAATTGTCAAAGGGGAAGAAGCACGTCAGCACATCTTGCGGGGGGTCAATCAGCTCGCCGATGCGGTCAAGATCACGCTGGGGCCCAGGGGCCGCAACGTGGTGCTGGACAAGAAGTTTGGGCCGCCGACGATCACCAAAGACGGGGTGACGGTGGCCAAAGAGGTGGAGTTGAAGCAGCCGCTCGAAAACATGGGCGCGCAGATGGTGCGCGAGGTGGCCTCGAAGACCAGCGACGTGGCGGGTGATGGCACGACCACAGCCACGGTTCTGGCGCAGGCCATTTTCCGCGAAGGGATCAAGAACGTCGCAGCGGGAGCCAATCCCATGGCGCTCAAACGCGGCGTGGATCAGGCCATTGAGACTGCGGTCGCGGAGATCAAGCGGCTCTCCAAGCCCGTTCAGGGCGACATGATCGCCCAGGTCGGAACCATCTCGGCCAACAATGACAAGACCATCGGGAACATCATCGCCGAGGCGATGAAAAAGGTCGGCAAGGACGGCGTCATCACGGTGGAAGAATCCAAGACCATGGAGACGCAACTGGAAGTGGTCGAGGGCATGCAGTTCGACCGCGGCTACCTGTCTCCCTATTTTGTGACGGACCCGGAGCGGATGGAGGCCGTGCTCGAAGACGTCCGCATTCTGATCCACGAGAAGAAGATCAGCTCCATGAAGGACCTGCTGCCGCTGCTCGAGCAGATCGCCAAGATGGGCAAGCCGCTCCTGATTGTTTCCGAAGACGTGGAAGGCGAGGCCCTGGCGACCCTGGTGGTGAACAAGCTCCGGGGAACCCTGCACTGTGTGGCGGTGAAGGCTCCGGGCTTCGGCGACCGGCGCAAGGCCATGCTGGAGGACATCGCCATCCTGACCGGCGGTCAGGTCATCAGCGAGGAGTTGGGGTTCAAACTGGAAGACGTCAAGATGGACCAGCTCGGCCGGGCCAAGAAGATCGTCATTGACAAGGACAACACGACCATCGTGGAGGGCGCGGGCACCCATTCGGCGATTGAAGGCCGGGTGAAACAGTTGCGGACGCAGATCGAGGAAACCACGTCGGACTACGACCGGGAGAAGCTCCAGGAGCGGCTCGCCAAGCTGGTCGGGGGCGTGGCGATTATTAAGGTCGGCGCGGCCACCGAGACCGAAATGAAGGAGAAGAAAGCTCGCGTCGAAGACGCCATGCACGCCACGCGCGCGGCGGTGGAAGAGGGGATAGTGCCAGGCGGCGGCGTGGCCTTGCTGCGCTCGATCCCCGCTCTGGACAAACTGAAAGCGAAGCTCAAAGACGATGAGAAGATCGGAGTCGAGATCGTCAAGCGCGCGCTCGAGGAACCGACGCGCCAGATCACCCAGAACGCCGGCTACGAGGGAGCGATCGTGGTCGGGAAAATCCGCGAGAGCAAGGACGATGAGTTCGGGTTCAACGCCGAGACCGAAGAGTACGAGAACCTGGTCAAGGCGGGCGTGATTGATCCCACCAAGGTCACGCGGCTGGCCTTGCAGAACGCCGGCTCCATTGCGTCCCTGATGCTCACCACCGAGGCTCTGATCTCCGAGATTCCGGAAGAGGAGAAGAAGGGTCCTTCCATGCCTCCCGGCGGAATGGGCGGCGGCATGTACTAACGCAAGACCTCACGCCCCGTTCCCGGGACAGGGTCACTCGCCCGGACGCTTCGAAGCGTCCGGGCTTTTTTATTTTTCAGAGGTACCGAGCGGCGAGCCGCTCCTCATTGTTCTGCGGACCCCGGGCGTGTTCAGATTCATGAACAAATTATCTGTTCAACCATTTGAACAGAACAAATTTGAACCTTCTTTGTGACGTTGATTTTCCGAATTTCGCGGGCGTATACTGGATTTTAGGAGCAGCGCTTTGGAAGAAACTGTACGGTATGATCCTCCCTCGGAGCCTGCTCAGAGGAGTTTGTCAGGACCTCGTTGCTAATTCTTTTCAAACCATCGCAGGAGACGCATGGCTACGATTGAAACAGTTGCGGAGACCCGCCCGTCCGGGGGTAGAAGACAGATCGTCAACGACATGAGCATTCAGGTCGCCACGGTCAATGGTTCGGGAAGCCAGACGGCCAACTCGGTGTTGTTGCGGTCTATCTTTCAGATGGGGATCCCCGTTTCCGGAAAAAACATTTTCCCTTCGAATATCGCCGGTCTTCCCACCTGGTACACGATTCGCGCCAATCATCACGGCTACATTGCGCGGAAGAAGGAAATTGACTTCCTGGTCGCCATGAATCCGGAGACCGCGCAGGAGGACGTGCTCAACCTGTCGCCGGGAGCGGCGGTGGTGTATGACGAACCTTTGCGGCTGCGGGAACTGCGGCAGGATTTGGAATTCTATCCGGTGCCCTTCGACAAGCTCGTCGTGCCGGTGTGTCCAGACGCCCGGCTGCGCCGCCTGGTGCGGAACATGATTTACGTCGGGGTCCTGGCCCGCTTGCTCGACATCGAGATGGCCGAGGCCAAGAAGGCGCTCGACAAACAGTTGGGGAAGAAGCCGAAGGCGCTGGCGCTCAACTGGAACGCCATTCAGGCCGGCTTTGAGTTTGCCGAGAAGAACCTGCCGAAGACCGACGGCTATCGCGTCAACCGCCTGAACAAGACCGCGGGCAAAATCCTGATTGACGGCAACGCCGCCGGGGCGCTCGGCTGCCTGTTTGCCGGCGTCACGGTGGTGGCCTGGTATCCGATCACGCCCTCGTCCTCGCTCGCTGAGGCGCTCATCGAGTACATGGGGCGCTACCGGATTGATCCGGCGACGGGCAAGGCCACCTACGCGATCGTGCAGGCGGAAGACGAACTGGCCGCCTTAGGGATGGCGATCGGAGCCGGGTGGGCCGGCGCGCGCTCCATGACCACCACCTCCGGGCCGGGCATCTCGCTCATGGCCGAGTTTACGGGACTCGCCTACTATGTCGAAATCCCCGTCGTGATTTTTGACATCCAGCGCACCGGGCCTTCGACGGGCCTGCCCACGCGCACGATGCAGGGCGACATTCTCTCGACCGCCTTCCTCTCGCACGGCGACACCTCCCACATCCTGCTCTTTCCTTGCTCGGTCGAGGAATGCTTCACGATGGCGCAGGAAGCCTTCGACCTGGCCGAAGAGTTCCAGACGCCCGTCTTCGTCATGAGCGATCTCGACATCGGCATGAACAACTGGATGGCCGACCCGTTCCCGTACCCCGAGAAGCCGCTGAGCCGCGGCAAAGTGCTGACGGCTGCCGACCTCGACCGGCTCCAAAAATTTGAACGCTACCGCGACGTGGATGGCGACGGGATTTGCTATCGGACCTTGCCGGGAACCGACCATCCCCTCGCCGCTTACTTCACCCGGGGCAGCGGGCACAACGAGAAAGCGGGATACAGCGAGCGGCCGGAAGACTACAAGAACAACATGGACCGCCTGAAGCGCAAAATGGAGACAGCCCGTAAGCGCGTTCCGCCCCCGGTTCTCGAAGAGGACCCCGGAGCCGAGATCGGGATCATCGCCTTCGGCAGCTCGCACTGGGCGGTCATCGAAAGCCGCGACCAGTTGCGGAGCGAACAGAACATTCCCACGGCGTACGTGCGCCTCCGCTCCTTCCCTTTCAACGACGACATCGTAAACTTTGTGAAACGCCTGAAGCGCGTCTACATCGTGGAACAAAACCGAGACGGGCAGATGTGCGACCTGGTCCGGCTGGCAATCTGCGGTTCTGATTGCAGCAAACTGCGCAGCGTCCGCCACTATACCGGCCACCCCCTTGACGCGCGCACCATCACCGACGAAATTCTTTCCCAGGAGATCAGCCGCTAACATGAGTACCGTTGCACCGCCTCCGCCCAAAAAACTGAACCGCATCGGCTTGGAAGTCGCCACCTATCGCGGGAGCAAGAGCACGCTCTGCGCCGGATGCGGCCACAACGCCATCTCGGAGCGGATCATTGAATCCTTCTTTGAGATGGGAGTGAGTCCGACGCAAGTCATCAAACTGTCCGGGATCGGCTGCTCCAGCAAGACGCCGGCCTATTTCCTGAAGCCGTCGCACGGCTTCAACGCCGTGCACGGCCGGATGCCCTCGGTGGCGACGGGAGCCGTGCTCGCCAACCAGCATCTGCGGGCCATCGGGGTGAGCGGCGACGGGGACACGGCCTCGATCGGGATCGGGCAGTTCGTCCACACGATGCGCCGCAACCTCCCGATCATCTACATCATCGAGGACAACGGCTGCTACGGGCTGACCAAGGGCCAGTTCTCGGCGACCGCCGACGTCGGCTCCAAGCTCAAGACCGGCGTGGTCAACGAGCTGCCTCCGATTGACACCTGCGCGCTGGCCATCCAGCTCGGCGCTACGTTCGTGGCCCGCTCCTTCTCCGGCGACAAGAAACAATTGTCGGCCGTCCTCAAGGCCGCCATCGCGCACCGCGGCACGGCGATGCTCGACGTGATCTCGCCCTGCGTCACCTTCAACGACCACGAAGGCTCGACCAAGAGCTACGATTACATGAAGGACCACGACGAGCCGTTGCACGACATTGATTTCATCGCCTACTTCGAAAACATCGAAGTCACCTACGATCCGGGCGAGACCCAGGACGTGCAAATGCACGACGGCTCGCACCTGCGCCTGCGCAAGCTCGACCGCAACTACGACGCCACCGATTCGCTGAAAGCCCTCTCTGCCATCGAGTCAGCCCGCCGGGATCACGAGGTCCTCACCGGCATCCTCTACGTCAACCCGGAAGGAAAGACTCTCCTGGATTTGCTCCGCACGGTAGACGAGCCGCTGGCCACCCTCCCGCAGGAGCGAACCCGCCCCGGCCGCGCCGCCCTCGAAGAAATCATGGAAGAATTGCGGTAGACCAGACCCACCCTGGCAGAGTTTCGGTCTCGTTCCCGCCTCCGTTGCGCTCATCTAATGGCCGCCGCAGACGGAGACCAGGAGGAGACGGTTGTTGTACCGGGCAAAACGCAGACGAAAAGCTACGGAATCAGCGACGTAGAGAACCGTCGAGGGTGACAGGCTTTTGATCCGGTCCGCGTTCAATTCCTTGGCGAGCACCCCCCATTGAAAAGCGCCAAAATAGGGCTTGACCAGAGCTGCGTGGCCCGGGTCCAGCGCGCCGAGATCTCGGAAGGCTTGATTTAGTTTGACTACGTCGTCCGACATAGCCCTGACCATTTGTTCCAACTGACTACGATCCGGCTGCGGTATCCTTTCGGAACAGAAGTCGGAGAAAAAATCCGAACCGCCCCATAGTTCTACTACGCGCAGATCATTTCTTTCCAAAGCGTACCAAAGCACATGCAACTCCCAGTCAATCAGGGAAACGACGAATTTCCGAATCGCCTTGTCAAAAACATCCTCGGAACCCGACAGGTAGGAGTCGAACCGTTCCGACGCCCTCGTGATGTCCGCCGCATCTTCGTGGAAGGACGCCAGTTCGGAGGTTATCGCGCGCCATTCTTCCTTGGACAACGGAATCCAGCCTTCCGGAAGGCCTTTGCACCCGACTCCCGAGACTATGTCCTCGGCGTCGGGAACCATACATAAGCGATCAAGGGTTCCCTGGCGCCAGACAGCCACCCGCGCCACCATTGCGGGCCATTCATCCGGCTTTGGCTGCCCAGCGTCCGGCTGTTTTATCTCCCGGAGGCGGTGTAGCTTGACGTGTTCCCGGGGAAAGGCAACCGGCTCTCCAAGCGACTCGACATCCAACTCCTCAGGAGACAGTTTTTCATCGCGCAGTGCGTCAACTACAGCGTTCCGGGCGCGGGTGCCAAACGCTGCCAGTTCTGGGGAAGAACCGGAGGCTTGGGCTTGTGCCGCTGGGGAGGAAGATGGCGACAGAAACAGACAGGTTGCTGAAAGCAAACCCGCCAGCAGATAAGGGCCGGCTTCCGCTTTGAATTTCCTCGTGCGATTACGAATGCGGTAGTCTAACATGCTCGCTAAGGAATGCCGAAAATGGAAATCGTACTCCGGGCACCCTACTGTCTCGCTGAGGGAAGAGGCCGCGCGGTCTGGATGCGCTTCACAATCTCGATCGCGAGCCGCTGAGCGGCGGCCGATCCATCAATGGCGACCACTTTTCCCGTCCCGAGCACGGTGCCCGTCCTTGTGCTGATCATCTTGTAAACCCAGTCGTACGTCAGGAACGGCCGCGTAACGTCTATGTAAACGTCGGCCGCGTTGCGGTCGTCCGCGACCCGGATGCCCCATTCGCGCAGCTCAGGGCGGACATAGAGCGCATCTTGCAGCAAATTGCCTTTCATCCAGATCGTGTGTGATTCGACAAAGATCGCGCGC
>MEKR01000124.1 GCA_001767035.1 Acidobacteria bacterium RIFCSPLOWO2_02_FULL_61_28
AACATCGGATCATCGTTCGATAGCTGGCTCCGCGAGGAAGGCATCTACGAAGAGGTCACCGCGACCGCCATCAAGCGTGTTCTCGCGCGGCAGGTGGAAGCGGCCATGAAGGAGAAAAAATTTTCCAAGTCGGAAATGGCCCGGCGTATGCACACCAGCCGCGCCGCTCTCGACCGCCTGCTCGATCCTGAGAATGATGCCGTCACCCTCAGCACCTTGCGGAAGGTGGCGATAGCGGTCGGCCGTGAGATTCGACTGGAGCTTGTCTAGGGGTTTGCGTAATGTCGAAAGCGATCACGGTCTCATCGTGCGCCTCCAGTCACACCGAGGAAATAAACTCGGACGAGCCATTTGGAACCTTCATACGAAGAAGCTGTTGGGCGTACTCGGTTATGGCGCCGTTTTTGGCACGTTGGGGTCGTGGCTTCGATTTGGATTGATACGGGTCTGAAATTATGTCCTTATTGGACCAATTGAACCCCCAGCAGCGGGAGGCGGTGGAGAACACCGAAGGGCCGCTGTTGATTCTCGCGGGAGCCGGGAGCGGCAAGACGCGAGTCATCACCTACCGGATTGCCTACCTCGTCGAATATCGCGGCGTCCCGCCGGAGAACGTTCTGGCGGTGACTTTCACCAACAAGGCCGCCGACGAGATGCGCAGCCGGGTCGAGCGCCTGGTGCGTCTACCGGGCCTGGCGCAACCCTGGATTTCGACGTTCCATTCCTTTTGCGTGCGCGTCCTGCGCCGCGACGGCGAGCGGATCGGTCTGCCGCGCGACTTCTCGATCTATGACGAAGACGACCAGCTCCGCGTGGTGAAAGCCTGTTTGCGGCAGCTCGGTCTCACCAAGCGCGAGTTGCAAGCCCGCGCCGTGCTCTCGCGGATCAGTCACGCCAAGAACCACGGGCGCAAGCCGGAGGATTTTTACTTGAGCGCCACCGACCCCATGTCGGAGCGGATCGCGCAGGTTTACGACCTCTACGAGAAGGAACTCCGGAAAGCCCACGCCGTGGATTTCGACGATCTGCTGCTCTTTGCCGTGCGGTTGTTGCAGGAGAACGCCGACGTCGCACTCCGTTACAATGAGCGATATCCCTACATCCTGGTGGACGAGTATCAGGACACCAACCGCGCGCAATATGAACTGGTGCGCTTGCTGACCCAGACGCAGCAGAACCTTTGTGTGGTCGGCGATGAAGACCAGTCCATCTACTCCTGGCGCGGGGCGGACATCCGCAACATCGTGGAGTTCGAGAAGGACTATCCGCAGGCCCGCATCATCCGCCTGGAACAGAATTATCGCTCGACCCAGAGCATCCTCGACGCCGCGTCCGCCGTCGTTGCGAACAACCGGTATCGCAAGGGCAAAACGTTGTGGACGGCGCGCCAGGGCGGGCCGAAGGTCGGCTCCTATGAAGCATTCGACGGGGAGAACGAGAGCCTGTTTGTAGCCGACTGGCTGGCCCGGCGACAAGAACCGGACGAGCGCGCGGCCATCCTCTACCGCACCAACGCCCAGTCCCGGCTCTATGAGGAGTCGTTGCGTCGCTACGGGCTGAAATACAACGTCGTCGGAGCCATCAGTTTTTACGAGCGCGCCGAAGTGAAAGACCTGCTCGCGTATCTGAAAGCGGCGCTGAATCTCGCGGACTCCGTCAGCCTGCTGCGCATCCTCAATTCCCCGCCGCGCGGCATCGGGGAGACAACCGCCCAAAAAATCGAAGAGATCGCTCTCGAAGCGAACCTCTCATTCTGGGACGCGCTCGGCCAGGCGCTCGAACACAAGCTTCTGCCGGCGCGGACGCTCGCGGCAATCCAAGCCTTCCGGGAGTTGATGGAAGATCTGCACGGAATGGCTGCCGAAGGCAGCGTCTCCGCGATCTTGAAGAAGGTGCTCGAGAACACGCGCTACATCGAATCGCTCGAAGAAGAAGGCACGCCGGAAGCCGAGGGGCGGATCGAAAACATTCAGGAATTGCTGAACGCCGCCGCCGACAGCTACGAACGGAGCGAGACGCTAAGTCAGTTTCTCGATCACGCCGCGCTGGTGAGCGACGCCGACAACTACGACGAGAACGCACGGATCACGCTGATGACCCTGCACAGCGCCAAGGGATTGGAATTCCCGGTTGTGTTTCTGGTGGGCATGGAGGAAGGGCTGCTGCCGCACAGCCGCTCGCTGATGGACCCGCAGGCGCTGGAGGAAGAACGCCGCCTCTGCTACGTCGGCATGACGCGCGCGCAAAATGTTCTGATCCTCACCCGCGCCCTCGCGCGCCGGCATTACGCCAGCCAGATGGAGGAAGGCTCGCGGGCCTCCCGGTTCTTGCGCGAGGTTCCGCCCGCCCTGCTCGAAGACCTCTCTGAACGACGCGGCGTCCGCCAGGAACAGCAGGGAGAACGGCATTACGAATATGAGCCTGTGGAGGATGAGGAAGCCGCGCGCGTAACATCGGTCGAGAATGCCCAACGATTTTTCGGCATGCCTGGCGCCCGGCCCGAGCCGCGGATTCGCAAACCGCTGACGGGCGCGGGGCTTGCGCCGGGAAACCGCGTCAAGCACCCGAAATTCGGCTACGGGACCGTGTTGCGCAGCGAAGGCAAAGGCGAGGAAACGAAACTGACCATCAGCTTCCCCGGATTTGGTATGAAGAAGCTGATGGCCAAATATGCGGACCTTGAACGGGTGTGAAATGGCGGAGGAACCTGCCACGACAATTCCATCTGAGCCTGGCGAAAACCGGGAAGAGAAACCTTCCCTTCCCGTGGGCGTGATCACCGCGCTGGCCTTCGGCGCGGTTGTGTTGGTTGGCCTTTACGTTCTGGTTGCGCGGCAGTCCGGTTCGCAAACGCTCACGGGGCCAAGCCGGGACGCCGTGGCGTACGCCGAGCAATTGTCTGTCGCCGAGTTGCGCATGAGCGCGGAGGAAAACTTCCTCGGCCAGGAGGTTGTTTATCTCGACGGGAAACTCGCCAACCGCGGGGATAAAGCCGTCCGGCAATTAACGGTCCGGCTCTACTTCCGGGACACTCTGAACCAAGTGGTTCTTCGCGACGACCAGGAAGTAATCAAGGCGCGCTCGGCGCCACTGTTGCCGGGGGAGACGCGGGAGTTCCGCCTTCTCTTTGACCGGATCCCGGATTCCTGGAACCAACAGGTTCCGCAGTTCCAGCTTCTTTCGTTGGAGCTTCAGTAGGTGTTTGTTCCGTGCGCGCAACTGCTGCTTGCGGGATGATCTCCACAATTCCCAGCCGCGCCCCCGGCTTCCAGCCGCTAACTCCCAGATGATGTTCTCCGGGACCGAGATCGGCGATCGTGTCCACAGATAGCCAATGCCACATCCCGCTGATCGGATCGCCCCGGCCGACTGCCTGTTTCAATACCGAGCCGTCGAGAAAAAGATCAAGGCCGGCGCTTTGGGGGATCGCCCCGGAGAGCCATAGGCGGAATCGGTAAAAGCCGGGTTCCGCAACCGAAAAGCGAAATTGCGCGTGGCTTGGTGAACCTGACGGAGTAGTAGCGGGTGTCCCGCTGGGTATTGGCTCGGCAAGGGCCAGGTGCGGTTGCGGGGAAACCTCCGTGCCAGGCACGAACACAACGCCACCTTCGAGTTGTGTCGCCTGGCGCGCGGCCAGACTCACGACCGTCCGCGCGTCCGGAACAAACAGGGAGTGGAGTGAAATCGTCGGCCAATTCGTTGGCGCAGAGGGGACGGCGAAGATCACCTCTGCAGTTCCAGATGTGACTTCCTGAGAAAAAAGTTGCGCACGCAGCGGCAGAGGAGTTGGAGAAGCTGCGACCCACGGGAACCGCTGCGGGGAAAGGGCTACCGCCCGGCGGCGATTGACCCAGACTGTGGCGGGTTGGTCGGAGACGAGCCGCAGAACCAGTCGTCCCGCCGCTCGGGTGGGGATTCGCGTCCGGGCGATCAACAGAGTCCCCGGGGCAAGCGGCAGTTCTTTCGGAAGAGTGAGGTAAGCCGGACGCAATTGCTGATTGAGCGCCGCCACCCAGGGCTGTTGGCCGTAGGAACCGAACTCTGCCAGCCAGGAAGTTTCGACCGGCATCCATTGCGCCGGAACTGGAGCATCGGCAGTCGAAGCCGGCTGCCATCCTTCGACCGTGCCAACCTCCCAGTTGGTTTTCATCCACTGCCACGGCTTGAGCTTCGGAATCAGCTCGATGGCCTCAGGCAGTCGCGGCTGGAGCCGGTCCAGCGCATGGAAGTTCCCGAGCGAGCCTTGACTGGCCCGAGCAGCAATCGTTTCTTGAACTTTTTTCCAGTGCTCGAGCGCCTGCTGACGAGCGGTTTCCTCGCCGTTCAAAACAAAGCGGGCCAAGGCTTCCATCCCGCGCCGGTACTCAGCCAAAGCCAGGCCGGCCTCGGCAACCGCTTGAATGCGCCGATGGAAATCCTCGTTGGCCGTTCCTCTCCAGGCGCCCAACCGTCCGGCGTTGGCGGCTTCGTCCAGGACCTGCCGCGCTTCGCTCTCCATAATCCCGGCGGGAACACGCTTCTCGCGCTGCGTCCCCTCGTTCGCCAGCAGCCAATTCTTCTCGCTCAGGACCTCGCTGAGAAGGATGCTCGGCAACTGGCCTGAGACCGATTGGAACAGAACGGACTTGATGAAAAGGAATTCTCGCGCAGAGGCCGGCAAGGAGTTGGTTGCCAGGCCGGGCTGCATGGGAGGCTCCGAACTGGCGTCGTTCCCCGGAAGCAAGGTCAGAATTCGGCTGCTGTGCGTGGCCGCCGCATAGGCAGCAAGGCCAGCCCGGCCTCCGAACCGGACAGCGAACTGTTGCCGCCAGTATTGATCGGGTGTGTCCGGCGAATATCCCAGACGCCCCCAAAGCAGGAGCCGAAACCAGTCCTCCTCCAGGGCCGGAAGTCCGCTCCCTGCCTCGGCGTCTCGGTTTCGGCTCGGAAGCCGGGTGGCGCGGAAGGACTCGTCCAGAAATCCGAGCGAATCCGGCGTCCCGATCCGCTGGACGGCGCCCCGGACGGCGCTGGGGTCTTCCCACGGGTGCAGCTCCGAAGGCCGCGTCTCCAGTCGCCACAGGACGGGATAGTCGCTCGTGCGGGGAGACTCCGCGGGCAGAGGCAAAGGGGCCAGAAGACGGATGGTGCTGCTGGACACCGCCGAACTCAGCTCGTCCTTCGTCGGCCACCATTCCCGGTCTGCGCTCAAGAAAATAGCGCGTTGGTCGTTGAGTTGAGCCAACGGCGCCAAGATGTTTTCGGAAACCCAACGGCTGCGCTCCGGCGGCTCCGCGAGCGTCAGTACATCCTGGTCCAGGGCCACGCCCGCCAACTCCGGATAAGAGCGCAGGAGCACCGGGAGGCTTTCCCGCGACGCGGGAGTCTCCCCGCCGCCTGGCGCTGCAGCAGGTTCGGCGGCGGTTGAAGAAGGCCCGCTCTGCGGTAGCCATCCTTCCAGAGCCGCACGCGTGAGCCAAAGATAACAATCCAGGCCGCGCTCCTGCGCCATCCGGAACAGGTCGCGCAGCCACTCTATATTGGCTCTTACTTCGGCAGCGGACACCCTGGATTCGTCCGGCTTGCCGGCAACGCCTGCGAAACGGCTGACGGGTTGAGTGAGGAGAAAAAAGATCGTGTTGAAGCGGCTCCGGGACAACACGTCCAGGTGATCCCGCCACCGATCGCGCCAATGATCGCGCGCTTCGGCTCTTGCCTCCGGGGAAGCCGTCGCATCCGGCAGCAGCAAAGGCAGGGCAGTGGCGCGAATGGGGAGCCGCCGATTCGCTGTCTGCTCGGAAACTGCTTCGGGCCGGCCCGCAACGATCACTTCCTCGGCCAGTTCCTGGCTGCCCCACAGTACGCCGCGAGGATCAACGCCGACGACCCGCAGCAGCAAGAACCCGCCGGCGCGGATGGGCGTGATGCGGAAACCTTCCGCCTGTAAACCCGGCGCCGACGCATCCACGCTGAGGATGATGGAATTGATCTGCCCGGCGCTGGCCTCCGGCCCCGTGGCGATTTCGATCCTGTATCCGCCCGACTCCAATCGCGCGGCGAGCTCCCGCGCAGCGACATCCAGCACCGGAGTGCTCTCCCGCACCACGACGCGCAGGCGAGGCGACGACCGGCAACTGGAAAGAAAAATCAGGAGGGGAAGTAGGCAGACCAGCCGCCCGATCCCGCCCTGCGGGAAGCGTCGGAGCGGCCCCCACGGGTTCTGCGCCCGAGGCCCCTTGCGGTGAGCTTGTTGAATCCACATCGCCGAAGGCGGAAGCCGGATGCCCGCCTATCACTTATTGTAGTAGATTTGAACGGAGTTCGAGTCCGTGGTCTCGCGCGCAGGCAGTGTGCTGGTTGGTTCGGGCGAAACGAGAAACCAACCGGGGGCCGACTTTACTGGCAGCAGTTCCCCGTGCTCAATACGGTCGGCAATGGCCTCGATCGCCATCTTTTCGGTGTTGCTGATGGCTTCTTCCCGAGTGGCGCCGTAACTCATGACTCCGGGCAATTCCATCGCTTCGGCAATCCACCGGCCATCTTCCTCGTGGTCGAGTTCGATGGAGAGAATCACAAGGGAAGTATGCACCAATTCGTGCGAAGTTCAGGCTGCCCCCTTTTTCTTATTCCTACCTATGTTCATGACGCACACCCCTGTCCCTCTTTTCCCTGGACATGACGTACAGGAATACTGTACGCTGCAGTTGTGGAGGCGAATGCCATGCCTGTAGAGACCACTTATACCAGCTTGCGGGAGCGGCTCGCTTCGGTGCTAGACCAGGTTGTCAATGATCAAGAGGTGGTGATCGTTCGGCGCCGTGGCGCCAAAGACGTGGCCCTGGTTCCTGCGGAGGAGCTGACCAGCCTGATGGAGACCGCACATTTGCTGCGATCGTCAAGAAATGCTCAGCGGTTGCTGGCGGCGCTAAAGCGGGCTGCACGGGGAAAGGGAAAACCGGAATCGGTCGCCAAGCTGCGGCGGGAGATGGGACTTGGCACGGCGCGTTGAGCGCGAGGCTGTGTTCCACCGGGAGTTTCGGGAGGACTTGCTTCACTGGGTGAAAACGGATCGCAAGGCAGCGCTTCGGACGCTGGGGCTTGTCGAGGCGGCGATGAAAGATCCGTTCACGGGTATCGGCAAGCCGGAGCCACTGAAGTTCGTTCTGGCAGGCTGCTGGTCGAGGCGAATCACCCAGGAACACCGCCTGGTCTACCGCGTCAGCGAAAGGCGAATTGATTTTCTTCAGGCACGGTACCACTACTGAAGGGACCCTGTTCCCTGTAACCTGTTCCCTATTCCCTCTTCGCGTCCGGCTCTCTGAAAAATTGCGCGGATCGGGCTATCCCCATTGGAACTCAATTGTCACGGGAATTGCCGTGATTCAAATGTGAATATACAATGGTGAGCAGGTGACAACGAGGTTTACATGGGACCCGGCGAAGGCGGCTCGCAACAAACGGAACCACGGCATCTCGTTCGAGATGGCTCGGGAAGTATTTGCAGACCCGAATCACATCGTGACCGAGAATTACCACTTCGAGGATGAGGGGGAGCGGCGCTACGTGGCCATCGGAATGGCTCGCAACCTGGTGTTGGTGGTGGTCGTCTTCGTTGATCGAAGCGAGCCCTCGGTTGAGATCATTCACATCATTTCAGCGAGAAAGGCAGTGGCTTATGAGGAAAGCATCTACGAGGATCAAATCGGTTAAGATCAGCGAGCGAACACGGCAGCGCTACAGGAAGCGTGATCGCCGTCTCGATCACTCCGAAGTCCCCCAATTACCACCCGCACAATGGGCGAAGGGCGCCGTGGGAAAGTACTATCGCCCGCTTAAATCGCAGATTTCATTTCGGATCGATAGGGATGTTCTCGACTGGCTCAAATCGAAGGGCGCGGGACACCTCAGCCGGATTAATGCGCTCCTCCGCGAGCAAATGGAAAGAGACCGGCGGTGAACGAGGTCGGCTGCGGCGCTCCAGTTGAAGGCGGAGCGCTTTGGGACGTTTGACGACCGGCAGAAAAAACTCGCCCGAGCCGAAGACCTCAAGACGGTTTGACCCCAGGAGCCGACGTCGCGACGCCAGCAAATTGACGACTTCGCGCTCCGACCTCTGAAAAATTGAGAAGGTCAGGCCGCCCTCTTTTTCCGGCAAGCGATAGAATTCTTGAATTAGAGGCGTGAGGCATGGCGATTCCACCGTTAAACGAACAGGGCTGCCTACCGGAGGGCATCCACGACTGTACGCTGGAAGAAGCGACGGGGCGCTTTGGAGCGTTTCAGCTAAGCGACCGGCGACCGAAGTTATGGGCGAGGTTCGCGGAGTTCCTACGCGAAGCCAAGGAGTGCGGCCTGTTGGAGGCGGTGCTGGTGGACGGAAGTTTCGTCACCGCGAAGCCCGAGCCAAACGACATTGACCTGATACTAGTCGTGCCGGCAGGGCACGATTTTTCCGTTGACTTGCGACCGATTGAATACAACGTTCTCTCCCAGCGGCGCGTCCGCCGGCGCTTCGGATTGGACCTGCTGGTTGCGCGCACGGACTCGGAAGAATACCGCCGCTACGTGGAATTCTTCCAACAAGTCCGGTTGGAACCGGGCGGCAAAAAGGGCATACTAAGGATACGGCTATGATAAACAACGAGGCACAACTGCAACAGGCCATCGAACAGATTCAAGGGCTGTGTCGAGCCATCGATGCCTTGCGGAGGGACATTTTTCCGAAGAATCCTCGCAACTTCGCCATAATGGCTGAGGGGCCAGTGGACGAGATTCGCAAGCTGCAATCGGACATCGACGCCTACATCAACCGTCTTGAGGCGGTTGGCAAGACGGCTTAACCATTCCGCGGACAAAATAACGGGGGGCGTGGTAGGGACGCTTCCAGGCTCGCGTGTGAAACCGGGCAGCACACATCGGTTGCGCCGCAGCATAAAATCGCGCAGTTCAGCCTGTCCCCTTTTCCCCCATTGCCTTCATCCTTGCCGCCAGCCCAATAGGGGGCTAGAATCGCGGTTATATTCCGACGGACGTAGATGCCATGGCTACTCAAATGGATTGCTTCGATGAGTTTCTTAGAAAAGTCGAACCTCTCATTGAATCCACACCCTTGTACCGGTCGCTCGAATTCGCCTGCGTTGCAGCGAGGCACGGCTCGGAGTGGATTCTCATTGCTGGAAAGGCCGTTCTCAGCACGGAGCCTTGTCCTGACCCAAGGATATCGCCTTTGGTCCGCCTTAGTAGCCTTCTTGCGCTTTCGGGTCGTACAGGGGTTAAGAAAGTTAACGATCTCGTGACTAATTTACGAGATTCTTGGGTCATCCGAGGGCAGGCGTCAAATAATGACGTTCGGTTAACGCCGGAAGATGGAGCGGGTGGATATAGTTGGAGCCAGCCGAGGGTCTGTTCCGTCGACACGGTCTCGAACCCCTCGAATCGGTGGAACAGGGTGCTTTCAATGTGGGGAAGTGGCCCCACTCTCTCATCCCTTCTGAGTTATGCTTCTCTGCAAGAGATTGACAGCCAGTTACGTGGGAGCACGCCTGGTTTTAACGGCTTCGATGCGTTGTGCAGTAAGCTCAATTTACCACCACGGCGCAACCAGTCGCTGTCCTCATCCTTTGAACTCTCAGCCGAATTACCTGCTCGGTTCGTGGTCGTACAGACCAAATCTGCAGAGCGCACTCTTGAAATTGATATTGAATGCGTGGGCATACCCAACTTGATGCCCGACTTGATGATTGACTGGTTGCCCAAGCGCGACTTTCATCGGGTGGAAAACTGGCAGCAGCCTGAGCCGAAAGGCAACTTACATCACGTTTCAGTCGCGCTACCGGACGAGGCGGCCGCAGCGGAGCTAATGCTTTCCTTCCTAGGGATCGAGGCCGCTGATACCGTGCGACACGATATTGTCAGGGAGAGTACCTTACTCCGCATCGTGAACTTCTTCGACCCTGGACAAACGCGGCTCACGAGCTATCTGTATGACAAGACAGACTCAGATGCCAACGCCTTTGAACTCGGAGTCGCACGACTGCTCAGCACGACGGGATTTGTTGTCCTCTGGTTTGGCAAGGCAAGCAGGGATGGATTGCCGGACCTCGTTGCTTACTGGAGAAGCCCTCTCGGAGAAGAATATCTTGTTCTGGCTGAGTGCACCTTGAAAGACCCAGCTAGGAAGCTGTCTGACCTTGCTGATCGCGGCAAGCAAATGTCACAAGCCGCCGGTCTTGCGTCGGACCGATTTCTCCCAGTTCTCTTTACAAGAACAGAAGTGACGGAACCGGATGTCGCTGCCGCCGCCCAGCGCGGCGTGGCGTTGTGCGATGCCAGAAAATTAAAAGATTTGCAGCAGCAGATCATTTCCGGTGCAAGCCCCTTGGAACTGTATGGGATGCTTAGATCGCTGTGCATCTTGCTCTGATTGCCAGACAGCTAGGGAACCAGGAGAGAGGGGCAACTCTAGCGGCGTAGCCACGGCATGTTTTGTATGCCGTGGGCACGTTCCGGAACAAACCTACTCTCCGATTGGCGCGGCGCGCGCTATTGATCCGCATTCCCCTTCCCCGCCGCACCCCACCCGGCTGGCAACCCGGACGTTACACCGCCTCCGACGGCGAGACCCGGACCACCGCTGCGGGAAGTCGAGGTTCGATCCGGCCGGTTTCCAGATTCCCCATGATGAAAACGTATGCAATGGCCCCAAAGAGCGCCATTCCGCCGGCCGCCACCAAAGAACCGACGAACGAGCCTGTGCCGCTAACAATGTACCCGGTGACAATCGGGGCCAGCAGCCCCCCGACGTTGCCGAAGAAGTTCTGGATCGAGGTCAGCGAGCCGACCACCGAGAGAGGCGCCAGGTCAATCGAGAGCGAATTGACCGAGCCGGTCGTCAGCCGGATGCAACCCACGCAGAGCGTCAGCAGCGTAACGGCCAGCCAGCTTTGCTCGATGAACGCCGCGGCGATCACGGTCACCGTCGCCGCCGTCAGTCCCACTCCGATGATGCTCTTGCGGGAAACCGTGGGGCTGACCCCGCGCTGGATCAAGTAATCGCCCAGCCAGCCGCCCCCTAATGTGCCCAGCAATCCCGCTCCGAAAAGAAGGGCGGCAATCATTCCGGACGTCAGCACCGTCATCTTGCGTTCCAGGACGAGATAACCCGGAAGCCAACTGACGAAGAAGAAATACGCGTAGAGGTAACCCATCTGGCCGAGCGCTATGCCCCAGGTCGAACGATAGCGAAAGAGTGAAATCCAGGGAATGCGCTGCGGACCGCTCCGGTTCACCCGCTCCGGCTGCGCCGCCAGTCTGCCGATCCGCTTGTCCGGGTAGAAAAGAAACCAAGCCACGGTCAGCAGCAAGCTGGCCCCGCCGATGCAGTAAAACACGGATTGCCAGCCGAACCGCGCCAGCAGGAACGCCGCAATGGGAGCGCCGGCGGCCAAACCAACCTGGCTCCCCGAAAAAGCAACCGCGATGACGCGCGTCCGCTCTTTGGCGGGAAATTCCCGCGAGATGGTGGTCGCGGTTGCCGAGATGAGCATGCTGTGTCCCATCCCAAAGATCACGCGCATCAGGAACAGAGAGGCCGCGGCGCCGGCGATCGGCAGAGCCACGGTGGACAGTCCCCAGACCACGGACCCTATGCCCATCACGATCCACGGACCAAATCGGTCCACCAGGGGCCCGATAAACAGCAGCGCGCCCGTGTACGACCAGTTCCACCCGGAGAGGATGTAGCCCATGGTCTTGGGGGAAATCTCGTGCAGGCTCATCAGGGTGGGCGCGGCGACGCCCAGCGCGTATCGAATGAGAAAGGAGAACGCCTGGCATCCCCAGAGGAGACTGACGGTGATGACCTTGTTCGCCCGCCCTGGAGCCAGAGTCATGACGGTATCATACGCGTCCGCCTTCTAGAGCGCATCGGAAAAGTGCGGGGCCAGTGCCCGGCGCCGGAACCTTGCTTGCGCCGGACCTCAGAATATGGTTTGCTTCTTTGACGCTCTCGGGGGACGCCGCCAGCGAGGATTTGATTTTGCCGTCAGCAGAAATGCAACCTGCCGCCCATGACCGGGGAGACGGGAGCGCCCGGCCCGCTCCCCACGCGTCTCCGGCGCGCCGCCCTCCGATTGTTTCCGCCGGAATCATCCTTCTGGTGATGGCGGTTGTGCTCGTCGTCATTCCCCGCCCGGATTCGGTGGGACCCGAAGGCTGGCGTCTGCTGGCGATTTTCGTGGGAACGACTCTGGCCCTCCTGCTGCGTCCGCTTCCCGAGGGAGCAGCCGTGCTGGTGGCTTTGACGGTCGTCATCGCCACCAAGACGCTTCCGCCCGGCCAGGCGCTTTCCGGTTACTCGAACTCGACCGTGTGGCTGGTGCTGTGCGCTTTCTTTATTGCCCGATGCCTGATCCAGACGGGTCTGGCGCGCCGGATCGCGCTCAACATCGTGCGGCTGATCGGACAGAGCAGCCTGGGGTTGGGTTACGCGCTGGCCTTCTCTGACGCCCTGCTCGCATTTATCATTCCTTCCACCACGGCCCGCAGCGCCGGCGTGCTTTTGCCCATTGCCCGCAGTATGGCGGAAGTCTATCGCTCGCAGCCAGGACCGACCAGCGGCTTGCTGGGCGCGTTCCTTCTGCTGACGCTGTATCAGAGCGACATCATCGTGACGGCCAGCTTTTTGACCGGCCAGGCGAGCAATCCCCTCGGCGCGGAGCTGGCAGGGAAGATGGCGGGCGTGCCCGTGGATTTCGCGCGGTGGCTGTGGGCGGCCCTTCTTCCCGGCCTGGTTTCGCTCTTCCTGGTTCCCTGGGTTGTGTTTCGGCTGGCACGGCCAGGGATTGTACGGACACCGGCCGCCGCCGCGTTGGCCCGCCAGGAGATCGCAGCGATGGGGCCGCGCAGTTCCGCAGAAAACATCACGCTGGCGGTATTTGTCGGCGTCTGCGGTTTGTGGATGACTTCTCGCTTCCATTCCCTCGATACCACGACCGCCGCGCTGTTGGGCGTCGCGGCCCTGCTCGTGAGCGGCATTTTTACCTGGCGCGATGCGCTGGAGGAGCGCGCCGCCTGGGACGTGTTCATCTGGTATGGCGGCGTGTTTGCCATGGCCGGCGGACTGAACGATCTGGGAGTCACCACCGCGTTTGCCGGCTGGGTCTCGCAGTGGTTTTCCGGATGGCAGTGGTTCGGGGCGTTGCTGCTGATTTCGATCGTGTACTTCTACGCGCATTACGGGTTTGCCAGCATCACGGCCCACATGGTCTCCATGTTCCCGCCCTTCCTGGCGGTGTTGCTGGCTCTGGGGACGCCTCCGGGCGTGGCGGTATTCCTGCTCCTGTTCTTAACGAATCTCGATGCCGGACTGACCCACTACGGAACCCTTCCGGCCCCCATCATCTTTGGAGCGGGATACGTCTCCCAAAACCTGTGGTGGAAGATCGGGTTTCTGGTCTCGCTCATGAACCTGACCATCTGGCTGGGCGTGGGCATGGTTTGGTGGAAACTGATCGGCCTGTGGTAAAGGACAAAAAGAAAAATTGGAAGTGCCTCAGTTTGCGCTGACGTATGTGCGCCGTTTTTTCTCTAGCCCAGGCGTTCACGCCTGGGTCGAAGGGGGCCACCGATTCTTATAGTCCCCTTCAGGGGGCTTGCCAGGCTTTTCGGCTCCAGCTCTTGTGCCTGGATGATGGCTCCAGCCACTTTCGAGAAGCCCGCTGAAGCGGGCTCCGCGCATCTCGTAACGCTACACCCACCCAGCACTGAAGTGCTGGGCTAGAGAAAAATTCCCATCGGCCAGGAGGAATCCGGGTGAAGGTCTGGGCTACACAAGATTAGCTCCCCGCTTATTCGAGACACTGCCGTACAATTGTTCTCCGGGCCGGTGATACGATGGAGTTCGGATGATTGTGACGGCCTCCGGAGAAACTTCTTGACTCGGCAACAGGAATCGTCGTAATGGTTTGGTACACTCCGGCGGTTCATCGCGGGAAACGTGCACAGGAGGTCAGAAGCATGAAGTCGAAGCAATGGCGGGGGCGCTGGGGAGCGCTGCTCCTGGCGGGGACAGTCAGCGTCGGCGTTTGGATGATTGTTTCCGGGCCGGCGCCGCGCGGAGGGATGCAGGCGGCTTCGGAGGCGGCGCTGCGGAGTCCCAGCGGCGAGGCGCAGTTGGTTTCCGTGGAGCCGCTGCCGGCGCTGGAAGGTGAGATGAAAGACGGGGAGATGTGCGAATGGATGCCTGCCAGCGCCAACACAACTGTGCTCGCGGCCTTGCAGGAACAGCCCGCCCCGGCGAGAAACTCTACGCCGGCTCAGCTCGCGGAAGTGAAGAACCGAAAACCCGTGCGGATGATCAAGGACACGTACCCTTCGTACAGTTCCGTGGCCGTGGATTTCGCCAACAACGAAGTGGTCATGACGGACGAGAGCCTCTTCCAGATTCTCACCTATAACCGCACGGAGAACACGCCCCCGCGCGCCGCCATGAGCGAGCCGAAACGGATCATTGCCGGGCTGGAGACCTCGATCGAGTACCAGTGCGGCCTCTATATTGACCAGGCCACGGGTGACATTTACGCCGTCAATAACGACACGGTGGACAAGCTGGTCATCTTTTCGCGCCACGCCAAAGGGAATGTGCCACCGGACCGCATCCTGGAAACCCCGCACACCACCTACGGCATCGCCGTGGACGAAGCGCATCAGGAACTGTTTCTGACGGTCCAGGAAGCGGCGGCGGTAGTCGTCTATCGAAAGACCGCCAAAGACAACGAAGCCCCGATTCGGCTGCTCCAGGGAGGGAAGACCGGTCTGGCCGATCCTCACGGCCTCGCCGTGGATCCCAAGAACGACTTGCTCTTGGTGGCGAATTTCGGCTCGATGGCGCAGCACGACCGCTCCACTGCGCCGAAGGCAGGAGATGGCAGCTATTACGGCAGGTACGCGTTTCTGTCGAACAAGCCGAACTGGCCGCTGTCGCGGCAGTCGGCTGTTCCCGGGACGGGCAAATTCCTGCCTCCTTCCATTACGGTGTACCCCCGGAGCGTCTCCGGCGACACCGCGCCGATCCGCGTGATTCAAGGTCCCAAGACCCAGCTCAACTGGCCGACCGCCCTTTCCATTGACCCCGAGCGGGGAGAGATTTATGTCGCCAACGATACCGGCGATTCCATCCTGGTCTTCAGCGTGACGGCCGACGGCGACGTGGCGCCTCTGCGGGTCATCAAAGGCCCCAAGAGCATGATTAAGAGTCCCACCGGAATTTTCTTCGACACAAAAAACCAGGAACTCTGGGTATCGAACTTCGGCAATCATACCGCCACGGTGTACAAACCCACGGCGTCGGGGGACGCGCCGCCGCTGCGGGTGATCCGCAGCGCCCCGCCCGACCGGCCGTCGCCGAACATCGGCAACGCCTTTGCCGCGGCCTATGACTCCAAGCGGGACGAGATTCTGGTTCCCAACTGAGTCTCCCATCCGCAGATCGCGGCGTTCGCCAGGACGGCGGACGGGAACGCCAAACCGACCCGCTCGATTGCGGGACAAAAGACCCTGCTCGGCCGCACCAACCACGGCATCGCCTACGACGAGATTCGGGACCTGTTCCTGGTGCCGCAGTTTTACGCGCAGGCGATTCTGGTCTTCCGGGGGGGCGCCAATGGCGAAGAAGCGCCCATCCGCGTGATTCAGGGGCCACGGACGCAGTTGAAGGCTCACGACCGGCTCGCGCTCGACCCGGTTCACAACGAGATCTATGTTCCGCAAGGGGACAAGGTGCTGGTCTTCGCTGGAGACGCGCAAGGGGACGCAGCCCCCATTCGCGTTTTGCAAGGCCCGGATACGCAGTTGCAAGCCGGGAACGTGGCCGTGGACCCGGTGAACAACCTGCTGGTCGTCGGAGGGATGCGGGGGCGGCGCGACGGGCAGTTGCAGATTTTCAACCGCACCGACTCCGGGAACGTGAAACCGAAGCGGGTCATTCGCGGTCCCCATACCGAGTTGACTTACATCTTCGGACCCATTGCGGTTTATCCGCCGCGGGCGGAAATTCTCGCAGGAATCCGAGGCGAAGGGGAACTGGCGTCCGATGAATGCTTCGTCGGCGTCTGGAGCATGAATGACAACGGCGACGCCCCGCCCCGATGGAGGATCGGCGGACCAAAAGGAATCTTGCAGCAGGTCCGGGGATTGGCTCTGATCCCGGCGCACAAGAGTCTGGTCGTCACCGACAAACGCCTCAACGCGGTGCTGACGTTCTACTTCCCGGAAATGTTTTGAGGTAGCGCCGCCGTCCCGGCGGCTCCTGGGGCCGGCCAGAGGCCGGCGCTACTTTAGCTTCAACAGCCGCCGGGCGTTGCCCTCATAGATTTTCTCGCGGTCGGCGAGCGCAATGGACATGGCCTCGACGGCGCGGATGGTCTCGCGGATGAAGCCCGGACCTTTTTCCGGGTCAAAGGGCATGTCGGTCGAAAACAAGATGTGATCAATTCCGAAAAACGCCAGGCCGCATTCGAGCGGAGCCACGGCTCCAAAGTGCGCCGTGTCGGCATAAAACATCCGGAAGTAGTCAATGGGGGGCCGCGTGAGGTTGTGTTTCACCAGGTCGGCTTCGTCCTTGGGGCTGCGCGAACCCACCACGCCCAGCCCATAGCCAATCCGGCCTTCATAGTAGGGCACCATCCCGCCCATGTGGTGCGTAATGATCTTCAGGTGGGGAAGCTCCTCAAAGATTCCGGAGAAAACCAGCCGCGTCATCGCCACGGTCGAATCGAAAGGCCATCCGAAGATAAACCAGATTTCATATTTAGACTTTTTCTCCGTGGGGTAATCAGAAAAAGAAGAGCCGCGCGCCGGATGAATCCAGACGGCACGATCCAGCTCGGCCATGCGCTGGAAAAGCGGCCGGAACTCCGGCTCGTCCAAGGGCCGCCCGTTGACGTTGGTGAACACCTGCACGCCCGGCGCGCCCAGTTCGAGCAGCGCCCGGTCCACTTCCTTCAAGCAGGCGTCCATGTTGTTCATCGGCAGCGAAGCGAGGAACCCCACGAAGCGGTCGGGATACTTGGCCACCAATTCCGCCATGCCGTCGTTGGCGTGGCGCGCGATGTCAGGAGATTCGTTCGGTCCCCCGAAGCCCTCCATGGGCGGCGACGCCATCGAGACAATCTGCCGGTAGTCCGGATATTGGTCCATGATTCGGAAGCGCAGGTCCAGGTCCACCAGCACGGGAATATTCGCCACACGGCGCTGGAGGTAGGCGCCTTGCGGGTTCGACGACTTGACCATCCGCTCGTAGAACGTCGGAGGAAACAGGTGGCAAAAAACATCTATTTTCATGGTGACCTCGGTTGGTTTGAAATCAGGATTGGCTCGCCGCCTGGATTGTCCGGTAGAGATACACGCGGGCCAGATGCGAACGGAAGTCCGCGGAGGCATGGATATTCCCGATGACATCCACGCCCTCTGTAACCGCCGGGGCGGCGGCTTCGATGGTTTCGCGGTCGAGCTTTTTTCCTTTGAGTTTCGCTTCGAGACTTTTCGCGCGGTAGGGCTTGTCCGTTACGCCGGTTACGCCGACGGCAATGCGTTCACACGTCCCGCCCTGCCCGGCTTCCAGGCAGACGGCGATCCCGACGAGGGCGAAGTCCGAGGGCCGGCGAGCAGCTTTGATGTACGCGGACTTGCGCTTCGCGGAAAGCGGCACGCGAATCTCCGTCAAAATCTCATGGGGAGAAAGCGCGGTAGCGTAGAAGCCCAGGAAAAAATCTTCCGCTTTGATCCATCGCTCTCCCTTCGGCCCGACCGCCTTCAACTCCGCCCCCAAAGCCAAAATCGCAGCCGGCATGTCGCCCGCCGGGTCCGCGTGGGCCAGGCTTCCGCCGAGCGTTCCGAGATTGCGTACCTGGACGTCCCCAACCACGGAAGCTGTCTGCGGCAGCAACGGACAGCGGCTTTGCAAGAGACTCGATCCTTTGATCTCCGCATAAGTCGTCATCGCGCCCATCGCGATCCGCTCCGCCTGCCCATCGGTTTCTTTGCGAATATAGTTCAGGCCACCAATGCCGCCCAGGTCAATCAGGTACTTCGGATTCGCCAGCCGCAGCTTGAGCAGCGAGATCAGACTCTGCCCCCCAGCCAAGACTTTCGCGTCATCGGCATAGGTGGACAACAGCGCGAGCGCCTCCGGAAGTGAGGCCGGGCGGAAGTATTCAAACTGCGGAGGTATCATGATTTTCTTCCTAACAAACGGTGCCCAAGCCGGACGCTCAAGTGCGCACGCCCTAAATCACCTTCGTCTCCCGGATGGCTCGCACGACCTTCTCGGGACTGAGGGGCAACGACGTAACTTTGACGCCGAAGGGCGAGAGCGCGTCTTCGACCGCGTTGGCGACGGCAGCGAGCGACCCGATCGCTCCTCCCTCCCCGGCGGATTTCGTGCCCAGCAGCGTATACGGGCAGGGCGAGTACATGTGGCCCAGCTCAAACTGGGGCAGGCCGGCGGCGACCGGCTTCATGTAGTCCATAAACGTCGTCGTCAGGAGCTGGCCATCTTCGTCGTACACGAATTCTTCCAATAGCACGCCGCCGATTCCGTGCACGGTCGAGCCGATGGTCATGCCGTCCACAATTGCCGGGTTCACCTGGTTCCCGCAATCGTGCACGATCACGTATTTTCGGAAGGCGATCTCGCCCGTTTCGACATCCACCTCGACCGCCACGACGTGGACCGAATTGGAGTGCGTGAGCTGCACGTTGAAGTTCTCCTTGTTGGGCAGCTTCGCCATCGGGTTCTTGTAATAGGCGATCTCTTTCAACCCGGGCTCGAGCCCTTCGGGAAGATACAAAATCTTCTTGTACGCCAGCGCGGCGATTTCTCTGAAGGAAACTTTCTTGCTGTTATCCTTCGCCGAATAGATCGTCCCATTGTTCAGCTTCAGATCGGCCACATCCGACTGGAGCGCGTGCGCTGCGATCGTGAGCATCTTGTTGCGGATTTTCTCCGTGGCGCGGATGACGGCGCCCAAGTCCACGTCGTTGAACTTATTGGAATAGGCGCCGGAGTGGCCCAAGAAGGGCGAAATCAAGGAATCGAGCTGGTTGTCCACCGACACGCGCTCCGGGCTGATTCCGAGCATGTCCGAGACGACCTGCGCGATCGTGGTCGCGTGGCCCTGTCCCGTGTCCACCGATCCGACGATCACATTGGCATTGCCGTCATAATCAATCCCGACGATGGCGCCCTCGGCGTTCCCCGTGTATTCGGGGATGCCGCGCGAGGTGTAGTAATAGCCCAGGTTCGAGGTTCCCGGCTCGATCCCGGCGCTGATCCCGATCCCCAAGTACCGGCCCTGCTTCCGCATCTCCGCTTGCTGCTTCTTCAACTCCTCGTAATGGCTGAGCGCCAGGGCCTTCCGAAGGCATTCCGGATAATTCCCGCTTTCGTAGATTTCTCCGGAAGGCGTGGTGTAGGGCATCTGCTCCGGTTGCACGAAGTTGCGAAACCGAATCTCCGCCGGGTCGAGGCCGAGTTGCTTGGCCGCAATATCCATGGCCCGCTCGAGAACGAAAATCATCGTGGGTTTGCCCACGCCGCGGTTCTGGACGGTCGGCCCTTTGTTGGTGGCGATGCTCAGCATTTGCGCGCGGGTCGCCTTGATGTTGTAGCAGCCGACCAGAGTCGCAAACTTGATCAGGCCGTAGATGCCGGCGGTATGAACGAAGGAGCCGTCGTTCTCGTAGTCCTTCATACTGAGCCCGAGAATCGTTCCGTCCTTCTTCATCGGCAGCTCGAGTTCCACCTGGCAATCGGGCGCATGGGTCCCCCCCAGGAGGTGCTCGCGCCGCGTTTGAATCCACTTGACCGGCTTATTCACTTTCTTGGCCAGCAGGCAGAGGATGACCATATAGGGCCAAATCGCCAGCTTGATGCCAAAGCCTCCGCCGCTGTCTGGGACGATCAACCGAAATCGGTTCGTGGGAATCTGCAACGTGTTGCAGACGTTGACCACGCTCCGGCCCGGTTGCTGGTCATTGGCCCACACCACAAACGAGTCGCTCGCCTTGTCATGCCGCGCAATCATGGCCCAATTCTCAAGCGGCGTCGAGCTATAGCGATGTACGTGGAATTTCTCTTTGATGACCAGGTCCGCTTCCTGATAGGCCCTCTTGATATCGCCGTGCTCGAGCGTGTCATCCAAAAGAACGTTGCTGGCGGCTTCATCAAACAGCAACGGGGCGTCCGCCCGGAGCGCGTCCTCAATCCGGACCACTGCCGGCAGCGGCTCATAATCCACGTCAATCAGGTCCAGGGCGTCCTCGGCCAGATAGCGATCTTCCGCGACAACGGCGGCGATCGGTTCCCCCACGTACCGGACCTTCTCCGAAGCCATGACAAATTGCGTGGCGGGTTTGGTGATGGCCCGCGGCGCAATCGGCTTGGTCTGTCCCGCGACCTCCGGTCCCGTGACGACGGCCAGAACACCTTTCATGGCGGCCGCGCGGCTGACATCAATCCGTTTGACTCGGGCGTGAGCGAAGATGCTGCGCAAGATCGCCACCTGCGCGCAGTCCATGGCCAAATCATCAACGTAGCGGCCCTCCCCTTTCACGAAGCGGACGTCCTCATTCCTGCGGACCGGCTTCCCCACCCAATTCCGCGTCACGAATAATTGATCGAAGTCCATCATAGCTGTACGGTTCCTGACTGCTTCATTCGCTCGGCGGCGTAGCGGATGGCGTCAATGATGTGCTGATAGCCGGTGCACATGCAGAGGTTTCCTTCGAGCGCCTCCCGGATTTCGGCCTCGCTCGGCTGCGGGTTGGACTGGAGCAGGTAGCAGGCGTTCAGGATCATGCCCGGCGTGCAATACCCGCATTGCAAACCAAATTTCTCGAGGAACGCATCCTGAACCGGATGGAGCCCGTTGGCGGCCAAGCCCTCGATCGTGGTGATTTGCGCGTGATTCGCTTGCACCGCCAGCGTCAGGCAGGACTTGATCAGTTTCCCGTTGAAGAGAATCGTGCAAGCGCCGCAATTGCCCGTATCGCATCCCACATGGGTTCCGGTGAGTCGCGCTTTCTCCCGGATGAAGTGAACGAGCAGAAGCCGAGGCTCCACCTCCTGCTCGTATTCTTTTCCGTTGATCGTTACTTTGATCCGATGCATCAGGCTTCCTTAGAAGATCGGCCACTTCGGCTTGATTTTTTCTTCGAGCTTCGTTTTCTGGAGAATCCCCGGGATCAAACGCGCCACCTGCCGGTAAATTTCCTCTTCGTCCATCGTCTGGAGTTGGCGGCCTTCCATTAAGATTTTGCCGTCGCAGATGACCGTGTCCACGCTCGCGCCCGTCGCGCTGTAGACCAGATTCGAAACCGGGTTATAGAGCGGCTGCCATTGCGGCATTCGCGTATTGAACAGGGTGACATCCGCTTTTTTGCCGGCTTCGAGCGAGCCGATCTCGTTCTCCCAAAGAGCGCAGCGCGCTCCGTTGATCGTGGCCATCTCGACCACCCGTTCCGGCGGCATCACGCTGGTGTTCAGCCGAACTTCCTTGTAAGCGCCCGCGACCAGAAACATTTCCTGAACCAGGTCCACGATGCCTGACGAAGCATGGTCGGAGCCTAACCCCACCGCCAGGCCCATCTCCAGAAACTCCGGAATCTTTCCCATGAGGAGATCCCCGTACGCATTGTGGAGGCTGGAACTCGGCGCGGCCACGATCTTGCAATTGTGCGCCCGGACAAATTCCACTTCATGCGG
The DNA here is from genome assembly GCA_001767035.1 of Acidobacteria bacterium RIFCSPLOWO2_02_FULL_61_28. Taxonomy (GTDB): domain Bacteria; phylum Acidobacteriota; class Terriglobia; order 2-12-FULL-54-10; family 2-12-FULL-54-10; genus 2-02-FULL-61-28. Next base: position 21,743 of record MEKR01000124.1, read on the forward strand.
ACTGACCCAGCCCGAGTGTACCAGCAGTACGTTCGGTCCCAGCGCCCCGAGCCGTTCCAAGCGCTCAATTTCCGTCACGCCGAATGAAGTCTTGCACGCCTCCACGGTCTCCTTGGCAAAGCAGGCGTGCGTCTGGACCCCCGTATGATAGCGGTCGGCCAGTTCTTTCAAGCGCGTCACCAACTGGTCGGATGAGTTGGGAATGCCGCGGAACTGAAACCAGGCCCGGACCCGGCCGCCGTGGCATCCGTTCAGTTTCTGTACGACCTCTTCCGCTCGTTCCAACGCCTGCTCCGTGGTTTCCAGGAACCGTTCCGGGAGCGCGCCAAAAGGGGACTTGGCAATGTCCATGGCGCTCTTGGCGACTACGCATCGTACTCCAGTTTCACCGACCACGCGCGCGGTCTGGTCCGGAAAGTAGTTGCCGGAATCAATAAACGTGGTGACCCCGTTTCGCAAGAGTTCGAGCACGCAGAGCTTGCCGCTCCAATAGTTTTCCTCCTCGGTCAGCAGCCCCTCGTAGGGGTACATGCGCTCGAAGAGGAACTTCTGGGCGCTGACTTCATCCGCCAGCCCCCGGGCCAGTTGAAACGCGGTGTGGATGTGGCAGTCAATCAAGCCGGGCAAGACCACCCTGCCGCGCGCGGAGATGACCCTCCGGGCCGAAGAATATTGCGGCTCGAGATCTTTCGTTTTTCCAATCGCAACAATCCGGTCGCCTTCGATGGCGATCGCGCCATCGGTGAGAATGCGCCGTTGCGGGTCCACCGTGATGATCCAGTCGGCGTCGCGGAGAAAAATGTCGGCCATGGAAAACCCCTTCCAATGGGTCCGTGCGAGGAAAGGCTGTGCCGCCAGACTTTCCGGTCTACTCGATTCCCCCGCGGAGAAGCTGCTCTGGCGTGCGGGCCACACCGCTCCTTGGAGAGTTTACAAATATTACGGATAGGAACCCAAAAATCAAGCGCAATCATCGCGGAACGTAGGGGTGTCCTAACCCGGTGTTGTTCACAACCCGGATTTGGGTCCTTCGGTTCTCTCGGAAGATTCGGAAGAATTTTCTTGCCTGCGTTTCTGCGGGTCATCCATACTGCCGAGGGAAAGGGTGTGGAAGGAAGGGAGAGAGGGGGGAATCGGAGGGGGGAGAGCGGCGGGCGAGGATATGCTAGATTACCAAACGAAGCCAACAAGTGCTTTGTTTGCAACACATATTTATTTTTATTCGCTTTATTTTCGCCATGCTCATGACTCATGGGACTGCTCGGCTCCGCAGGGCGGATGGGAGCCGGGGAACGGTTGTGGTATGATAGCACCGCAATTTTCATGGAATAAGTACCACACAAGATCAACATCAGCAAGGGCGGAACGATTTCGTAGCACAAGGAGGACGAATATGCGACCTGTTTTGGTAATGACGATTGCGGCGGTAGTCGGTCTGGGGGGCGCCACCG
>MEKR01000125.1 GCA_001767035.1 Acidobacteria bacterium RIFCSPLOWO2_02_FULL_61_28
ACGCCTCTCCAGGCGCTCCAAAGCGCCACGATTTGGTCTGGCGAGATGCTGGCGGGCAAGAACGGAGCCATTGGCCGGCTGAAGGTGGGCGTGCTCGCGCCCGGAGCCTTTGCCGACTTGGTGGTCCTCGCCGCCAATCCGCTCGAAGACATCAGCAATACCAAGAAGATTGAGCGTGTCATGAAGGGGGGACGATTCATCCAGTTCGGCTACGATCCCGCGTACTTCAGTTTTACCCGGCCTCCCCGCAGCATCGCCATGGCCACGCCCGCGCCGAAGATTAGCGAGATCACGCCGCACACGGTTGTCGAAGGGAGTCCCGATTTTGAAGTGGTCGTGCGCGGGGTGGGCTTCGTCGGCACCTCCGTAGTCCGCGTGGACGGCATTGCGGTGACGACGACCTTCGTCAACCCTCGGGTGCTCAAGGCCAAGATTCCCGCGTCGGTCGTAAAGAGCGCCACGCCCAATCCTTTCGATGCTCCCGGACCCATTCAACATAGTGGAGTTTTTGGCGATCCGACCGTTGCGATCACGGTGTACACTCCGCCCCCCGAGGGCGGAATGTCCAACAGCGTCTCTCTTCGCATCCGAGCCAAGTGGATGGGATTGAAAGACGAGATTTGGGATTAGAGTGCTGTTGCGCAATGAACCGCAGGAAGGGCGGCTTCGCCGTTCAGCGGTCCGGACCCAGCTCGAATACCATCAAAACGTTGCTTCCGCCGGAGGCTTTCAGCTCGGGGTACAACTGGCCAATATGGCGCTGCCCGGTCGTGCCTCCCCCGACCGCAACGGCCACATATTGCTTCCCATCCACGCCGTAGCTGATGGGATAGCCGGTCACAGGACCGCTGAGCGGGATTTCCCAAAGCACTTTGCCGGTCTCGGCGTCCAAGGCCCGGAAGTAGCGATGCAGATCACCGGCAAACACCAGTCCGCCCGCCGTGGTCAGCACGGAGCCGATGCCTGCCCGCTGATCGTAGTTCCACAGGATCTCGCCGGTGGAAGCGGAAACCGCGGAGAGCCTCCCCACTTTGCCGCCCGAACCTTCCATGTGCACGATGCGATCGTAGTTGACTCCGGAGGCGTTGGTCTCCGGGCGCACCACCTCAAAGATGGTGCAGGCATTGCTGACCGGGTTGTACAGGATATTGGTCCTGGGATTGTAGGCTTTCGTCTGAAACAGCTTTCCACCGCGCATTCCCGGGCACACAAGCTGCGATGTCCCGACCTGTTTGGGAATGATCTCTTCGTTCATGGTGATCGCGCCGGTCTTCGGATCAATACTCTTGTAAATGTTCTGGGAGGCGACGAGCTGCCGGTTCCACAGATGCGCTCCGGTCTCCCGATCGAAGGCCCACAGGATGCCGGGTTTCCCGAGAACGTAGACGACCTTGCGGCGGGCGCCGCCGATGTTCACATCGGCAAGGATGGGATTATCCTGATGGTCCATGTCGAAGTTGTCGCGGGGCTGCATCTGGAAGAACCACTTAATGGCCCCGGTCGCAGCGTCGAGGGCAAGGATGGAGTTTGTGTAGAGCACCGAGCCGCTGCCGGACCCCTTGAGAATCTCAGGATACGGAGCGGCGCTGGCGGTGGTCCAGTAGACCACCTTCGAGGCCGAATCGTAGCTTCCGGTGAGCCAGAACGAGGACTTCCTGCGTTTCTCATGGGGCACGCTGCCCCAGGTCGCGTTGTGCGCGGCGGGATCGCCGGGGCCGGCTACGGATTCCCTTTTCCAAAGCTGCCTGCCCGTAGCCGCGTCATGCGCGCTCAGAAAACACGACGACGGAGCTTCCACGCCGCAGGAGACGCCGGCAAAGACCCTGCCGTCACCCGCAATGGGTCCCGCCGAGAAATTGATCCGCTGCGTATGGTCCGATACTTTGGTCTCCCACACGAGGCTGCCCGTTCGCACGTCCAATGCCGCCAGGAAGCCATCTTCGGTGGTGATAAAAATCTTGTCCTGATAGATGGCGATATTCCGGGTCGTGTCGTTGCCGAGACCTTCCGGCAGCTTGCGGCGATACTCCCAGATCAGCGTGCCCGTTCGCGCATCAAGGGCTTGCACCACGCCATTGGTGTGGGGAAGGTACATCACTCCCCGGTAGACGATCGGCTCCTGCTCCTGCGGCCCAGTCTCCATCGCCCACGCCCACGCCAAGCGCAACCGCGGAACATTCTGGCGATTCACCTGGTCCAGGGGACTGTATCCGTTGGCGCTTTGGTCGCGACGCCACCGCAGCCAGTCGGCTGGGTCGGGATTTTGCAGGACGGCGTCGGTAGCCGGAACGAAGCGTGGCTCCTGGGCGCCCGCCGGATGGAGAACCGCTGTCATCCCAAGGGCAGCGAGAAACAACGGCATGCTGAACCGCAGATGTGGCATAGATGTGATCCCTCCGTATCCTCCGGCGCTTGCCCCGGCGGATTCAATGGCGAAGCCTCAACCTGGGCGGCGCTGGGCGAACCTGCCGGGAATCTCCGAGTTATGAGTTTCGCCTTCGCCCCAAAGCATACGCCTGGCTCCCTACCAATTCAAGGGAAGATCGGATAAGTTATTTGTGGTGTTGCCGAACGCGGTTGGTTGCGGGGGGCTCTTGGAGGGATCACCTGGCGCGGGACATCCGTGGGGGAATCGCCTCGGTGTGGGGGGTGCAACGCGTTTGGTTGCGGGGGGTGGATTTGAACCACCGATCCCGCTTGGCGGGATTATGGGCCGCTACCGGGAACCCTCGTACCGAAGTGTTTGGGGTTGAGTCCTGTTTGCGCAAAGAAGCCGTGGCCGGACTTCTGGAACTTCAACTCGATTTCGCGTTTCCGCGCCGTCTGGTAGTTATCGTAGCGTTCGGTGTGCACGACGGTCCAGGGGCGAAACCGGGCGGTCCATCCGGCGCGGGCTTGGTTGTGTTGCTGGAGTCACTTCTTGGGGTTTTCGCTGAGGCCGATGTAAAAGCGGCGGCCGGTCTCGCTCCACAGGACGTACACATAATACGGTCTACCTGCAACACGGGACATCTGCGGGATAGTCGCCTCGGCGTGGGGGTGCAAGCGGTTGGTTGCGGGGGGTGGATTTGAACCACCGACCTTTGGGTTATGAGTTTAACCCCTGTTGGCTAACTTGTTGATTTTGCGGTACGCATAGCAACGTTCAGGAAGGTTCAGGAACCCTCGGAAACCCTTATCGAACCCTAATCAAACCCCAATATTGTCCCCCCTTTTCACTTCCAATCCGGGTGCGCCGGAAGAAAAACAGCTTTACTTTTCCAGAGAATTACGTTATATATATAACAGTATGAAAACGCTCTGCAATACCCAGCAAGCTGCCGCCGCCGTGGGCATTTCATTGATGACGCTGCAACGCTGGATTGCCGCCGGAAAAGTGAAGGCCCCAGAGCTACAGATTCGGCGTGGGCGTGCTGTGAGACTTTGGAACGAGAACGATCTGGCCCGGCTCCGCAGGGTCAAGCAGGCGATCTACCGCCGAGGCCGAGGCAGGAAGAAGAAACCTAAACCGTGATGGAGCGGGACGCGCCGGTGTTGCGAGCACCGAACGCGCCCCTGACCACCACGACCTAACTAGGAGGTCGAGATGGCTGGAAGCAAAATTAACACCGCATCATTTTCTACTCAAGCGAGTGCTGCCCGCACTCAAGGCATACGGGCGGCTCTTTACGCCAGGGTGAGCACGAACAACGGTCAAGACCCTGAGATGCAGTTGAGAGAACTGCGGGAGTATTGCCAGCGCCGGGGCTGGAACGTGGTACGGGAATATGTTGATGTAGGAATCTCCGGCACGAAGGCGAAGCGCCCTGAACTTGATAGTCTGATGGCCGACGCTCACCGACGCCGCTTTGACGCGGTGGTGGTCTGGAAGTTCGACCGCTTCGCTCGGAGCGTCAGCCATCTTCTCCGTGCGCTGGAGACTTTTAGCGTTTTAGGCGTCGAGTTCGTCTCGCTCTCGGAACAGGTGGATACGTCCACGCCGATGGGGAAAATGGTTTTTACGGTTCTGGGAGCCGTTGCAGAGCTAGAACGGAGCCTGATCGTAGAGCGCGTCCGAGCGGGTCTCAGGAACGCGAGAGCGAAAGGTAAGCGGCTAGGACGCCCAAGGAGAATAGTGGATACCGATAAAATAGCCCGCCTTCGGGCACAGGGTGTCTCCTGGCGGGCGGTCGGGGCCGAGCTAGGGGTCTCCCCTGCAAAGGCTCTTCTGGCATTGCGGGCGCGTTTACAAATACCCAAAATTTCCGCTCCAACGGGTGGTTGATTCTAAAGCGCCGAAAATTGAGGCGGGAACGTAACCGGAATTATAAGATTGCTAAACGTCCCCGAAAGCGAGATTCTTACCCGTCTCTGCCCTGAAAAACCCCGGTTTTCCCCCTCCGTAAAAGCACTGCCCCGACCCCTAGCAAGCCCTAGGACGCGCCGGTAAGCCCGGAGACGGGGTAAAGGGCCTAGAAGGACGGGCCGGGCTTGGAAACCGCTAGGAAAAAACCGGCCCGGTTCTCAGCAAATTCTGGTCATCTACGGTTCCAGGACCGCCTTGAGAATCCGATATGCCTGCTGAAGCTGCGCGGGACTGGATTTCTGGAGCAGGACCTCAATCCTTCGGCGGAGAACCTTCTCGTTGCTTTCCTCCCGGTCGAATTGAAAGAAGGCAGCAGGGGAAACGTTCAGCGCTCTCGCAAGCGCAAGAATGGCCTCGAATGAGGGGCGCTTCTCTCCACGTTCAATTTCGCCAAGATATTTGGGATTCAGATGCGCTTTTTCGGCAGCATCTTCCTGCGTGATCTTGGCGGCTCTCCTGATAGTCCGAACCCGTTTGCCGAAAAGGTACAACTGGTCCATGCGTCCCCCTCTGCCAAAGACATTACTGGCCGGGGATGGCGCTTAAAACCAGCTTAGAGGCGGTTTTACATATTTAGATTCTTGCTTATAGGGGTATAATGGGCCGATCAAAACCCTTGGGCTAGGAGTACGCGGAGAGAGGGAAGAAAACCGAATCTACCGGAGGGGCCATGATCCCCAGGAAATTGAGCACAGGACAGTTGGTATTCCTGGTCCTTGGAGTGGCAGTGTGGACAGTTGTGGCATTGACAGTTACGCCTTTTGGAGCGGGTTTGGTAACGCTGTTAGTCCTGCCCTACTTCGCCCCAACCCTCTTTGCAGCGTTTGCAACCCGCAAGAAAAAATGGGGATTGATTGCGGTCTGTAACCTCCTCTGGGGATGGACAGGAATTGGCTGGATCATTTGCCTGATTTGGTCCTGGACCCCGGATAAATCAAAAGAGTGGAGAGATCGAGACATCTGGTGGGCGGCGCGGGCGGCAGAAAGCGGCATCCCAGAGGACCAAGAAGTGCTAAATTGGCAGGTGAAGCAATACAAAACTGACTTCGGAGAGCTTCCAAATGCGATCCGGGAACAACGTGCGATTAAGCAACAACGACGGTTTACGGCGTCCATGCTCCAGAAAATCACCCCCCAAGGCACCAGAGGGTGCCCGTTCTGCGCTGAGATGGTTGAGAAGAAGGCAAGGGTCTGTAATCATTGCGGCAAGGACATCCCACCATATCGGCCCTTTGCGACCTCTAAATGATGGCACTTGGTGAGAAGGGATTATGCCGCCAACATTCCTAAGCCGCATGTTCCGGGGAGATCAACTTTGATTATTGATCTCAGGTGGGACAAGCCGTTTCGCCTACATTTAACGCGGGACGGTTGGGGTTACAGCTGTCATGGATTGGAGCGGATTCCCAATGCGCCCGGCGTTTATGTATTCGCTCGTCGTTACGGCCGAGGAGTGGAGCCTATCTATATCGGCCAAGCCATGAGGCTCAGACAGCGTATCGAGTCCCAATTCGACAGCCTCAAGCTTATGAAGGGACTGAGAAGCGCAAGAAATGGCACTCGCCTTCTGCTGACAGGAATCCTGAGGTTACATCCTGGCCAGAGGCAGGGGAAGGTCCTAAACATAGTCGAGTCAGCGTTAATCAAGCGGGCTCTGGCAGACGGACATGATCTACTTAACCAACAAGGAACGAAGACGAAAGTGCACGTGATAAAGTCCAAGGGAAACACAGCATCCAGGCAAATCGTGCCATTGAAAATGTTCGTTGAGAGGTAGTCCGTTCGTCCAGGCCCATCATGAAAATCACTGTAGCCGTTCTAACTGTCAGCGGGCCAATTTTGTACTGCCTCCTGTTCGATCAAAAACGGCAGTCTACGGAATTGCTACCAAACCCCATGCTGACAGTCCTTCCGCTCATTTTTCTTGAAAAAATAGACTGACAAGAGGCTAACGCAAGGCTAACGGCATTAGAAGCATTTCTTGAACTCGTTTTTTGGCGCTCAGGAGGGTTAATGAGAGCCAAGAGGGAGTATGCGACAGATCAGAATCAGTGAGACAAAAGGAGATACAAATGAAAATGAACCGCATAAGGAACTTTCTTCTCGCGGCGGCTAGTGTCACCGTCCTAGCCACCATCGCGGTGTTTATGAACACTGACCGGGTTGCCGGCGCACCCCCTGCTACTTCGGGTACCGTCGTTGTTTCTGACCAGATTCTCACCGGAGTAAGTGGTGCACCACCAGTCGTGTCCACCACAATCGAAGTATCTGCTTACAGGCAGATCCGCGTAATGTTAAGAGTCACCGGGGCCAGTGGTTGCAACGCGTTCATACAGAATCTTGACAGCAGCGGCACGTTTCTCGCCACTCTGGATTCGATCCTCGGGGCAAACCTGTGTGAATTCGACAGGGCCTACGACATCCCTGGGACGTCTATCCGATTGACCCTACAAAACACTGGTGTTGGCACAGCGACTTACCACGTTGTCATTCTGGGGCGGACGAGTTGAGGGAGCGGCGGCGATGGTGTTTCAATTCCGAAAACTCATTGCCACAGGCAGCAACTTGCAAGGGGAGGGGGGAACCGTTTTCTGCCAAGGAAGAAGGGTCCCCTTTCTGGGCTTAGTTCGCCCGGCTAAAATTTTGAACTTTTTTCCACTTTGAAAACGTTCCACTACCACCATCACTGAATTTCTTGAAAAAAGGCTGTTTCAGCCCCCTGAAACCCGGTTTATACCCCCTCCTAGAAACATCGCTATGGGGGTAAATTCGGCCTAGGACGTGTCTCCGGGTTAAGGAGCTAGGTAAGGGGGGGTAAAGGGAAAGTCTGGGGCCTCCCCGATCTTCGCAGACCCGGAAAAATACTAAACCTGTCGGAACTTTCCCTCTGGGGTTAAAATCTGTTTGTTTCAAAAAAAGGCGATCCGCCTTTATTAAGAAAAGCTCTACTCTATAGAGCTTTTTCATCTCTACTCTATAGAGATGAGGATATTAGTAGAGTTATAGAGTAATAGAGGCGGAAAATCAGATTCGGATTTTGGGACACATGCCACGTAATGGAATTGAGGCCGTGCCCAACTTTTAGAAATAGCGAATCCAGCAATCTCCTCACACTGAACCAACACCCCGGAAAAGCCCCCAAACAGCTAGGAAAAATATTTTTGTGAAAGCGTTCGATTTTTGACATCAACGGCGTTTTATTCCAGTAGAGGCGCGTAAGCGCACTCGCCGTTTTCCTGGAGTGCCGACAGTTTGTCCATCTCCGTGGTTCTGTCGCACTCCAGGGATCGGCCCAAAAAACCACGGAGGGAAAAATGTCAAAGCAAATTTGGAAAATATGGCTTGATCCGAACACCAATACGCTGATCTGTTACCGAATAGACGCCAATGGCGAGCGGCGGGGAAAAAAGACTTACTGGCAAATCCAAAAATCTGGTTACTTGCCCAAAGGGCTGTTCTTCCTTATTAAGGGCTACGTTCAACGGCGTGTCAAAGATGCAGAGAAGCGCGGGTTCAAGGCGTTCTGGAAGCCGGTCTTCCGAGGATTGTGCGAGGCGGCAGAAGCCTGCGGCTGTGAGATTAAAGGCGGAATCGCAAACGCTGATTTGGTCTGGAAATTGCTGGGCGTCCGGTTAATCGCATTTCAAATCCACGAGGGTGAGCTGTCCAAATCGCGCATCTTCAAACTGGAAGCGAGTGAGGCTATCTTCCGATGGGCAGTTCTCACCAAGGACAACGGCTTCTTTGAATTGCGCCCTCAAAAAACAAATCGGAAGCACCGGGCGTGATGCGGAGAGGGAAGCGCGATCAGAGGGCGGAGGTCCTGAAGCGTAACAATCCGCAGGGTGAATCGGCATGAGCTACGAATTTGAGCCTTTGATTGACAGCGCAAAAGCCGCCGGGTTGCTCGGAATCCACGAAAAAACCCTGCAACGGATGGCGCGGGACGGAAGAGTCCCGGCAATTCGGATCGGCAAGTTTTGGCGCTTCCGCAAGACCGATCTAAATGCTTGGGTCCAATCCGAGGTAAAATATTCGCGCTATGCGTACCGCCTTAAGGAGGATCAATTATGAGGCGTGTACGTTATCAGTTTGGCTGTTTGAAATTGAGGAAAGATTTTTGGACATTTCGATTTTACGAAACGGGTTCCGATGGGAAACGCCGTTACCGGCGAATCCGAGTCGGGACCAAGGCCCAATACCCCACCAGGGCCGAGGCGATGAAAGCAGTGGAGGGGTTGAGGCTCTCGATCAACACCGGCTCGTTTCAAATGACGCCGGTCCGTTTTGGTGCTGTAATTCAGCGGTATCAAAGGGAGGAGTTGCCGGAGCGTTTTTCTACGCGGGCCTGCTACACCTCGATGCTCAAGAGGTGTATCGAGCCCAAATGGAGTGAGGTTCCAGTCAACGATATCCGAACGCTGGAAGTGGAACACTGGCTGAAATCTCTAACGTCGGCTCCGAAAAGCAAGGCCAACGTCCGAAATCTAATGCACCTGCTGTTCGAATTTGCGAGGCGTTGGGACTTGACGGATAAAAACCCAATCGAGTTGGTTCGGCAGAGCAGCCGCCGGCAGCGAATTCCAAAACGGTTGTCAGTTGAGGAATTCCAGCGGTTGTTGGGCTGCCTGTCCGAGCCTTGCCGAACGATGGCGATTTTAGCTGCTTGCCTGGGCTTGCGGATCGGAGAGGTTATGGGGTTGAAGTGGGAGGATGTTGATCTTCTCAACGGAAGCCTAAATATTCATCGGTCCGTCTATCAATATCACGTCGGCCCCGCAAAGACCCCCAATTCGGAGGCGGCTCTTCCTCTAGCGCCAGAGATCGTCTCGGCATTGCTGGCTTGGCGATCCCGAGCGGTATATCGGGCCGGAGGGGATTGGATGTTTGCCTCTGATAAGGGCGGGCTGAGAGATGTTGATAAGCTTCGGGAGAACGTTCTGCAACCGGCTGCGAAGAAGGCCGAAATTGGCAAGATCGGCTGGCACTCGCTACGGCACTCGTTTGCGTCTGCGCTCGATGCGGCTGGGGCGCGTATGAAGGTCGCGCAGGAATTGATGCGTCATGCCAATATCTCCACCACGATGGACGTTTATACCGGAGCGATGGAGCGGGACAAGAGAGACGCTGCGGCTCAGGTAGCGAAGTCCTTTTTGGGAGCGGTGCAATGAGGCTTACCGCGTATCGAACCCTAGCGAACCCCACTTGTTTTTGGGGAGCGGCTCTAACCTGTTGAGAGATTTGGTTGCGGGGGGTGGATTTGAACCACCGACCTTTGGGTTATGAGCCCAACGAGCTACCAGGCTGCTCCACCCCGCAACTTCATCTTACGCAACATTTCGCGGGGAGTCAAGGTCGGCCGCCGCAGCCGCGGATCGCATCGGTGCGTCGTGCCGGTTGCTTCCGTTCACCGGCCAATTTCCGAGGGAAGCATTCCGGGTACCAACGGACATTCAAATTCACTTGCGTTGCCAAGTGTTTTTCCATTATTCTTTTGGCTATCCTCCCGACGTACCTGGTGTGCATGAAGAAGGTTTTGATTGTCGACGATGATCCCTCCATTCTACAGATTGCCAGTATGCGGTTGCGGGCCGAATCCGTCGAGGTCCTGACGGCGAGCGACGGAGCGGAAGGGTTGCGATTGGTGCGGGAACACCGTCCGGCGGTCGTGGTTCTGGATTTGATGATGCCAAAAATCCACGGCTTTTCCGTCCTCCAACAACTCCGCAGCGATCCCGCACTGCGTCCCGTCAAGGTCCTGGTGACCTCGGCCAAGGGCTACGCCTCGGATGTCGAACGCGTGCAGCAACTGGGCGCCGATCGCTATCTCCACAAGCCCTATAACCTACAGGAGTTCTGGGAGACGGTCGCGGAACTCCTGGGCGAACGGAAGGCGCGCTTTTCAGTTCGCTTCTGGGGAACGCGCGGGTCCATTGCCACTCCGGGACCTGCCACGGTAAAATACGGAGGGAACACTGCGTGTACCGAGGTGCGGTGTGGCCAGCAACTGCTGATCTTGGATGCGGGCACGGGCATCCGGATGCTGGGCCTTTCGTTGCAGGAGGAATTCGAGGGGAGACCTTTCAAAGGGCATATCTTCGTGGGCCACACGCATTGGGACCACATTCAGGGATTTCCGTTTTTCGGGCCGGCCTTCCAAGAGGGCAACGAGTTTACGATTTACAGCCTGCGCGGGGCCGAGAAACCGTTGGAGCGGATTTTTCGCGGCCAGATGGACAGCGACTATTTCCCGGTGCGGTTGACCGAGATGAAGGCGCATCTGATATTTTCCGAACTGGAATCCGATGTGGACCTGGGAGGGCCGCGGGTTTCCTATGTGTTTCTGAACCATCCCGGTTTGGCCGTGGGATTTCGGATTCGCTTTGAGGGGCGGTCCGTCACTTACATCAGCGATCACGAGACGTATGGCCGGCTGAACCCTGACGGACAGCATCCCAATCCCATGGATGTAGAAGTTGTGCAGTTCGCGGCGAACACCGACCTGCTGATCTCGGAGGCGCAGTACACCGAGGAGGAATACGAAGCGAAACGGGGATGGGGGCATAGCACGTTCCTCGACGTGTTGGAGCGAGCCGCGCAAGCGCGCGCCAAAACCCTGGCTCTCTTCCACCATGATCCCTCCCACGAGGACCGCTTCCTGGACGACGTCGAGGACTTTTGCAACAAGACGGTGCAGGAAAGAAATTATGACTTCCGCTGTTTTCTGGCGCGCGAGGGGATGACGGTCGAACTCTAAGACAACGGGAATTTCATGGCAGAGAAGACAGCACGGCGACTCATTCAGGCGGGCGGTCTCAGCAACGAGGAGATCAAAAACGCCATCGTCAAATGCACCGGCGAGAACAAGTCGCTGATCGAGTCCGTTCTGGCCGACGAGCGCGTCAGCGAGGAGGGGCTGGCCGATTCCCTCGCCGCCTATGCCCGCTTCCCGCGCGTCAACCTCGCCACGGCCAACATTGATCCGGAGGCCGTCAAGTTGCTCCCGCAGGACTTGGCGCGAAGGCACATCTGCATCCCGATCCGCGTCGAAGGCCGGCACGTCCTGCTCGCCATGGCGAATCCAACCGATTTCCGGGCGCTTCAGGAGATCGAATTCACGGTGGGGAAACCCCTGAAGGTGATGGTTTGCACCCGCACGGAGATTCTGGACGCACTCTCCAAGTTCTACGAGCCGGAAGATAGCCTGAGGGCGTTTACGCAGAACTTGGAGGACGCTCAAAACTTTGAGATCCTGGCCGAGACCGAAGGCAAGGCGGCCGACGTCAACCTTTCCATGGAAAGCGCCGCTCAGGCTGAACTGGCCCCGGTGGTCAAAGTGGTCAATCTGATGATTCAGGACGCCATTGCGCAACGCGCCACCGACATCCACGTCGAGCCAACCTTGAACGACGTGCAAGTGCGGGTCCGCGTGGACGGCGTTCTCCGCCCCATGATGCAGTTGCCAAAATGGCTGACCAATCCAATCAGTTCGCGGATGAAAATTCTGGCCCGCCTCGATATTGCGGAGCGCCGCATGCCTCAAGACGGGCGCATCAAGGTGCAGCGGGATAACAAGAGTTACGACCTCCGGGTCTCCACCCTGCCCACCCTGTTCGGCGAAAAGGTGGTTTTGAGAATTCTTGCCTCGGGGACCGAATTACCCACTCTCGAGCAGATCAACCTGGACCCGGACGATCTGCGTATCCTGATGCGGTCGCTCAATCAGCCCCAGGGAATGATCCTGGTGACGGGGCCGACCGGAAGCGGCAAGAGCACCACCCTGTATGCCTGCCTGGGGGACCGGAAAACTCCCGAAGTGAACATCGTCACGGTCGAGGACCCGATCGAGTACCAGATGGGGGGTATCAACCAGGTCCAGGTCAACGTCAAGGCCGGGCTGACCTTCGCTTCCGCCCTGCGTTCCATCCTGCGACAGGACCCCGACATCGTCCTGATCGGCGAGATGCGCGATTTGGAAACCACCGAGATTGCGTTTCACGCCTCCATGACGGGCCACTTGGTTCTTTCCACGCTGCACACCAACAGCGCCATTGCCACCTTGAGCCGCTTGCTCGACCTGGGCGTGGACCCGGTGCTCATCAGTTCTTCGATCTCTCTGATTATTGCCCAGCGGTTGATCCGCAAGCTGTGTCCGGATTGCCGACAGCCCTTCGATCCCCCGGAGGGTATGTTGGCGCGGTTGGGAGTCACCAAAGACGATACGGTCTTCTACAAGGCGGGGGGATGCCAGAAGTGCGGCGGGTCCGGGTACGCCGGTCGGATGGCCGTGCACGAGATGCTCCCCATGAACAAGACCGTTCGGGAATTGGTTGCCCGCAAGGCCCCCGAATACGAAATCTATGAGGCGATGCGCCAGCAGGGGATGCTGTTCCTGGCCGACCGAGGCCTGCAAAAGGTACGGGAAGGGGTCACGACCATCAATGAAGTCTACCGCGTCATGCAGTTGGAAGATGAGGAAAAGGCCTTTTTTGCACACCGGTGCCCCAACTGCAAAGCGGCCATTGAACCGGAATTTGCCGTCTGCCCCAATTGTTTGGCTTCGCTCAAGACACTCTGCAATCGGTGCAACCAGCAATTGAAGTTGGATTGGAAGATCTGCCCTTACTGCAAGGCTCCGGTGTCGGGGGAGTCGGAGACCCCGATGCCGGCGGGACTGCTGATGGGCGGGAGCCCTCCGGCGCCTGCGGAACCGGCAGTCGCCTCGGTTCCCGTGGAGCAGGAACTGGGGACGGAGGTCGCCGTGGCAACGGCCGTTCGGACCGAGCCGGGCGACACGGTGTCGGGCGTGAGAGGAATGCCGGAAGTGGGCGCCGCCAGACCGCCGGCTCAGACCGCTCCCGAGAAGAAGCCGCGCATCCTGGTTGTGGATGATGATGCTTCCATCCGCTTCATCGTGGGCAAGTCCCTGGAGCAACTCCCGTTCCCCGTCGAAATCCAGTTGGCCAGCAATGGGACCGAAGGCCTGGAAATCGCCCAAGACAAACATCCCGACCTGGTGGTGCTGGATATCATGATGCCGGGGATGGACGGATTCGAAGTTTGTCAGAAGTTGCGGTCGCAGGTGGAGACGGCCTTCATACCGATCATCATGTTGACTGCCAATCCTACCGAGGAAGGACGTATCAAAGGCTATCTCGCCGGCACCGATGACTACCTCGCCAAGCCGTTCAATGTTGCCGAGCTCCATGCCCGCGTGACCCGCCTGTTGCGTCGCACCTATGGAATCTCGTAAGCCAACCCTCAAAGATTACTACGCAGTTCTGGGCGTCGCGCCCGAAGCTTCCGCCACCGAGATCAAGAAAGCTTACCGGGCGCTGGCGCAGCGCTACCACCCGGATCGGCTGTTGCCGGAAGACGATTCCCAGGCGGCGATGGGACGAATGGTGGAAATCAATGAAGCGTTCGCCATCGTCTCCGACAAAAAAAAGCGGGCGGCCTATGACCAGTTAAGAACAGCCCCGACAAAGAAGCCTGCGCCGACGGCTGCCGAGCGGTCTCCCGCCGACTGGGAAATGCCGGAGCAACCCACCCCGGCGCAGGCGGGTTCGCCGCGCAATCCCATGGTGGACCAAAGCGTCAGCCAGGATTTCCTCCACAAATTGAAGACGCTCATCACCCTGCAAGGGGCGCCGGCGAACCTGAAGGAAGAACCCGAGAAACCCTGGTTGTGGAGCTTCCAGGGAAAGACCTGGGGAGGGAATTACTCGGTCAGCCTGCGTCTTTGCCCGACCCTGAACCCGAACGTTGCCCGGGAGTCTGTGACGCACGTGGCGAGTTTGGTCAGCAAGCGACGTTCCGGCTGGAAGAGCAATTTTTTCCTCTTCATCCTTGCCTTCCAGTCCTTGAACGAAGGCGAAACCGTCCTGAAACTGCTCCGCACGTTTTGTAATCAGGAAGGCAACAGCACCCGCCGAAACCTAATCAACATCGTCGTGATGGATTTGAATCACCGCCGTTCGATCCTTTGTGGCAAGCGGACGCACGACGTGAAGATTGACCCGATACTTTCCTCCCTGGCCATCAGTTGAGAAGAACTTCCGGCTCGCGCGCGACTTCGGTACTCCCGCCGAGCGGTCCAACGACGCCCGGCTCGGTCCGCGCAAAGCCGGTTTAGTCGCCTCGGTTCTCTCGATGGGAAAGGACTTCCTAATCGCCGCTGATGGTGGGCAGTTCAAAGTAGAAGCTCGTGCCACGGCCCAGTTCGCTTTCCACCCCAATGCGGCCGTGGTGTTGTTCGACCAGGGCGCGGGCGATCGTGAGGCCCAGGCCGGTCCCTTTCTTGG
This sequence comes from Acidobacteria bacterium RIFCSPLOWO2_02_FULL_61_28, assembly GCA_001767035.1. GTDB lineage: Bacteria > Acidobacteriota > Terriglobia > 2-12-FULL-54-10 > 2-12-FULL-54-10 > 2-02-FULL-61-28. Next base: position 14,650 of record MEKR01000125.1, read on the forward strand.
CTCCCGCCAACTGCTGGAACCGGTCAAAGACCCTCTGGAGCTGATCGCCGGGGATGCCCTGACCCTGGTCGCTGACGGCAACCCGGACCACGTTATTCACGGCGGTGACACGGATTCGGACCGTCTTTTCCGGGGGAGAATATTTCAATGCGTTCGAAAGCAGATTGGTGATGACCTGTTCCAATCGGTCCCGGTCTCCCATCACCTCCGGAACCGGCTCGTCCTGCACGGCGTCAATGGAGACCTTGTTGGCCTCGGCCAGCGACCGCAAGCTCCGCATGGACTTCCGGACGCAGTCAGTCACGTTCAGCCGCGCCAGGTGCAGTTCCATTTTTCCGGATTCGATCTTGGAGATGTCCAGGAGGTCGTTGATCAAGCGGATCAGCCGGTCCACCGCCGTGAGGCAGATGCCCAACAACTCGGTGGCTTCGGCCGGCAAGTCTCCGGCGTACCCGCCGAGCAGGAGCTCGATGGAGCCCTTGATGGACGTCATCGGGGTGCGCATCTCGTGAGAGGCCACCGAGATGAAGTCGCTCTTCATCTCGTCCACTTCCCCTTCCAGGGTGGCGTCCGTAAACGTGAGCAGATACCCCGGAGACGATCCAGGCGGGCAGAACGGCGTCACATGGACGTGGAGAAATTTCTTTTCCGGGAGCTTCAACGGCACGATCTTGGACTCGGTCCGCTCGGGCGGCGAGGCAGTGAGGCGCACCAGATAATGCAGCAGTTCACTCCCCGAATCTTGGCGGGGGATTTTGTTGGCGGCCAGGAGCAGATGTTCCCCCAGCAGATTCTCCGCCGAACAGCCCACGGCCCGCAGGAGGGTTCCGTTCGCGTAGCGGATTCGCCAGTCCGAATCCGTGACGAGGATTCCGTGCAGCGAATAATCCAGGATATTCTCCGGCCGGCTCAACGGGTCCGTAGATGTACTGGGCATATTCCTGGCTTGGCTCCCTGCTTGCGGTTCCATTATGCGCGTTCGTCCTGCTCTTCGAGAATCTGTTTAATCTCAGCCGCCAAGCTCATGGGATTGAATGGTTTGATCAAGTATCCCACCGCCCCCAGAGAAAGGCCCTTTTTCACTTCGATTTCCTGGGCTTTCGCGGTCAGGAAAATCACAGGAATATGCCGCAGGGAAGGGTCTGCCTTTAGCCGGCGGCAGGTTTCGTAGCCATCGAGCTTCGGCATCATGCAGTCGAGCAGAATCAAGTCCGGAGAGTCGCTGGCGGCCTTCGCCAGGCACTCTTCTCCGTTGGTTGCCAAGACGACTTCCCAGCCCCCGCGAAACTGGAGGCTGATCTGCGCGACTTTGCGAATGTCCTCCTCGTCTTCGGCCAGCAAAATCTTGTGAATCTCCATGCCGTTTCCTCCCGCGCTGGCCTTGGTCTCAGCCCGCCGAACCGGCTGCAGCACTACAGACCTGGTGGATGACCTGTAGGAGAGTCGCCGGTTCCAGAGGCTTGCGGATGAAGCGCGCTGCGCCCAGTTGCAGGGCCTGCGGAGCCAAATCCTCGGAAATCGAGATGCAAATCACGGGGATGGTGCGCGTTTTCTCGTCGGCCTTCAGCCGCCGCAGGACCTCGATGCCGTCCACGCCGGGCATGATCATGTCCAGCGTGATGATCTCCGGACGATGGCGGAGCGCCAAATCGGCCACTTGGCTGCCATGGCCCACCTCGACCACAAAGTGCCCCTCCGATTGCAGCATTCGTGAGATCACGCTGCGGGTATCCGGGTCATCGTCCACGACCATGACCAGGTGATGGGCTTTGGCGACGCGGCCGGATGGCGGAGCCGCCGCAACTGCCGGCTTGCGCGGCAGGGAATGGGCTACCGGCAAACTTACATAGAAGGTGCTCCCCTTGTCGAGTTCGCTTTTGACCCATATCCGGCCGCCGTGTCCTTCCACAATCCCCCGGCAAATCGAGAGACCCAGGCCGGGCCCCTGGTGCTGGCGCGTCATGACGCTATCGGCTTGCTCGAATTTCTCGAAAATCCGCCCCTGCGCCTCCGCTGGAATCCCTCTTCCGAAATCCTGAACCCACAGGAGCAGGAACTTGGGATTGTCCGGCATGGACTCGGCGCCGATCCGCACGACGCCCCCCGGTCTGGAAAACTTGATCGCGTTGGAAATCAGTTTTTCGAGGACGACCTCGACCTGTTCGGTATCGGCGAGCGCCGGCGGGACTCCCGGCGACACCCGCGTTTCCAATCGGATTTTTGCGGCGGAGGCTTCCTTTTGGGCTTTTTCCCGGGACGTGTTGACTAATTCATCAATGGCGACCGGCGCCGGCTGCAACTTCAAGCGGCCTGTCTCCATGCGGAAGATTTCCAGGATATCGTTGACCAACTGAATGAGGCGGTCGGTGTTATTGCTGGCAATCTCGAGCAGGTCGCGGATGGCGCCGGGGACCGGCCCCCCCGCGCCTCCCAGGATCAGTCCGACGGCCCCTTTGATGGCGGTCAGCGGCGTGCGCAGTTCATGCGAAACCGTCGAGATAAATTCGCCTTTCAGGCGGTCCACCGCCGTGGCGTCCGCGCCTTCTCCCGCCGAGACGATAATCCCGATCAGGCTGCTGATCTCGCCGAAGATCGGCACGCAATAAAGGCGCAAACTGCCGGTGCGGTCCTTAAAAGGGAACAGCGTGTCGCTCGGGGCCGAAGGCTTCCGGAAAATGGCCTCCGCCGCCCTGGTCAGCTCCTCCGGACTGGCAACCAGCCGGCGCAACTCCGCCACGACGCGTAGCAGGCCCATGGTCTTCAGGCTCTCCGCCGAAACTCCCAGAAACCGGCAGAAGCTCTGATTGACCTGGAGGACGTTGCCGTTGGCTTCAAACAGGCAGACGGGCCAGTCCACGGCGTTTAGCGCGGTTTCAAAACTGGTTGCCTGTTCCTGCAAGGTGCGGGACAACTCCTGCACGGCCCGGTTGCGTTTCTCCAGGTCCCCCATCCAGGTCTGCTCTTTGGCGCGCATTTCCGTGGTGATCTCGGTGATGGTCTGCGCCAGAGCGCCGATTTCGTCGGGATGCTGGGCCGCGCGTTCGAGGCTTCCAGGAGCTGCCTGTTCGGTCAATTTGGCCAGACTTTGGAGGCTGGCGACGAGGCGCTGCGATACGACGGCGGCCATCCCCAAGGCCAGTAGAACCAGCAGGGCCGTGTAGGACCAGAAAAACGCGGGAGTGAGAGGAAGGAAGAAGGTGAAACAGACCCCAGCGGCGACCGCCACTCCCGTCAGGAGCAGAAAGGGCAGCCAGATCCGGCGTCTCAGCTTGGAGCCAAATTCACTCATGTCAGCCCGCAGAAGGTGTTTATTCTATGATTCTCTCTGGAAATTCGCAAGTGCAGCGGCGGGAAATGTACCGCCAGATGCGCCTGCGCGCCAAGATTTTGCTTGCGCTTTGCACGGGTGCCTGCTTCCTGCCTGCTATCTCGCAAGGCCCAGCGCGCCGCTTGCAGCACCATTTAAGCCTGCACGATCCCGCTCGGATTCCCCTTCTTCGGACACTTTTTCCTGGCTCTTGGGGTCGTACCCCAGAGGGTACGGCAGTCCTACTGGAATTTGAATCGGAAGTTCTATTGCCCGCCTTCCCCAGCCAGGATAAATTGGAAGCGGAACAGAAGATAAGGAGCACGAGAAAGCGATGTGCTACACAGTTCACAGTCCCCCGGTGAGGATCTGATGCGACAAGAAGATCGAGTTTCCTATGTCATGTTATTTTGCGCTTTGCTGCTGGTGAAGAATTCCCGGGCTACCCTGGAGCAATCCATGTCGGTGGTGCCGTTGTCCGGCCGGGCGAAGCATTTGGCCGGCGAGATGATCTGTCCGGGGTCGGCTCTGGGAACATCCCCGACTGTTTCCTCCTGAGCGCCTTTCTGTATTCTCTGCCCATCCGGTGTTTTTCCCCTGGCTTCTCTTCGCTCCAAAAGTGTTTTGCGCGGCGTTCTCTTCCGTGCTATAAAAGACGGCTGGACTTGGTTTCTTCTGTGAACTGTTCTCCGGCGATCCTCGACTGATCGCTGTCGGGCTTCTCTGCGGATCGGTTGCAGGGATACGAGAAAAACCAGTCTGGCTTGCCGGAGCGCCGGCGTTTGATTTCCTGCGACTTGCCGTGGATGAGGGAGAACGAAAAGGATGGCCTACATAATCGCCGAACCGTGCATTGGCACGAAAGACTCAGCTTGCGTGGATGCTTGCCCCGTGGACTGCATTCATCCGAAGAAAGACGAATCAGAATTCGAGACGGCCGAACAGCTCTACATTGACCCGGTTGAATGCATTGACTGCGGGGCGTGCGTTCCCGTCTGTCCGGTTTCTGCAATCTTTGCCCTGGACGATCTTCCGGACAAGTGGAAACACTTTACGGAGATCAACGCGAATTACTATCAGAAAAAATAGGGGACTTGCTCCGGCGCGGAAGAGCGTCCGCGAGAGATTCTTGGCGCTGCTCCTCGCCTTCCGGGAAGGGAAGGAGGAGTCCGCCGGAGGCAAGCGAATGGAGCGCGGCCGCTGCGGCCACGGGAGCATACGAGCGCCGGTGGAGCGGCGTCGGCCCGTGCTCCTGCAATTTCGCGCGGTGCGCCGGCGTGGGATATCCTTTGTTGCGCGCCAACTCGTATTGCGGGAATCGCCCGTCCCACTCCCGCATTAAGGCGTCCCTCTCCACCTTGGCGAGTATGGACGCGGCGGCGATGGAAATGCTGAGCGCGTCTCCGTGGATGATGGAAACTTGGGGAATGGGGAGATCGAGCCGCAGGGCATCCACCAGCAGCAGGTCCGGCGAAAGGTCCAGTTCCAGAACCGCCTTGCGCATGGCGAGGCGCGAGGCCTGATAGATATTGATCCGGTCAATCTCGGCGGCGTCCACGCTCCCGAGCGCCCAGGCCAGCGCGCGACGGCGAATCTCGGCCGCCAATGTTTCTCGTTGCTGCGAAGATAACCGCTTGCTGTCTTGGAGACCGCGGATGCGGTCGGCCGGGTTGAGAATCACGGCGCCTGCCAGGACGGGCCCGAACAACGCGCCCCGCCCCACCTCGTCCACTCCGGCCACCCGGCGATGCCCGGCCCGCCACGCCTGGCGCTCATACCGTGTGCCGCAACTGGGTCGCGTTTCCACTTCGGATGAGAGGACCGGAACCCCCACGTCCGTTTCCGGGACAGATTCCCCGGACCGCCAGGCGTCCCGAGATCAGGTCTGTTCGCGGATGCGAGCTGCTTTGCCGCGCAGCGCGCGCAGGTAATAGAGCTTCGAGCGACGGACGCTTCCCCGGCGCACCAGGTCCACGCGGTCAATCACAGGCGAATGGACCGGGAAAATCCGTTCCACTCCCTGGCCGAAGCTGATCTTCCGAACCGTGAACGTTGCATTCAGGCCTTCATGCTTGCGCGCGATCACGGTCCCCTCAAACGGCTGAATGCGTTCCTTGTCGCCTTCCTTGATCTTGACATGGACGCGCACGGTGTCGCCCGGATGAAAGGTTGCAATTTCCTTGCGAGGTGTCTTTCGGACAAGTTTTTCTAATGAGTTCATAATGTCTTCCGTCCTTGGATTTCCGCCAGCCACTCCTTCTGCTGATCGTCCAGAATAGCACGGGAGAGCAGTTCCGGGCGATTCCTCCAGGTTTTCTCCAAAGCCTTCCGTCGTCTCCACTGCGCGATGCGCTGGTGGTCGCCCGAGAGCAGCACATCCGGAACCGCCATGTCCCGGAACGTCGCGGGGCGGGTGTAATGGGGACAGTCGAGCAGGCCGACTTGCTCTTCGCCCGGCGGCCCGCTAAATGATTCCCGCACAGCGGAGGCCACGTTGCCGAGCGCCCCCGGCAGCAGCCGTGCGACCGCATCGGCTACCACGGCCGCCGCCAGCTCGCCTCCGCTCAGGACGTAATCGCCAATCGAAATCTCCTCATCCGCCAGATGTTCCGCTACGCGCTCGTCCACTCCTTCGTAGCGGCCGCAGAGGAGTAATAAGGATTCCTCCCGGGCCAGCTCCGACGCCAACGGCTGGCGGAAGAGCCTTCCTTGGGCGGATAGCAAAATCACCCGCGCGCGCGGGCGGCCCTGTTCGCGGAGGCGCTCAACCGCTTCAAAGATCGGCTCCGGCTTGAGGACCATTCCTTCTTCCCCGCCGAAGGGGCGGTCATCCACCGTGCGGTGGCGATCCGTGGTGAAGCGGCGCAGATCATGGACTTCGATCTTCAGCAGCCCGGCCTCCTGGGATCGCCGCAGGATGCCGTGTTGAAACGGTCCGGCGAAGAACTCGGGGAATATCGTGACGATGCCCAGCGTCATGCGTTCCGACGCCGGCGGGACCCTCCGGCCCTTTTCTGCTTCTCTGCGCGCGGCGTGGTCCGGTTGAGTTCTTGCAATCCTTCCGGGAGCCGCACCTGGATTTCCTGTTTCTCCACGTCCACTGTTTGGCAAATCTCCGCGGCGAAGGGGATGAGCAACTCGCCCTCGGTTGTGCGGACGTTCAGCACGGGAGTCGCTCCCGTTTCTTCGATGGCTTCCACGGTGCCCACGGTTTGTCCGTTCTCCCGCACGACGCAGCCGATGAGGTCGGAAAGATAAACGATGCCCGGCGGGAGCGGGCGGCGTTCTGCGCGCGGAATCTCGATCCAGAATCCCGCCAGAGCCTCGGCGGCCGTGATCGAATCGCATCCACGAAATTTCAGGATCACACGGCCCTTGTGGAACCAACTCCCTTCCAGGACCCTTGGTTGCGAGGCGCTCCCGTCAGAGAGCCAGAGTTCGTTCCCCGCCTGGAAGCGGTCCGGGAAGTCGGTGAGGATTTCCGCCGCGACCTCTCCGCGGTTGCCGTGAGACTTCAGGATCCTGCCGATCGTCAGGGAATCCGACGCCGGGCGCGGCATCTCGGGCGCGGGCACTTTATTCCAGGATTTCCAGGGTGAACCGCCGCCGGAGCTTCATGCCGGAGGCCCCCAGAATCGTGCGGATGGCCCGGGCCGTGCGGCCTTGCTTGCCGATGACTTTGCCGAGGTCGCTCTGCGCCACTCTCAATTCCAGAACTGTGCTTTGTTCGCCTTCAATCGCGTGCACGACCACTTGATCCGGACTGTCCACGAGAGCCTTCGCAATCATTTCGATCAGTTCCTTCATAAGCGCCTCCTCCAGGACAACTGCACGAATCGCCGGGCTATCGCTGATGCCAAAAATGATGACGAACGCAATCTTCGGTCCTGGGGTTTCCCAGGCCGGGAGAGCTCTGTCGAAAACTCGTTTTGATCTTACGCTACCTGTTCTTGCGGGCTCTTCGGTGCCTCCTTTTGCGGGCGGAGAAAACTGCGGACTGTGTCCGAGGGCTGGGCGCCGTGGCGCAGCCAATACTCGATTCTCTCCCGTTTGAGCACAATTTCTGCCGGGTTCGTCCGGGGATTATAGTGTCCCACAATCTCCACGAACCGGCCGTCGCGCGCGCGGTCTTTTTCAATGACCACGACGCGGTAATGAGGCTGTTTCTTGGCTCCTGTGCGGGCCAAGCGGATCATCAACAACGAACACCTCCAGCGGTGAAATTTTCCGCGGCCACGGGGTTCTTCTCGCCGTGACCGTCGCGTTCCAATGTCTTGCTCAACTCCACTACGCTCCCGGAGCGGAAGCCGCGAACTGGCTCAACGCTTTCTTCCCCATCCTGCCGCTCATGCTGCGCATCATCCGTCGCATCTGATCGTACTGCTTGAGAAGCTGGTTCACTTCCTGCACGGTGGTTGCGCTTCCCTTGGCGATCCGGCGGCGGCGGCTCCCGTTCAAGATCTCCGGGCGAACTCTTTCCTTGGCGGTCATCGAATTCAAGATCGCTTCGACGCGGACGAGCGCCTTGTCGTCCACGTCCTGCTTGGGAACGTTCCGGAAAGGCCCCACCGACGGCAGCAGCGCCAGGACCTGGCTCAACGGCCCCATCCGGCGCGCCTGCCGGATTTGCTCGCGGAAATCTTCCAGGCTGAAGCGGTCCATCCGGAAGTTCCGCTCCAAGTCTTCGGCCTTTTGGCGGTCAATGACTTCCTCGGCTTTCTCGATCAGCGTCAGCACGTCGCCCATGCCGAGAATCCGCGACGTCATGCGGTCGGGATGGAACAGTTCCAGGTTGTCGTACTTTTCGCCGGTGCCGACAAACTTGATGGGCTGGCCGGTCACGGACCGGATCGAGAGAGCGGCCCCGCCGCGCGCGTCGCCGTCGAGCTTGGTCAGCACGACTCCGGTGGTGTTCAAGCGGCGGTGGAATTCCTCGGCGCTGCGCACGGCGTCCTGGCCGGTCATGGCGTCGGCGACGAAGAGAATCTCGGTGGGTTCCATCCGGTCCCGCAATTCCACCAGCTCGGCCATCAGCTCCTCGTCAATGTGGAGCCGGCCCGCCGTGTCCACGAGCAGCACGTCGCATCCTTTGTTGCGGGCCTCCGCGCGGGCCGCCAGAGCCAGGTCCACGGGCCGGGCGTCGGACTGCCCTGCAAAGACCGGGGTTCCCACCTCGCGGGCCACGACCGCCAACTGCTCCCGAGCCGCCGGACGATAGACGTCCACGGATACGAGCAAGGGGTGGTGCCCGCCTCGCTGCAACCAGCGGGCCAGCTTGCCCGCCGTGGTGGTCTTGCCCGAGCCTTGCAACCCGGTGAGGAAGAAAACCGACGGCGGACGCGGCGCAAACTTGAGCCGGGCCGTGGTCCCCCCCAGCAACTCCAATAATTCATCCCGAACGATCTTCACCACCTGCTGGGCCGGGGAAAAGCTGGTCCAGACTTCCTGCCCCTGGCACTTCGTCCGGACGTTTTCCAGGAGCTGCTTGACCACCTGGAAATGGACGTCGGCCTCCAGAAGCGCCAGGCGGATTTCGCGCAAGACTTCGGCCATGTTCTCTTCGGTCAGCTTGGCCTCGCCGCGAAGAGTCTTAAAGACGCGCTGGAACTTCTCGCTTAAATTCTCGAACACAAATTCGCTACCTGGATGCTGTTGGCCTGCGCCCCGCAAGCGTTATCCTGAACACATTCAAGATACTACTGTATTCTAGCCTTGCTTCCCGCGCCCGTCAAGGAACCGAGAAGGGGCCAGGATGTCAATTGGATGACAATTGATTTGGCGCACAACCTTGTGTAATCTACCCTTGCACTTATCGTCAAACGCGGATCGCATTCGGCGGAGTTAAATCGTGCCGCTCGCTCCCGGCACCTGGCTGAACCAGTATGAAGTCCTGAGCCACATCGGCTCGGGCGGCATGGGGGACGTCTATCACGCGCGCGACAGCAAGCTCGAGCGCGAGGTCGCCTTGAAGCTTCTGCCCGAGCACTTCGCCCGCGACCCGGAGCGCATCATACGCCTGCGGCAGGCATTGTCGCCCGAGCCGAACGGCCTGCTCCATCCAGTCCTTGAACCGGAGAGCGGCTAGCCGGATTTTTGTATAGTGTGCTGGTCACCGTGCACCAACCCTAATTATTCCGCGGTCTGAAGGAAAGGCCGGAACAACAGGGACCGGAGGAATACGTGATGGGTACTGCCTTAAACTTGCGTCGGATACGCGTTTTCTCTTGGATGTGGCTGGTTCTGGGTTTGGCTCCAGCCATGCTGCCCTACTGGGCGCACGGCCAGACCCCCGTTCCATCCCATCTATGGTCCAAGCGCTTCGGCAGCACCAGCGATTACAATGGCAATGAGGTGGCGGTGGACAGCAGCGGCAACGTAGTGGTTACAGGCTATTTCAGCGGCACGGTGGACTTTGGGGGCGGGAACCTGACCAGCGCCGGGAGTTTCGACATCTTCCTGCTCAAGCTGGCTGTCAAAAGGCGGGGACAACTCATTAGTGAGTTGCCCTCGGGAAGTTTTATCGCTCAATAAAGTCCTTGATCCCAGGAGCGGCGTGGCGGACGGCCAGCGCTTCCTGATGATCCAAGCCACGGAGCAGCCGCAGTCCGCCCCCTTGACCCAGATCAACGTGGTGCTGAACTGGTTTGAGGAATTGCGGCGGCGGGTTCCCCCGCCGCAGTGACGAGTGACGAGTGACGAGTGACCAGCCAATCCGAGCCGCGATAAAACATCCCGGCTTGCCGAAGACAGTCATGGAGCGGCCCCGAAAACTGCGCCAGGGGACGAGTGGCCCTGTGCTATAATCCCGCTCATGCTGGAAGAAATAGACATCCAGAGGCTCATCCAGGTATTCGCAACCCGCGAGGAGGTGGCAACCAAGGCAGACCTCAAGGCGCTGCGAGATGATTTCAATGAACTTCACAATGCCATTGATGCTTACGCCAATAAAGCCGATACGTATTTCCAGGAAATGGTGATGCTTTCCCACAAAGTGGACCGGCACGACTGTGCGCGGGAGCTGCCGAAGCCTGTTTCGGTTGACGGGAAACCGGGTCGAGCCGGAGCAATCCCCCACGCAGATCCACGTGGTGCTGAACTGGTTTGAGGAATTGAAGCGGCGGGTCCCGGCGGGACGGTGAATGGGAAACAGGGAATAGGGAATAGGGAAAAGGGAACAGAACGAACCAAGACCATTCACCACTTACTACTCACCATTCACCGTTCGCCGCCACCGCTTGCTGGCGCGCGCGGCTCGGAAAAACCCCCTGGGCGGATTTCCCGGGGCGGGCTTGCCTTTAGTTTGACACGTCACACCGGAGCGATTATCTTTATCGTATGAAGATCAGGACTTCCGTCGCGGTGGACAAGGCATTGCTCGAAAAGGCTGGGAAACTCTCCCGCCGTTACCGGAATCGCTCGGAATTGATGGAAGCTGCCTTGCGAGCATACCTCGCCCGGATTACGCGGCAGGAGAAGAAAGCCAAGGACCTGGAAATCATCAATCGCCGAGCTGCTGATCTCAATGAAGAAGCACTCGATGTGCTCGACTACCAAGTTGCCTTGTGAAGCGCGGAGACCTGTACCGAGTTGCTAAGCCCTCTGCCAGAGACCCCAGGAAATTTCGGGTCTTCGTGGTGGTGAGTCGGCCGGTCTTGATCGAGTCGAACTTTTCCACCCTCATCTGCGCGCCCGTTTACTCCGTACACCACGGATTATCAACGCAAGTGCCGGTGGGCGTGCGGGAGGGCTTGAAACACGATAGCAGCATCCATTGTGATGAGCTGGTGAGCTTGCCAAAATCGGCGTTGACGAATTATGTGGGCACGCTTTCTCCCGAGAAAATGGAGGTTCTCAATGAGGCCTTACGCATCGCGCTGGATATCCCGGGCAGCGGTTCGTGATGGTCAAGGCCGCCGCGCCAGAAGGCGGCGCCCCCACGCGGATCAACGTGGTGCTGAACTGGTTTGAGGAATTGCGGCGGCGGGTGCCCGCGCCGCAGTGACGAGTGACAAGTGACCAGTGACGAGCCATCCGAGCCGCGACCCATTCGGCTTCGCTCAGGGCAGGCCGTGAGGGAGCGGTGGCTAACCGTTCGGTGAGAAGAGAACCACCCCTCCCTTGCGGTCGCGGCTCGGATAACCACTGCGCAGCGGTAAATCGCGCTGGGACATCCCCGTTCCGGCCAATCGCATCCAAATCTGTTGAAACCGAAAGGGGGTCCGGGAAGGACGTCGGAGGCGGGGGTAAATGGCAGCCACGACGAATGAGTTACTTCGTCGTGGGCTTTTCCCGAATTTCCAAGCCCACGGCCTCCCGGCCAGCCGGGATGGCGTGGCTGCCTAAGCCTTACAATAAAGACCGCCTCACAAAAAGAAGGACCCGGATTGGCTTTTCGACTTATAATAGGTTTAATGTCTCGGCCGCAAGGGGCCGGACCAGGAGAGCAGCATGAACCAAGGGCAACGGAGCGGGACGTGGTTGCTATTGTTGTTGTTCGTCAGTTGGAACCTGACGGCAGTGGCCGGCGCCGCCCAGGATAATCAAGCCAATCCAGCCAATCCAGCCACGCAGGCCAAGAAAAACGACTCCAAGAAAAGCAAGAACGACCTTGAGGAAATTGGGAATCGGAATGTCGGGAAGGGATGGAATCTTTTCTCCCTGGAACGGGAGATTGCGCTGGGCAAGTCGCTGGCGCAACAGGTCGAGCAGCAATCCCGGCTGATCCAGGACCCGGTCGTGGGCGAGTACGTCAACCGGGTCGGCCAGAACCTGGTTCGCAACTCCGATGCCCAGGTGCCTTTCACGATCAAGGTGATTGATTCCGACGACGTCAACGCCTTCGCGCTGCCCGGCGGATTCTTTTTTGTGAATGCCGGGCTGATCCTGGCCACCGAAAACGAAGCGGAACTGGCCGGGGTCATGGCCCATGAGATCGCCCACGTGGCGGCCCGTCATGGAACCAAGCAAGCGACGAAAGCCGAATTGATCAACTGGGCGAGCATTCCCTTGATCTTCCTCGGCGGCCCGATCGGGTTTGGCGCGCGGTCGGCGGCGGGCCTGTTAATCCCGCTGAAATTCTTGCAGTTCTCGCGCGGGGCCGAGCGCGAAGCCGATTTTCTCGGCTTGCAGTACCTGTACAAGACCGGGTACGACCCCGATTCGTTCATTTCCTTCTTCGAGAAAATCCAGGCGCGGGAAAAGAGCCGGCCCGGAACGCTGGCCAAAGCGTTTTCCACTCACCCGCTGACTCCCGAACGCATCACACTTGCCCACAGCGAGATTAAGACCGTGCTGCCGGCTCGGGACGAATACGTGGTGAGCACGTCGGAGTATGAACGGGTCGGGGAGCGGTTGCGCGTGCTGCAAAATCGCGGGCGGGTTGAGGACGCCAAGGAATCGAAAGACCGTCCGACCTTGCGGCGGACCACGCGTCGCGCGCCGACGGCCGAAGGAACCGATCCGAACGAGAAGCCGGCCGATCAGCCGGAAGAGAAACAGGACCAGGACGAGCGGCCTACGCTGAGACGGCGCTAGAAGTTCCCCTCACCCGACTCCGAGTTTGCGCATCTCGTCGGCGTAATATTTCCGAAACAGGATGTCCCACTCGGCGCTCCCTTCGGCTATTTCCCGCCGTTGGGATTGAATCTTTTTCCGCACGCCCTGATCCATCTGGAGTTCCTCCCGGAGCAGTGCCTGGAACTGCCGGATGACTTCCAGCCGGACCTCGTTCTTCTCCTCCACGAGTTCGATCTGCGGCTTCATCGCCGCCAGGTCTTTGATGATCCGGTGGGACAGCTCGATGAGCTTGTCGCGGGAGAGCTTCGCGCCGTCGGGGTCGGGGCGGCCGGACGAGACGATCCGGTACTTCTTTATCAGCTCCTTCTTGACCAGCTTGTACATTTCCTGGTAGGAGATCGCGTCGCGGCGGATCTGCGTACTATATTTTTCCAGGTAATCGCGTACTTCCTGGTTCAGCCGCTCTTCTTGCGCGAAGTCTTCGAGAACAACTTTCTGGATTCTCTCAGCGACGGCCGCCCGATCGTGGATGACAACTTTGCCCGACTTCGCCAGCCGCAAGGCCACTTCGTTAGCCAGATACGCGACATAGTCTTTGGGAAGCGCCATAGGTCCTCACTCAAAATTCCAGTGTAACGAGCCGGGCGGGAATGTGTCAAACGCCGCCGGCGGGAGAGTGCACGGAGAAAGTTGCTAGGCCATTTTCAGAGTTCCTGTAGAGTGAAGTGATCTCGTCAGGGCATGGCTTCAGCCATGCCGAAACGAAGCCTCCTTTGCGGTGGGCTTTAGCCCCTGAGGTACGTCCCTCAGCGGCTGAAGCCGCAAGGAAGGGAAGTTGATTGGACCTGCTTTACGGCACGACTGAAGTCGTGCCCTGACGTCCCCACCTACTCTACACCAATACTGAAAATGCTCTAGGGAGCAACAGCGAGCGTGACGGGATTGCTTGCGACGCCGTTGCTGGTGAGGATCAGCGTCTGCGGGCCGCTCGGGATTCCGGCGGGGACTTCGATGTTGACCTGGTAGAGTCCCACGAAGGAAGGCGCCAAACCCGAGAACTGCACCGGCGCATCCATCCCGCCGATCGTCGCCGTCGGGGTGATTTGGGTCACGGCGAGAGGACTGCTGGAGGCTGCCGAGCCTGTAATCGGAGTGGGAGTTGTGGCGCCCAGGCCCGTAGCGAACACGGCCAGAATTTCCCCGGCCCGCGCGGGCCGTTCTGCGGTCACGGGATTGAAGTCGGCGGCGTGCACGACGGCGCCCCGGCCCCGGCCGCTCCCGTCGGCTGCGAAAATTCCCGGCGCGGCCGTAGCAAGCGAAACAGTCACGGCACTGCTGGCTACGCCATTGAGGCGAACGGACAGGGTTGCCGAAGACTTGCCGGAGAGTTCTACGGGAACTTGAGCGTTGATCTGGCGGGGGGAGGCAAACAAAAGGGGTACATCTTCCCCGTCCATGATAACGCGGAGTCCAGCGAGCGATTCCGGCAGGGGATTCGTAGCGGCTGCGGCGGTGGCGTTGGCTAACTGCGTTCCGAAGATGGTTATCAGGCTGCCGGCGGCCACGGCGGAAGGCCCGAGCGAGTAACTCGCTGCGTTCACGATTCCGTCGGGACTCACTGTGGGAAGCAGGAATGTGCCCCAGTACGGCACGGTAATGCTCCGCCCGGTGTTCTGGCTTTGAATCGTGAGGTATCCCTCGATCGTGTCGTGCAGTGGCTCGGAAGAGGTCGCGCTGACGGCGAGCGTTTGCGTGGCTCCGGCAGCCAGCGGGAAGCTGGCCGGGGAAGGAGTCAGCGTGAGCCGCTCCGTTCCTCGAACGGATGTCACGCTCACGCGGAACGAGTCGTTGGCCGCGCCCACGTTGGTGACGAGAAGGTTCGTGGTGCTGCTCAACAGGGTGCCGGGCTGCCGGGCGCTGAAGCTGATGGAAACCGGAGAGACGGTGGCCGGAGTGGAGAGTGCGGCGGCGACGTCGAGCAGGCCATTGCCCTGCGCCAGGACGCTCACAGGACTTCCCGAAGAATCGGTAACCACCTTCACGGCTGTACTGACGAGAGCGGACTTGATTTGCGCCGGGGTGAATTGGGGGAACGCTTGTTTGACCAAGGCGGCCGCTCCTGCCACCACGGGAGCCGAGAAGCTCGTTCCGCTGGAAAAGCTAAATCCGCTCGGATCGAACTGCTCTCCCGTCGGGTCATTCCGTTGGACGGCGCTGTACAGCGTCATTCCCGGCGCGGCCAGGTCGGGTTTGATTCCGAAGTCGGTGCTCGGTCCGTTGGAAGAAAAATCGGCAATGCGGTTTGCGGCGGTCGGGATCGCTCTGGCCTCGGCCCCCAGAGTGGCCTGCACGGAGGCTCCGGCCGCGGCCAGGAATTGCTTCACGGCCAGCCCTTCCTTGTTTCCGATCATGGCCGCGGGAATTTGCGTGGCGTCCTGTACGTCCATCCGGATCGGCGGTTGATTGAGCTGGTTGTTGTAAAGGATAGCGGCAATCGCCCCGGCGCGGATGGCGTTGAGAATCTTAGTGGAAAAGACACACTCGCCACGCCGGATGAACGCCATGCGCCCCTGGAGCGAAGCGGCAGGAAGCGCCGCGCAGGCAGTCCCCGTCCCATCGAGTTGCTGCACATCCAGCAACGGCGCCGGACCCACCGTCGAGGTGATCGGCGGCCCGTTTCCCGGCAAGGCCCCGATTCCGGAGACTTCGGGCGGCGTCGGTGTCGAGGCAGTAAGGATGAGCGGATTGGCGAAGAATCGAGAAGTGGTGGTAGCGCCGACCGTGATGGCGACGGGCGAAATTCCGGGGCTTCCAACCGTTCCGGTTCCCGGCCCGACATTCCCGGCCGCTATCACGACCGTTACGCCGAATTCCGTGGCTGTCGCTACGGCCACGGCCAGAGGGTCCCGCGTGGGCGAGCCTGAAGTTGGGGCTCCCAGGCTCAGGTTAATCACGTGCATGCCGTCTTGAGTAGCGTCGTCTATCGCCTTGAGAATCGCTCCCGTGGTCGCTTCGTCATTGACCCCCGGAGTTCCAAACACCTTGTAGCTGCCCAGGAAAGCTTTGGGCGCAACGCCAGAGAGGCTGGCCAACGGAGCGGTGGCCCGCCGTCCGGCGATAATCCCCGCGATGAATGTCCCGTGTCCGTCCCGGTCCTCGGCGTCACAATGCGGGTCGGGTTCCTCGAGCAGGCTCACGTAATTCCGCGCCACAATGACCTTCGTGTTGGTGTATCGCTGGTCGGAGTTGAGGCAGTCAGCGGTCGAGGCCGTGAACCGAGGGTAGCCGGCTGGCAGCGCCACCGCCGGGTCTTGCAGCATCGGATGATTGATGTCAATCCCCGTATCAATCACCGCGATGCGGATGCCGGCCCCCGCATTGTTTTCCCCGGCGATCTTTGGGTTCGTCCAGGCGGGTGGAACATTTACCAACGGCAAGGCGGCATCGAGCGCTTTGCGATACCGGACGGAAGGGAAGACTTCTTCCACCTCCGGCATTTGCTCGACCGCTGCGACATCCTCTTCCCGCAGCGTGACGGCCATTCCGTTGAAGACCGTTTCCATCTCGGCCCGCACCTGGCCCCGCGGCAAGGCTTCGACCCGGCGCTTCAACGAGGCGTGCCGGGTGCGGAGGCCTGACCGATACGTGGCGGCTTCCGGGTCGGCCAGATTGATTCGTTGCCGGGCCGCGCCCCGGCGTTGAACAAGATAGGTGGCCACGGGCTGGTCGCGCAGTTGCACGATGTAGTGCCGCATCCGCCCCTGGGCCCCGAGGTCGCCATGAAAGGCGAGAGCGCTCAGGACGGCCAAGGAGGCTGCCACGCAACGGAGAAGTCGTGATCCCATCTCTTTATTCAACCCTTCTCCGCATGGATTGTTTTGGTGTACTCATTCAGATTGATGAATCCGCTCTCAGGAGCCGCTCCGCCAGTTCAATATCTGACCGCCGGGGGGAGGGTCATTACTTCTCTCGGGGCATCTCCTTTTTTTACCGCATTGTTGGAGGATAGCACAAGGGCTGGAGAAGGATTGGTCGTGTCCTAGACCGCATTTTTTGTCAGCAACAGATGCCGGGGATTCGTTTCTGTTGCCCTGAAAGGGGAAAAAGGCGAGTAGCCGGGGGCAACGCCCCCGGAACAAGGTGTAATCCCGGCCCGACCCTGAAAGGGTCGGACGGATCGGCCACGCGAAATTTGTACGACCCCTTCGGGGATTTTCGGGCGCAACTTGCTTCCGCCCTCGCATGGTGAGAAATGCGCACTGAGCAAAAAGACTCTCGGGATTAGAAAGCAAACAGCCACTTCAACGCGAGCAGGAACACCACACCGACAAAAACCACGAGCGCCATCCGGACACCAGGCTCCTGGTTGACAAGAGGGATCAAATCGCTGGCGGCCACGTACAGGGTGACGCCTGCCGACAACGGGAGTGTATAGGCCACCTGCCCGCGGAGCGGGGTCATCACGAGCACCCCAGCCACCGTGGCCAGACCCAGAACGGCGGAAGAAAGCAATGCGAACCGCGCGCTTCGACCGGAGGCGAGCATGACAGAGCTTACGGCAAACCCTTCCGGCATTTTGTGCAAGAACACGGCCAGGAAAATGACCCCGCCCAGCCAATCAGAGACGAGGAATCCGCTCGCGATCGAGACACCGTCCACAAACGTGTGGATCAACATGCCCAGCAGGACGGTGTGACTGCGCCCGGCCCCGGCGACCTCCTCGGCGTGGATTTCCTCGCCGAAGTGAAAGTGGGCGCTCAAGGTGTGCTCGAAGAAATGCATGAGAAGATAGCCGCCGAGCAACCAGGTAGCGGCGGGGCTTCCGAGGAGCGCGAAACTTTCCGGGAGCATTTCCAGCAGCGATGCCGCCAGCATGAACCCCGAACCGAGGGCGATAAAAGACCGCAGGTACAGCGGCTGCCACGAACGGCGCACCACGACCAAGCCGCCGGCAATATTGGCAATGGCAGCCACCAAGCCCAGGACCAACGCTTTCCATTCCATTTCGTGCTCTCGAAACGGGCAACCGGCTCGTTCCCCTGCGGTCCGTCATTTCACGGCGCGTTCCAGTTTGCCGTTTACCCGCTGTGCCGGATGTTCAAGACATCGCCATCCTGGACGACGTATTCCTTGCCCTCCAGTCGCAGCACTCCTTTCGCACGGACGCCGGCCCAGCCTCCCGCCTCCAGGAAGCGGTCCCCTGCCGCCACTTCCGCCCGGATGAAGTGCTTCTCGATATCGGAGTGGATCGCGCCGGCGGCTTGGAGCGCGGTCGAGCCGCGGGGTATGGCCCAGGCGCGGCAATCCTTGTCGCCCAGCGTGAAGAAGACAATCAAGTCGAGCAACTCGCAGGAAGCCCTCAAAATCCGCGTTGAGCCGAGTTCGGTCAATCCGAAACTGCTCAGAAATTCCGCGGCCTCGGCATCGGAAAGCGTGGCCAGTTCGGCTTCGAGCTTCCCGGCAATGGCGGCGACCCGGCTGGAAGGGCGGTTCTGGAACGCAGCAAGCCCCGCTGTCGAGACCGCGTCTTCGAGTTTTCCTGCGTGCTCATCGTCCACGTTCAGCGCCACCAGCAACGGCTTCTCTGACAGGAAGGAGAACCCTCGCAATTGCTTCTTCTCCTGCTCCGTCCAGTTGGCTTCCCGCAGCGGCTTGCCGGCATCGAGCCATTGCCGCACCCGCTCGAGCAGGCTCTGCTCGTGTTCGATCTCGACGCTTTTGCCCTTCTTGCGGTCCTTCTCCAGCCTCTCCAGGCGGTTTTCCGCGACCCCGAGGTCAGCCACGATCAAGTCCACTTCGACGTTCGTGATGTCGCGCTGCGGATCGAGAGCGCCGGGCGCGTGAGGGACAGCTTCGTTGCGGAACCAGCGCACCACGTGAACGAGACCGTCCACGCTGCGCAAGTTCGCAAGATAAGCTGTTTCTTTGAGCGTCTCTTTTCCGATGGCGGCAACGTCCAGGAATTCTGCCGTGGCGTAGGTGATCTTCTGCGGGGCAATCAGTTTTGCCAGCCGGTCCAGCCGCTCGTCCGGGATGCGGACGACGCCGACGTGCTGCGCTTCACCGTGCCGGTGGGATTCCTGAGGCAGGGTTCGGGTCAGGATTTGAAACAGCGTGGTCTTTCCCACCTGCGGAAGACCGATGATTCCCCATTTCATGGAGTGCGGAGACCGTTTTGGGCTGAGAGGTTAATAGGCCCAGCGCACAAGCACCGCGCCGACCGTATAGCCCGCGCCGGCGGCGGCAAAGAGCGCCAGACCTCCTTTTTTAAGTTTTCCCTGCTGGATGGCGTCGGCGGTTGCCAGTGGGATGGTGGCGGCCGTCGTGTTGCCGTACCGGTCAATGTTGATGAGCACTTGCTCGGGGCGGAGTCCCATCCGTTCCACGGTGGCGTCAATGATGCGCCGGTTGGCCTGGTGGGGAATGAACACATCCAGGTCAGCCGGGGTCAGCGAGTTGCGTTCCAGAATTGCCTGGCCCACTTCGTACATCTTGCGTACGGCATATTTGAACACCTGCGGGCCGTCCTGGTGGACGTAATGGAGCTTCCGGCGTACGGTTTCGATAGAGGCCGGCAGGCGGCTGCCCCCGGCGGGCATTTGCAGGAAGCATCCCCCGCTGCCGTCCACCTCATGGAGGAAATCGAGAATGCCGACGTCGCCCTCGCCCGGTTCCACCGGCTCCAGAAGAACGGCCCCGGCGCCGTCGCCGAAGATCACGCAGGTGGCGCGGTCTTCGTAGTTGATGATGCTCGACATGACGTCGGCCCCCACGACGAGCACTTTCTTGTGGGTGCCGGTGGCGATGAATTGGGCGCCCGTGGCCAGGGCAAACAGGAATCCGGAGCAAGCCGCCGAAATGTCAAAACCCCAAGCGCCGACGGCTCCCAGCTTGTGCTGGAGGTTGCAGGCGGTGGCAGGGAAGAAGGTGTCGGGAGTGACCGTGGCGACGAGGATGGCCTCGATCTCGGTCGGGCGTAAGGACCGCTGCTCCAGGACTCGCCGGCACGCTTCGAGTGCGAGATCGGAGGTCGCCACGCCCTTCTCGACGATGTGGCGTTCGAGGATGCCCGTGCGTTCCCGAATCCAGGTGTCCGAGGTATCCACCATCTTTTCGAGATCGGCGTTGGTGAGGAGCTTCGGCGGCGTGTAGCAGCCGAGGGCTGTGATCTTGGCTCGCGTCAACGGCATTTCCCCATGGCTGGCTCTGCAGTGCGAACGCACTACTTTATTTTTCTTTGGGACAAAAAGCAAGACGCTCGCGCCGCTCCGGGCCGAGTGTGCTCACGATTCGGGTTCTCCCAAGACTCCCGCCGTTACCAGGATCGCCAGCAGGAGCCGCTTCAGACCGAGGTCGCGGCCCCGGGGATCGTACCACTCGTGGAGGGTGTGGGCGTCCCCGCTCGATCCTCCGCCTCCCGTTGCAATCGCTTCGATGCCAAGCGACAGCGGAATGTTAGCGTCGGTCGAGGAACATTCGAGTCGGCTGCGAATTCCCAAGTGCCGATTCACCTCCCGCATCGTCTGAAGGATCCGCGCCGATTCGGGCAGTTCCGAGACCGGACGGTTGCCCAGCGGGACGACCTTCGCCTCAAGGCCGCCTGAGCCGCGCTTGTTTTCCTGTTCCACTCCGGCGCGCACCGCCGCTTCCAGGGCTTGGGTGAGACGATCGAGTTCCTCAGCCCGCGTCGAGCGAATGTCCACTTTCATCCAGGCGGACTGCGGAATGGCGTTGACCGCTGTCCCTCCGTGGATCATCCCGACGTTCAAGGAAGCGCGCGGCTCGGCGGGAAGAGGAATGCGGCTCAGCTCGGCAATCGCGTTCGAAAGGGCCAGGATCGGATTCACTCTTCCGAAGTCGCTCCAACTATGCCCGCCCGGCCCGGTGATCTCGACGCGGAAGCGGCGGCTGCCGAGACCGGCAACGGTGATGTGATCCGTTGCCGAGCCGTCCAGCACAAACACGCCCGCCGTCCGGCGGCAAAGGTCCGGCTGGGAAAACAAGTGGCGCATCCCATACAGGTCCCCTTCGCCTTCTTCGCCGACAGTGGCCGCGAACAGAAGGGAGTGATCCGTTGCGACCTCCGTTTTTTGCAGCGTCGCGATGATCCCCAGCATGGCCGCCAGACCCGCTCCGTTGTCGGAAATCCCCGGGGCACAGAGTCGCCCATTGTTCCGCTTCACTTCGATGGGAACTCCCGGCGGGGCGACCGTGTCGAGATGCGCGGTGACGATCACCAGATGGCTGTTGCTTCCCGCCCGCTCGCCGAGCGCGTTGCCCACTTTGTCCAGGCGCACGTGTTGCAGCCCCAGTTCGCGGAAGCGGTCCGCCATGTATTGCGCGCGCTCCGATTCCTGAAACGTGGGCGCGGGGATTTGCGTCAGTTCGATCTGGAGATGGTCGAGCCACTCCCGCTGTTCTTGCACGGTGCGTACCATCTTCCGCCAATTAGGGTGTTCCACAATCTCCGGCAAGGTCGAGAGCTTGCGTCGGGTGGCGCCGCAGTCGGTAGGGCGGGGAAGTGGCATATTCGGTTTTCTCGGTCTTCTCGGATTGCCGGTTCTGTCACTGTTCTCGGTCGGAGCAACGGGCTGCGAGGAGACAACCTGGCCGGAATCAGAATTGCAACGTGCCCGACCGTTGCTCAAACCCGGGCGCCGGGTTGTAAATCGTCCGGCAGTACTCGCACCGGTAGAGTTCCTCGCCGTGCTGGCGCTTGATTTCCTCGCTGGCTCCATACCATCGCTTCAGGTGTCCGGCGCAGATCTTACCCTTCTCGTCTTTTTCATTGCAGGAGCGTTGAAACGGCGCTCGGGTCTTGACGTGGGGAGCGGTAGCGGGGGCGGGGGCTTCGGCTTCCGTCATTGCGTTCTTTCAACCTCCTGGAAATGGAGTCGAGCGTTTCTCTGCTCGGGTCAGCCCGTGTCTTGCGGTGCGCCGAGAAACGCACTCGGTCAACCGGCCTGACCCTCTATTGTACCGGGTTGCTTCTGCAAGTCCAGTGCCACGGAGGCGACCGGATTTGCGATTGACTCGACCGTGCGGCTGGCGTATGGTTTTCGATGAAGGCGAAAGTCCAGTTTGAAATTCCAAGGGAGAGAATGAACATGAGCAAGCAGGATGAATCTCGCCGCGAATTCCTGGTCCGCGCGGCAGTGAGCGCGGGGGCCGTTGCGGGCGCCGGGCTGGTACCCGAGGCACAGACGCAGAACCGCGAGCAGCAAAGGGAAGCCAATGCTTCTGCCCAGCCGCACTCGACCGGCAATGGGCTGGGCGCGTTCCTCAACCGCGATGATGCCGCCACAGTTGCGGCGTTCACCGAGCGGCTCATGCCGGGCGCTCCGGGCAAGCCGGGCGCGCGCGATGCGGGAGTGGTCAATTACATTGATCTGGCGCTCTCCGGGGCCTACGCCGATCTTCAGGATTTCTACCGGCGCGGGCTGGCGCAGCTCGATCAATACTGTCGCAAGACGTACAACGAGCCTTTCGCGCGGTTGAGCGCCGCGCAACAGGACGAAGTGATCACGGCGCTCGAAGAAGGCAAGGCCACCGGGTTCACGTGGCCCACGGCGCAGGCGCTCTTCAACACCCTCCGCACGCACACGATGGAAGGCATGTTCGCCGACCCGATCTACGGCGGCAATAAGGATTTCGCCGGCTGGCGTCTGGTAGGCTTCCCCGGCGCGCAAGCGATCTTCACCCCGGCGGACATGCAGAGCACGAGAGCGTTCACGCGCACGCCCATGATCGGGCTGCAATCACAGGCTAAGGGACGGTAACAGGTAGCTACGGCACGTTTTGTTTGTGCCGTGGGTTTGTCGCTGGAACGAGAACGGAATGGACAATAGCAACAGGGAGTGAATAAGCCATGGCAACCGAAAAGACGGATGTCGTAATCGTCGGCGTCGGCGCGGCGTCCGGGTGATGAGTCCCGAAGGGACGGATGAGAGTAGCCCAGCACGGTTCGGCGTTTCGCCGAACTCAGTGCTGGGTCAGATTGGCAATAACGGGAAAAGTTCCGTCAGGGACGGCTGAAATTATGGCGCACAGTCATATCCGCTGTCTGGTTCACATCGTGTTCAGCACTGCCGAGCGGCGGCCTCTGATCCGGGAGGGGATGGGAGAACGTCTTCACGCCTACCTGGGCGGTATCGCACGCGAAAACGGAATGGCAGCGCTCGCGGTAGGGGGCGTTGCCGATCATGTCCATGTGTTGCTCTCGTTATCGCGGACAGCTTCGGTCTCGAAAGCGGTTCAGTTGTTGAAAGCGGGGTCTTCGAAGTGGGTCAATGAAAATTTTGCCCGGATGGGAAGATTTTCGTGGCAAGAAGGATTTGGGGCCTTTTCCATCGGTGTTGCGCAACGAGAGCGGACGGTGGCGTATATTCATGCCCAGGCCGCACATCACAAGCGGGTGAGCTTCGCGGACGAATACAGGAAATTTTTGGAGAGCCATGGGATGCGGGAGGAATGATTCAGCCGTCCCTTGCGGGACTTGTGCCGTTGGTCAAGGGAACCCAGCACTGGCTTCGGCAAAGGGTGCCGAAGCGTGCTGGGCTACGTTCAGGCGTCCCTTCGGGACTCGACCCATCCTACAAATCATGGTTGAAAATGCAGGTAGACACGGCACGTTTTTTTGCCTCGGCCCCTGGCCCGGCTCCCGCGCGAGCTCCGGCCGGGCCGTGGGTGCCGCGGGCTTGTCAGCAGAGCGGGAACGGAATGGACAAAAGCAACAGGGAGTGAATGAGCCATGGCAACGGAAAAGACTGAAGTCGTGATCGTGGGTGTAGGTGCAGCGGGAGGAATCCTCGCAGCGGAGCTTGGCAAGGCGGGTATGAAAGTCATTGGACTGGAGCGCGGGCCGCGTCTCGCCACCGCGGACTTCACGCCGCACGACGAATTGCGCTATTTCCAGCGGCAGGACCTCCGCCCCAACGTCAAGCGCCATCCCGTCACCTGGCGGCCGAACGCGGATGCGCGCGCGAACCCGCTCCCGGTGCTCAATTACGGCCACCAGGCGGGCGGCGGCACCGTCCACTACGGCGCGGTCTCGTGGCGCTTTCACGAGGACGACTTCCGCGCGCAGTCGCAGACCATCGAGCGCTACGGTCGGGCGGCGATCCCGGAAGACTCCTCGCTCGCCGACTGGCCGTTGACGTACGGTGAGCTGGAGCCTTACTACGATCGCGCCGAATACGAGCTGGGCGTGGCGGGCAAGGCGGGCAATTTGCAGGGACGCAAGATCGCCGGCGGCAACCCTTTCGAAGCGCCGCGCCGCCGCGAGTATCCGCTGCCGCCGTTGTTCGTGGATCAAGCGGGCGCCGTCTTCGATGCCGCGGCCCGCAAGCTGGGCCAGCACCCGTTTTCGACGCCGCGCGCGATCCTCTCGCAGGCGTATCAGGGGCGGCCGGCCTGCACTTATTGCGGCTTTTGCCAGGCGTTTGGCTGCCACATCGGCGCGAAATCGTCCATCCTGGTCACGAAGCTGCCCGAAGCCGATGCGACGGGAAACTTTAAGCTGGTCACCGGCGGCATGTGCTACCGCGTGAATAGCGACAACAGTGGGCGTGTGACCGGCGTGTCGTACTACGGCCCCGACGGTTCGGACAACACCATCGAGGCGGAGGTTGTCATTCTCGCTCCCTTCATCTACGACAACGTGCGCCTGCTGCTGCTTTCGAAGACCGAGAAGTTCCCGAACGGCCTGGCCAACTCCAGCGGCGAACTGGGCAAGCATCTTATGGCCCACATCGGGGCGCGGGTGTTCGCCGCGTTCGACGACCGCTTCGTCAACATGTATATGGGGCCGAGCGCGCAGCGGCATAGTCTTGACGACTTCAACGCCGACAATTTCGACCACAGCGGCATGGGCTTCATCCGTGGCGCGCAGCTCTCGGTGGTTCCCGCGGACCTGGAGGCCGGCCCAATCGGTACCGCCCTGGCCATGAATCCGCCGCCGGGCGTTCCGCGGTGGGGCGCGGCGTATCGCGACTTTTTCGCGAAGTACTTCGCGCGGTATGCCGGGATGGTCGCGCAGACCGAGAACCTGCCGTACGCCGACCAGACGATTGACCTCGATCCCGAGGTGCGCGATCAGTGGGGCTTGCCGGCGCCGCGCCTGACCTACGACTGGCGGCGGCCGAACGAGCGGGCGCGCGTCGAGTTCCTGGTGCGGAAGTTGGAGGAGATTGGCCGCGCGATGGGCGCAGCGCGCGTGTGGCGAGCGCCGCTGGGCCCGGGCGCTCCGGGCGCGCACCACGAGGGCGGCACGCGCATGGGGAGTGATCCGACGACTTCGGTGGTGAACCGCTACGGCCAGAGCTGGGACATCCCGAACCTCTTCGTCATCGGCAGCTCGACTTTCCCAACGATGAGCGGCTTCAATCCGACGCTCACGATCCAGGCGCTCGCCTATTTGAGCGCGGATGCAATCGTCAATCGTTACAAGAACAATCCCGGCCCGCTCTTATAGCGACCAGTCGAACCGCTCGCTCACGGTCGCGGCTCTGACCAGCGTCAAACCCCGCGCCGGCGCGGTCGAGCCGGGGGCTGGGCCTTGTCCGGAACGAGCCGTTTCATTGGGGCCGGTCCGCTCTCGAAGAGGTGTCCTGAAGGTAGGTTCACCGAACTGATTCTCCATAGCAACACTGAAACCGCTCTATCTGGATGACCAGCTATCGAGCTGCATCAACAAAGAAAGCTTTCGCTTTGCTTTGACGACCCTCCGGTGATTCGGCCCAAAGGCATTTTCCAGCATAGCGATCAAATCCTGCCGCAGAGCTTTGGAATGCTCGAGTTCCCCCAACTCCATGTAGACGTCCGCAAGATTGCTCATGGGGGTGCCCAGCTTGGGATGGCCCGGTCCAACAGCTTTTTGCAAGACGAGTAAAGACTGCCGGTAAAGCTCCTCGGCCTCTGGCAATTTCTTTTGTTCATGGAGAAGCCGCCCGAGGTTGTTCAGGATGAGCCCGAACTCCAGGTTGGGTTCGGGAAAAGCTCTTTCTGCACATGCCAGGGCATTGCGATAAAGCGGTTCGGCCTTTCCGAGGTTATACACGGAATGATAAAACACCGCGAGCAGGTGCAGCACCTTAACGAGCTCCGGGTGATTGGGGCCGCAAACCTCCTCGACAACTCGAGGAAGGGATGCCAGTTCGGTTTCCTGGATCTCTGTCAGGAGGGCTTCCATGGTCTTGTTTCGGCGCACGATCACGGTGTCAATGCGCTTCAGGATCGTGAGGACTTTCGGGGAAACCCTCCGAGACTTAGTCAGAAGCGGGAAATCTTCGTGGACCATGGCCCCCCTTTAAGGGCGGTTCAACATCACCGATTGGTGACGGCGAACATCAGGGTCGTGTTTCCAACGCGAAACTCGGACATGTGATCTAACTCGCAACTGGCAATCTTCTTCCCGTTGACAAAAGTCCCATTGCCACTGTCGAGATCCACCAGCAAAGCAGCACGGCCGTGTACTTCGACCACACAGTGCTTGCGTGAAATCTTTGAATCCGATATCACGATGTCTCCTTCTGTCCGCCCGATGAGTATCTGAGGTTTTTGGATCGGGAAACTCATCCCCTTCATCGGGCCCTCCGTCACCAACAGGGAGACCCTTTTGCCTTGTGGCAACTCGGGCTCCTCTCGCATGCGAACGATTTTCGACCTCGCTTTGGAGACCAGAAGCGTGGATGCCTTGGTTAGTATTGATTGCAGCGGGACTGCGTTCTGCTCATTTTCGTCTGGTGGTTGCGTCATTACCACCTCCCGGTGTTAAGTTGCGGTAATTCTATCACATTGGGAATCGTGGACAACGAGTTTCTCCGGTGAATCGTGATTACCTGTGACAGCAGGGTTACTGGTCACAGCCGTTGAACGCCTGGCGACGAAACCTTGCGAGAGTTTCGGCAGAGATTTGCTTGTCTTCGTGGGAACTCCACAGCTTCTCGTACCTTGTGCCGGTGCCTGCCATTGGGTAGTAAACGCCCTATCCGGAAACGGAACCCCTGTCGGCCGCCGGGGTGTAAGTCTCAGTAGGCGACGCGCACCAGGGTCAGGCCCCGCGCCGGGGCGGTCGAGCCGGAGGCTGCGCCTTGCCCCGCGGCCAGCAACTCCCGGATCGCCGCAGCCTCGATGCGATGGCGGCCCACGTCGAACAACGTCCCCACGATGTTGCGGACCATGTGGTAGAGGAACCCGCTGCCCTCGACGGTGTAGCGGAGTTCTTCCCCTTGCCGCTCCAGGCGCGAGGAGAACACCGTGCGGACGGTGGAGCGTTCTTCGCCGGCGCTGCTCGCGTCCTTGGAGGCGAACGGGCGGAAGTCCCAGGTTCCCACGAAGAATCGCGCGGCCTCGGCCATGGCTGCCTCATCGAGCGGATACGGATAGGGGAAAACATAGCGAGATAAAGTGGGAGGGCAGGTGGCCCCCCGATAGATGCGGTAGCGATACATCTTCGACCGGGCGTTCCCGCGGGCGTGAAATTCGAGCGGCACTTCCTGCGCCGAGAGCACGCGGATGCTCTCCGGCAGATGATCGTTGAGCGCCCGCGCCAGATTCGCGCAGGGGATGGGGCTTTGCAGCGTGACGTTGGCGGCCTGCTCCTCGGCATGGACTCCGGCATCGGTCCGGCCGGACCCGCAGACGTGTACGGTCTCGCCGCACAGCGCCGCGATTGCCGCTGTCAGTGTCCCCTGGATGGTCGGTCTGTCCGGCTGGATCTGCCAGCCATGGAAATCCGTCCCGTCGTAGGCAACCCGCAGCAGCAGGTTGCGGAGAGGGCGCGGCTCGTTGGATGCGCTCATGGGGCGGTTTTCCTCGGCGCGCTCGGCGCAGCATCTCTCCCCGCCGGAAGGCCGGCCGGCGGCCCGATTGCTGCGGGGATCAATTTGCCCCTTGCACAACCGGGCGGGGAGTGATGAAATTATTATGGTGAGCAGACGGACAAAAGGATAGCGGAATTCTGGAAGGCTGTCGCGCCCGGCTGGGAGCCGGGACCAGGGCGCGCAATTCAAAATGGCCGAAGAGAAGTTTGATCTCGAGCAGGCGGAGAAATTCCTCCCGCGCTTGGAGTATCTGCTCCGCAATGTCGCCGAGGCCAGAAAGAGAGTCTCTGAAATCGAGCAGGAGTATGAGTGCCTCGTCAAGAGCATTTTCCGGTCGGGAGGCCGCTCGGTGGATATTCCCCACTTTTCCCGGCGCAAGAAGGAAAAAGAGGAATGGGAGGGCTGCCTGCGGCGGTCCGTGCTGGAGATTGAAGGTCACGGATGCCTGTTGAAGGACCTTGACACCGGGTTGGTGGACTTTCCCTGCCGGGTGGGGGACCGCGAGGTGTACTTGTGCTGGCGGCTGGGCGAACCCGCCATTCAGTTCTGGCACGGCACGGACGAAGGCTTCGCGGGCCGCAAACCGATTGATGAGCAGTTCGTGGCGCAGCTCAAGCGCCCGCGCCCGGTTTAGCGAGCCGCTTGTCAGATGGGCGCGGTAGAGCGCAGAATGTACTTGCGGCGGGTTCGAGATGCGATTCCGAGGTCCAGCCAAAGGAGCCGATCATGCGTGCTGAATGGTTGCTGAAACGCCAAGGGGAGGAATGCCCCACGCAGTTGCATTACGCCCGCGGGGGCATCATCACCGAGGAGATGCACTTTGTGGCCGTGCGGGAGGGCCTCAACCCGGAGGTGGTCCGCGCGGAGGTGGCGCTGGGGCGCATGATCATCCCGGCGAACATCCATCACACCAACCTCGAGCCGATGGCCATCGGCGTTGCGTCGCTCTGCAAGATCAACGCCAACATCGGCAACTCCGCCGTCTCTTCACACGTCGAAGAGGAGATCAACAAACTCCACGTCGCGGTCCACTACGGCGCCGATACCGTCATGGACCTCTCGACCGGCGGTGACATTCCGGGGATCCGCAAGGCCATCCTGGCCGCGTCGCCGGTCCCGATCGGGACTGTGCCGATCTACGAGGCGCTGACCCGGGTCCGCAGCGTCCCGGACCTGACCGCCGAGGTGATGCTGGAAGTGATCGAGGAGCAGGCCGAGCAGGGCGTGGACTATATGACGATCCATGCCGGGGTGCTGCGGGAGTTCCTGCCGCTCGTGACCCGGCGGATCACCGGCATCGTCAGCCGCGGCGGCTCGATCCTGGGTCAGTGGATGGCCCACCATCACCGCCAGAACTTCCTTTACGAACGCTTCGACGACATCTGCAAGATTTTCCGCAAGCATGACGTTTCGTTCTCTTTGGGCGACGGTCTGCGTCCGGGCTGCCTGGCGGACGCGAGCGACGAAGCGCAGTTCGCGGAGCTGCGCGTGCTCGGCGAGCTGACCAAGAAAGCCTGGGAATACGACGTGCAAGTCATGATCGAAGGCCCGGGCCACATTCCCATGGATCAAATCCAGTTGCAGGTGGAAAAAGAAGTAGCGATGTGCCACGAGGCGCCGTTCTACACGCTGGGTCCGCTGGTGACCGACATCGCTCCGGGGTACGATCACATCACCTCGGCGATCGGGGCGGCCATGATCGGCTGGCACGGCGCTTCCATGCTCTGCTATGTCACGCCCAAGGAGCATTTGGGACTTCCCAACCAGGACGACGTCCGGCAGGGGATCATTGCCTACAAGATTGCGGCGCACGCCGCCGACATTGCCCGGAAACGTCCGGGCGTCCGCGACCGCGACGACGCGCTCTCCCGCGCGCGGTACACGTTTGACTGGAACCGGCAGTTCGAGTTGTCGCTCGACCCGGAAACGGCCCGCGCCATGCACGATGAGACGCTTCCGGAAGAGGGCTACAAGCACGCCCACTTCTGTTCGATGTGCGGTCCGAAGTTCTGCTCCATGAACATGTCGGCGGCCGTAGAACGCTACAACGCGGAGTTGCAAGAGGGCCAAGGTCCTCTCGTTGCGCTCACGGCGGCCAGCGCGGCCCCGAAACAGTAGCCCGTGCTCCTGTCCTCCCAAGTCCGCTCGGCGGGCGAGGGAACTGCTGGGTGGTTGCCCTCCGCGATACCCCATCGCATCCGCTGCTTCCGTCGCGGTCCATTGGCGCTATAATGGAATTGGGAAGGAGGAAATATCACCGATGAGAATTCAGTAACGAGGCCTCCCGGATTCGGCCTGCAAGTCAATTCATTTTTGTGGGGAGGTGCCCGATGCATATTCATTTCAGCTTCCATCATGTCTCCCGCAATGCTCAGATTGACAAGACCATCACTTCGCAAGTCACCAAGTTGGAGAAATTACTGGGGCGCTTTTCGTCCGATTTGATCCGGATTCATGGGGTCGTGGAATTCAGCGCCGCCCACAAGGGTCCGGTCTGTTCGCTGAACCTGTGGTTGCCGACTGCGCGGCTCAACACCCGGCACGAAGGCGACTCCCCGTTGACGGCCCTCCAGGATTGTTTTAATCAACTGATCGAGCAGGTCAAAAAGCACAAGACATTCCTCCGGCGGGAGGGCGTCTGGAAACGCCGCCGCTATAAGTTCAAGCAAGAGGCCCTCGAGCTTCAGGCCGCCGAGCTTCGCGTCGAGGACCGCCAGCAGCTCCGCGAGTACCTCGAGCAAGTCCTGCCGCAGTTGGCGCAGTTTGTCGCGCGCGAGCTGCACTTTCGGGAAATGGCCGGGAGCACACGCTCCGGGCAGCCGCAACCGGAAGAGATCATCAATGAGGTCGTGGCGCGAGCGTTCGGGGAGGTTCCGGCCAGACCTCCCGACGCGATTCCCCCGTTTCATCGGCTGGTTTCCGAGGCCATCCGCGTGCTGAATGGGCCCTACGGGAAGCCGCTCCAGGAGGGTTCCGAAACGGGTCTGGAACGTCCTGGGGGGGGAGAGGAAGCCGCTTCGATAACCGGGAAGATCGGCGCAGCCCATTTGTGGCGCTTGGCGAAGGAGACGCGCTCGTCGCTCGAGGTCCCGGCCCGGCAGGCCCCCGATGCGGTGGACCTCCTGCTCGCCAGTTTGCCGGCCCTCGATCGGCAGGTCTACATCTTGCATGCTCTGGAAGGATTTAGCTGGGAAGAGACCGCCCGGGTGCTCGATACATCTCCGGTGGAGGCCGAAGACGTTTTTCGCCGGGTGAGCGGGCAGGTGGCGGCGGCGCTCGGGGGGACACCGGCGAGGAGTTCTCCCCAGCCGGGGGCTGGATAGAACCACCTGCATCCCGCGGGCGCCCCGCTTGCTTGAAGGAGGTGACGGGAACACCCCATTGCGCCCCTAGCTTCTGAGGGCAGCAACACCGTTTCAACCGAGGAGGAGAACATGTTCAACCGGGAAGAGTTGCGCGAGCTTGCCAGCCATTCCTCCACGCGGTTTCCCCTCACCAGCTTCTTTTGGAAAGTTCCCCCGAAAACAAACCGGTCACCGCGGGATGCCGCCCTCCTGGTCCGGGACTTGCTGCGGGAGGCGCGCCAGAAGCTGGAAAACGCGAACCACAGCCGCGAATGGACTCGGTCGCTCGAGACCGACCAGCAGAGAATCCTAGAGTATTTCAACCAGGCGCAGGACGGCCGGACCGCCGACACGGCTCTGTTTTCGTGTTCGGGAGAATCCTACTGGCGGGACATTCGGCTGCCGCGCGGATTGAGCCGCGGCCT
>MEKR01000126.1 GCA_001767035.1 Acidobacteria bacterium RIFCSPLOWO2_02_FULL_61_28
GGCCTGGACTTCCTGGCCGTCGCGCAGGACGACGACGGGGACTTCGTCGCCGACATTTTTCTCGCGCAAGTAATCGGTGAAATCGTAGAGGGAAGCGACGTCTTTGCCGTCAAATTTGATCAGGGTGTCCCCGGCGCGGAGGCCGGCCTGGGCCGCGGGACTGCCGGGGCGGACATCGGAGAATTTTACTCCGCGCTCGGTCTGGGCAAAGTCCGGGATCGAGCCGAAATATGCTCCGTAACCGGCGCCCGAATCTT
This sequence comes from Acidobacteria bacterium RIFCSPLOWO2_02_FULL_61_28, assembly GCA_001767035.1. Classification (GTDB taxonomy): domain Bacteria; phylum Acidobacteriota; class Terriglobia; order 2-12-FULL-54-10; family 2-12-FULL-54-10; genus 2-02-FULL-61-28. The sequence continues at coordinate 258 of MEKR01000126.1, forward strand.
CGCCCGCTCCGCCCCGGCCGCGCCGGTCTCGCCGCTCGATGCGGACGAATTGGGGCTTCTCCTGGACGGCGTCAATCCGCAGCGCGACGCGGCTGACCAGGTCCAATACTTTGGCCGTCTCCGCGGGCAACTGCTTCTCCCAGGTATCGGAAGGTTTGTGGTAATCGGCGTGCAGCCCGGAGAAGAAGAAGAGCACCGGGATGTCTCTGCGCGTGAAGGACGTGTGGTCGCTGGCGTCGTAGCCCGAGTCGGAGAAATCCAGTTGGAACCCGATGTCTTTGTTTTCCTCCTGGAGCCATTGGCGGAACTGCGGCGAGGTGCCCACGCCGCCGATGAAGAGCCGGTTCCGGTTCACCCGTCCGATCATGTCCAGATTGAGCATGGCGAGCGTGCGGTCGAGCGGCAGGAGCGGCTCCTCGGCGTAGTGGGCCGACCCGAGCAGCCCCTTCTCTTCCCCCGAAAACGCCATGAACAGCACGGAGTGGCGCAACCGCGCCCGCTCCGCGATGAAGGCGCGAGCCAATTCCATCACGCCGGCCGTGCCGGAAGCATTGTCATCGGCCCCGTGATGAATCTGCCCGGCCTTGTCCGGAGCCAGGCTGTCTTGTTCGCCTAACCCGAGGTGGTCGTAGTGCGCTCCGATCACGAGGAACTGGTCGCGCAGCGCCGGGTCACTGCCGGGCAGGAAGCCGACCACGTTTCGCAAGACGGCCCGCCGTTGCCGGACGTCGGCTTGGACTTTTACTTGGACGTCAGACGGCAGGGAAAACGATTGGTTGCTGAGGTCACGGTCAATCGCCTTCTGGAGGTCTTCGAGCGAACGGCCTGCCCGCTTCATCCACTCCTCGGCCACCGACCGCTTGACCTGGATCACCGGCACTCCCAAGTCGTTCGGGCCATCAATCCCGCCGAACCGAATGAGGAGGTCGTCGGCGTGATTGACCGGATCGTTGACCAGCACCATGGCTGCGGCGCCGCGGTTGCGGGCGGTGATGGCCTTCGAGACCAGGGCCGCATAGCGGGTCACCTGCTTGCCGCGAAAGACGCTTTTCTCATCCTCTTCCTGCGGCTCGTGCCGCAGCACCAGAACCGCCTTGCCGTGGACATCCATTCCGGCGTAATCGTCGTAGTTGTATTCGGCGGCGGTGATGCCGTATCCCACGAAGACCAGGCCAGCGGATTTGTCTCCGCTCCCGGAGAAGCTCAACGGGATGAAATCCTGGCGCAGCTTGTAAGAGCGGGGGGATGATCCCAGAAGGGCGAGCGAGTTGTTCGGACCCATTTCGGCCCCGACGGTGGCCTCAAAGGGCTGAAAATAGCTGCCGCGCACCGGCTCCAGGCCCGCTTTCTTGAACTGGTCGGCGATGTAGGTGGCCGCCTGATTCAGTTCCGGGGTTCCGGAGCCTCGTCCTTTCAGGGCGTCACTGGCGAGATACTTGACGTCGGCCAGCCAGCGATCGCTGCGGATGGAGGTTGTCGCGGCCCCGGTTGCCAACACCAATGCAACCAGAGCGGACAGGAGGGCTGCCGAAAGCGCCCGTTTCCAAATCCACACTCGGGAACCGGCCTGCTTTCCATATTGTTGCGGCATAACAACTCCCAGTATATCTTTTCAGTATATCTTAGGAACTAAAGGCGTGGAGAAGCGTTTCCGGTCTCCTGGTGAACCCGCAGCGCCAGCAAACCCTCTTCCCAATTGGGGTCCTTCGCTGCGATTTCGCTTCCCGAGGGATCGGGGTTGCGGCGGCTATACGCGAGCCAGAGGACCCCGGCGAGCATCGTCAGCGTAGGAACCAATAATACAAGGATGCCGATTTGGAGCGCGCGGATGCCTTGGCTTCCGGCCCCTGCCGCGCTCGTATAGCAGATGACGCACTGTGCCGCCGCCGGCGCGGCATTCAGGAAAAACATCGCCACCGTCAGCGCCAGGGCTGAAAGCCAACTCCGCAACCGTGTTTCATGCCTCACGCGGGCCTCCTTGCTTCGCTTAGGGAACCGGCGGGAACCGCAGTTCGTGCAGCCGGAAGCTGTCCGGGAAGAACACAAAGAGCAGGCAGATCACCACGATCCACATCGGCACGAGCGTCAGGAACAGGCTGAACCGCTCAAACCGCAGGTGCATGAAATAGGCGATGATCAGGGCGGCTTTGATGAGGGAGAGTCCCATCAAGATGATGAGCATCGGGCCTGTCGGCAGTTGCATGTAGGCCAGGAAGACTTCGATCGCGGTCATGACCAGCAAGGAGACCCAGACGGTCATATAGAGCCGGGTGCCTCCTTCGGCGTGCGCGTGATTTGCGCTCATGTGTTATTTCCCTCCGCTCTCAGTGTCCGACCGTCGCTGACATCAAATACACCAGCGGGAAGATGAACATCCAGACCAGGTCCACGAAGTGCCAATAGAGTCCGCCGATCTCCACGTAGTCGGCCGGATAGCGCCCGCTCTTGTGCCCGGCGGCGAGCACGCCGAGCATGATGACGCCGATGGTGACGTGCGTCATGTGGAGGCCGGTCAGCGCGAAGAAGGTGGCGCCGAACAGCGGGGTGCTGCCCGCGGGAGTCCCCCAGGGATTGGTGAAGGGCCGCAAGCCCTCCGCGATCAGCCCCCGCCACTCGTTGGCGTGCAGGAGGATAAAGGCAAACCCGCCCGCCATGGTCCAGCCCAGCCACTTCAAGGTGGAGCTGACCTTGCCCTGCTTGGCCGCCGCCACCGCCATCACCATCGTGATACTGCTCGTCAGCAGGCAGAAGGTCATGACCGAGGCCACGATAATGCTGGGATAAAAATGAAACGGTTTGGGCCAGTCCGCGCTGGCCACCCGCAAGTAGCTATAGGCAATCAGCAGTCCGGCGAAGGTGATCGCATCCGAGACGATAAACAACCACATCCCGAGCTTTTTCGAAGGGATCGCATAGGGCGGACTCCCCCCTTCCCACACCGAAGCGCCGACTTCTTCCACTCCTGCCGTATCCACAGTGTTTACCTCCAGAACCAAAGCAACAAGAGAATATAAACCCAAAGCCCGTCCATGAAATGCCAATAGATCGCCGTGACTTCCACCAGGGTTCGCTTGGCCGGCCCCAGGCGATAGCGCCAGGCTTCCGAAACGATGTACAGAAGCGCCAACAGTCCGCCGAGCAGGTGCAGGGCGTGCGAGGCCGTCAACAGATAGAAGAAGGAGCTGCTGGGATTGGTGTCCAGAAAAATTCCATGACCAGACAACTGCCGCCAGACGCCCCATTGCCCAACGAGAAACGCCAAGCCAAGCGCGGCCGTCGCGGCCAGCCAGCGATTGCACTGCGCGCGCAGGCCGCTGTTCAAGGCTCTGCGGGTCAGTTCCATGGTGATGCTGCTGGCGAGCAGCGCCCCGGTATTCCACCACACCAGCGGCGGCAACTCCACCGGCTGCCAATCATTCGACAGCCCGCTCCGGACAATGTAGGCGCTGGTAAAGGCGACAAACAGCATCGAGATGCCCAGCAGCGCCAGGCCCATTCCGGTGCGATAGGTTCGCCGGACGGTCCCCGGAGGAACCCCGCCGCCGCGGTCCGGGTCGCCCAACCCGCCGTCGGGGAAGTCTCCGCGGCCGGCGCCCCCGCCGACTTGCGGCTGTCCTCGGATGATTGCTTCCGCCATAGCCTAAAACCGTCCTCCCTCGGCGGCCTTATTTTGCTCCGCGAACCATGGTGTCGGGAGTGGTTTGCATGATGTAATCCTGCGACGCGCCCGGCACGCTGTATTCATACGGTCCCCGATAGACCACCGGAGTCCGTCCGCCGAAATTGTCATGGGGCGGGGGAGACGGGACCGTCCATTCGAGCGTGGTCGCTTCCCACGGATTCTCCGACGCCTTTGGCCCGCGGTACAGGCTCCAGAAGAAGTTGATGACGAAGAAAAGCTGCGCCGCAATCGTAATGATGGCCGCGATGCTGATGAATTCGTGGACGGGCTGAAGCGCGGCCAAATAGTCCACAGCAGTCGTGTCTGCATAGCGCCGCGGGTGCCCGGCGATCCCGATATAGTGCATGGGCATGAAGATCGCGTACACGCCGACAAACGTGATCCAGAAGTGGATTTTGCCGAGGGTTTCATTCATCATCCGCCCAAACATCTTCGGGAACCAATAGACGGTCCCCGCGAACATGCCGAAGATCGCGGCTACCCCCATCACCAGGTGGAAGTGGGCTACGACGAAGTAGGTGTCATGGAGATACAGATCGAGCGAAGACTGTCCCAGGAAGGGACCGCTCAGACCGCCCGACACGAACAACGAGACAAACCCGATGGCGTACAGCATGGGCGTCGCAAACCGAATCTGACCGCCCCACAAGGTTCCCAGCCAGTTAAAGGTCTTGATCGCGGAGGGGACGCCGATCGTGAGGGTCACCATGGAGAAGATCAGGCCCGAGTAAGGGCTCAACCCGCTGATGAACATGTGGTGTCCCCAAACGAAGAATCCCAATGCGCCGATCGCCACAATGGCGTACACCATCGCGCGGTATCCGAAGATGGGCTTGCGGGCAAACGTCGAAAGAATCTGCGAGGTAACGCCCATCCCCGGCAGGATGGCGATATACACCTCCGGATGCCCGAAGAACCAAAACAGGTGCTGCCACAGCAACGGCGAGCCGCCCTTGTGGTTGATGACTTGTTCGCTGATCACCAGGCCGGCCGGAATGAAGAAACTGGTTCCGAGTTCCCGGTCCATAAGAAGAAGAATCCCCGCCGCCAGCAGAACCGCAAAACTCAGCAACATCAGGATGGAGGTCACAAACCAGGTCCAGACGGTGAGTGGCATCCGCATCAAGGACATCCCTTTGGCCCGCAGGTCAATGGTCGTGGTAATGAAGTTGAGAGACCCCAGCAAGGACCCGACGGCGAAAATCGCGATGCTGACGATCCACAAGGTCTGCCCCAGCCCCTGCCCGGGACCGGCGATTTCCCCGACCGCGCTCAGAGGCGGGTAGCCCGTCCAGCCGCCGGTGGGCGCTCCGCCGCTCACAAAGAACGCCGCTATAATCACGAAGAACCCCAGCAGGGTGGTCCAGAACGACATCATGTTCAGGAAGGGGAAAGCCATGTCGGCGGCCCCGATCTGGATCGGAAGAACGTAATTGCCGAAGCCGCCTTGCGGCGCGGTCGTCAGCACAAAAAACACCATGATGGTCCCGTGCATGGTCAACAGCGACAGATAGGTTTCCGGCGTCATGGGGCCCTCTCCCATAAACGGGAAAGACCCGCTCGGCCAGGCTAAGCGGAGACGCATGTATAAGGACAAGGCCATCCCCACGAACACCGACAGCAGCGCCAGGAACCAATACTGGATGCCGATGACCTTATGGTCCATGCTAAAGATATATTTGCGGATAAAGCCCTGCGGTGCGTGATGGACCGCATGAGCACCTGCTGCGTGTGCCATTATTTTTCCCCCGTTGCATTCGGCCGGATGGCCCGGCGCGAAATCCAAAAAAGCGTCTGATTCAATTCTATTGCGGCGGCGCGTTCTCCCGGAGCCATTGCTCGAAGTCCTCCGGCGACATCACCTGGAGGAAGCTCCGCATCTGGTAATGCCCGAGGCCGCACAGCTCCGAGCAAGGGACTTCATAGCGGCCAATCTTGGACGCCGTAAAGTGAAGCCGGGTTTCCATTCCCGGGACCGCATCCTGCTTGAGCCGCAATTCCCGCACGAAAAAGTTGTGGATAACGTCTTTCGAACGCAAAATCAACTCGACCTGGCGGTTGACCGGGACCGCGATGATGGGCATCACAACGTCGTCCTTGGAGGTGGGGTCTTCCGGGTCGAGGCCCAAAGCATTCCCGCTCGATTCCTTCATCAACTCCGGCTTGGTCCGTCCGAATTGTCCGTCGGGCCCCGCATAGCGGACGTACCAGGCAAACTGCTGCCCCCACATCTCTACTTTCAGAGCGTCGGTCCTCGGCTGCTCGAAGTGCGCTTGCGCCCAAATATGCGCGCCCAGGATGGCCAGCCCCACAAATACAACGCCGGTGGCCGACGTCCAGAGGACCTCCATCGCCGTGTTCCCGTGGGAGTAGCCGGCCCGCCCGCCCCGGTCGCGGTAGCGAAAGACCACATAGGCCAGACCCATCTGCGCGAAGAAGAAAATGATTCCGATGGTAATCAGAGTGAGCTTGAAGTGGCTGTCATACGCCGCCCCGTATTCGGAAATATACGGCGGCATGTGCCACGCCGGCGTCGTAAACAAGTACATGGAGACCAAGGTGATGACTGCAATGACCAGCGCCAAAAGAAGCGCCATGTTGGAAGCTCCTGTGATGGTTCGGTTTTGGGTTCCGCCTGCGGCCCTCGAAGGCCGCCGCCAAACCGCTTAGCTTATCACCAAACTGCGGGCAGCGGAAGAAGAAATTTGCGGCCTATATTCCGTTCCCCTCTTTTTCCCTTCGCCCGGTCGAGGGGACTCGCCGGAGGCAGGGGGGCGCTGAAATGCCCCGGGAAGCCCTAAGCCTGATCCGGGAGTAATTCGTCCTTCTTCGCAGAAGCGCCGTCGGTACTGTTTCTCTTGCAAGGGAGCCCGGCCTGCTCGCGGCATTCCTTCCGGACTTGCTCGGGGACCAATGCGACCGTCAGCCAGAGGCCCAGCGGGACCAGAAGAAGGTCATCGAGGTGGCCGATCACGGGAATGAAATCGGGGATCAAGTCTATCGGGCTCAGGGCATAGACGAGCGTAGCGCCGCCCACGGCTTTGGCGTACCAGGGCGTCTGGGGGTGGCGCATCACCCGCACGACCAGCCGCAGCCGCTGGCGTTGCTTTCCCGCCCATGTCCTTATTTCCATTTCCAGCGTTCCGATGCGCTCAAAATATCTTGGCACGAACATTTTCGCACAAACCTGGCCCTTGGAAGCCGACGCGTTCTTGCGGTATAGTGAGACGCCGTTTTAGTGGCGGCTGCGGGCAAAGCGGTTCTGCGATCCGGCCGGCGGAGCGTTGTGCCCAGTGGCGCGACGGGCCGGGCGGGAGTAGAATGACTGAAGGCCACGGGGAGCGGGTTCTTTCCGGAATGCTTCCCGGAGCGCCTTTAGGATGAGCAAGTGCGCGCGCAGACTTCAACATCAGAATCCTAGGAGGAGGCAGACATGGCGCTTTCGGACCTGTACAGCAACTTGCATCTGTTGTTCCGTTGGTTGCATGTGCTCGCGGGGATCATCTGGGTCGGGCACCTCTACTTTTTCAACTTCGTCAACGTGCCGTTGCAGGGCGTGCTGGACGACGCCGGGAAAAAAGCCGTCAATCCCAAGCTGATGCCCCGGGCGCTGTGGTGGTTCCGCTGGGGAGCCATGATAACGTTCATCGCGGGGCTGGTCCTGTTCACCATGAACTACATGTACGCTCCCGGAGCGGGCTTCGGCTCGACCAGCCTGTTTACGGACGCCGAGGGCGTTACCGGACGCGCCTGGTGGGTCCTGTTCGGCATGACGCTGGGGACCATCATGTGGTTCAACGTCTGGTTCATCATCTGGCCCGCCCAACAGAAAATGCTCGGCGGCAAGGCCAGCGCCGAAGAGCTTCCGGGGATGCGCCGGCGCGCTTATCTGGCTTCCCGGACCAATACTTATCTCT
>MEKR01000127.1 GCA_001767035.1 Acidobacteria bacterium RIFCSPLOWO2_02_FULL_61_28
AAGCGTTGTTCTGCGAGTCCGACATCATCTGGTAGTGGTTCGGGCGCGGGACGGGATACGCCTCGAATCTCTCCCATTTGCGGGTCGCAAGATCCAGGCGGAATATAGCCCACTCCCCGTTGTTCATTACCCACACCTTGCCATCCACTTTGTGGTGCTGCGGAGCTACGAAGAGCAGTTCCGGATGGTCTCCGTCGAACTCCGGGGAAAGAGGGTAGGTCTGGAATGTCTCGGTTTTCCGGTCAAATTTCTGAATGGCATTTTGGAACCCATTGCCGAGCCACACATTCTCATCCTCGTCAAATTCCACATCCAGGACTCCCATGTTGCGGTTGGGTTTATTCACCGGGATCGGCCACTCCTTGGTCTCACCGGTCTTCGGATTCAGTCTTCCCAAAATCTGCTCGCCGAAGCTGGAATACCATACCAATCCTTGCGAATCCACGATGACATCATGCGGCTGTCTCGTCTTGGCGGGCAGGTCGTACTCCGTGTAGATGACCCTCGTGGCCTTGCCGGTGGGACGGGGGAGCGTCTTGAAGGAATACTCCCAAGGGGAAGCCTTGCTCAGATTAATCGAGCTGATAAATTCAGCCTGCCGGCGACGGTTGTCCTGTTGCCGCTGGCGCCCCTCCGGGGTCGGGGCTCCGGTGCCGATCCGCCGTTGCGGGTCCGGCTGGACCATTAGCGGAAATGAACTCGGCGAGTAACGTCCCATCCGCTCCAGGGTAACCATCAAGGCATTGGCATCGTAGCGCGTCCTCAGAAGCCGCTCCAGTGTGTGGCAGTGGTTACAGCCGCGGATGGCGTTTTTTTGCTGTTCTGTTCCGGGAATGCTCATGAGCAATTCGGAATTGGTGAGCTGCGACGCCATTTCGTCCACGCTCGCTTTGCGGAGCTTGAGGTCGGCTGTGGCTGCCTTCTGCGAGACAACGTCCACTGGCTTGGAGCCGTCCAGTTCGTAGCCCACCGCCCGGATGCGCAGGGCATACTGCCCCGGTTCCAATCTGTTTGCAGGGAACCGATAGCGACCTTGCTGGTCGGTCACGACGCTTACGGAGATGGTAGAACCCGCTCTCTTGGCGCTGACTATCACCCCCTCCATGGGACCGTCCGCTTGTGAACTCACCTGGCCAGTCAACGCCGCCGAGGTCCCGTTCTGGGCCTGGACCGAGCTCAGTCCCTGGATCAATAGGATTACTGCCAAGCTTGCTCCGAGCATCCACAAATAGCCTTTTTTCAACATGAGTGCCTCCTTCAAATTCAACGAACGGTTCGTGTTCCTCGCTTCGACTCCCCAGCCCATTCTATCATGTCGTTTCCCGATCTTTACGGCCCAGTGAACGGGCATCACCCTCCCTCGAACAAGTCGCGAAGAGGGTTCTGCCCGTTTGTCGCTTCAGCTCGGCTCTCACTACGGCAGTATTTCAATGTAGCCGATATGGTTCGCAGTATCCCCGGCCCACCAAATGCGGTTCGGATTCGTGGGATCGGTCTCAATCCTTCTGGCATCCGATTCGATGATCGGCAGGGAGTACTCCGTCCACGTGTTCGTCTTGGGATCGTAGCGGGCAATCTTGTCCGCCGTCTGCTCGCTCACCCAAATCCAATTGCGCTTCGTGTCTGCAACCACGGAGTAGGGGGAACTGCTCTTGGTGGGGGGATCCAAGACAGTCATCTTGGTCGTCTTGTAATCAATCTTCACAAGCTGCCCGGTTTCATGGAGGCCCACCCAGATGTTGCCTTCCTGATCCGCTCCCATCCTTCGGGGAACCGAGCCCGGCTTGGGCAACTGATCTTCGCCGGGCACCTTGAACTCCTCAATCTTGCCCGTGGTCGGGTCGAGCCGGCCGATGAGGTTGGCGTCCCGTTCGGCGAACCAGACCTTGCCGTCACCGGAGACTGCCACCCCGTATGACCCGGCGTTTTTCTTGGTCTTTTCATAGGAAGGAAGGGTATAGGAGGTGAACTCCTTGGATGCGATATTCAACCCCAGGATGCGGTTGCCGTTGGACGACCAGACGGTTTTCCCGTCCGGGTGGACATACATTGTATTTCCGCCGACGTTGCCCGGCAGGTTCCTGGGCGCCGAATAGATTGTGAATTTCTCGCTCTTGGTGTCGAACTGGAACCAGCGGCGGTTGCGAGCGCCGTCGGCCGCCCAAATCGAGTCGCCGTGTCCAACGGCCGGGGAACCCACCCAAGTATAGCTCTCTCCGGCGGGAGGCTCGACTTGCGTAAAAGTATAGGTTTTCGGATCAAACTTGCCAAAGCAGCAACCTTGCCGATAATTCGTCCAGGCAACTCCTCGGGGATCAATCACGAGGTCGTGAGGCTCGGTGTCATGGATCGGAATCTCAAAGTCCATGGCGACATACTTGGCGGCGTCGCCCTTCAGCAACGTTCGGGACAAGCGGCCATTGAGATCGAACTTGGCGTTGGCAGTCCCAGGCTCGCCGGAATAGTTCTTCGCCAGATAATCCACCACGATCTTCGCTTCCTCCGCGGTCCATTCGGTATATTTCTTGCCAGAAGTGTCCGCACGGAGACGCTCCCGCATATTCTCGACCTTTTCGGCCCACTTCTCCTTGGTCCAGCGTTGCAGCACGATGCGGTAAAGCTCGTGGCATTGGACGCACTTGGTCCCCACAATCCGCTTGCCATCGCCTTCCGCCAGCGTCGGCTGTGGCGTCATGTACCACACCTCGTTGCCGCCCACCGTTCCGGGCGAACCCGGCCAACCGTGCTCCACATACAGTCCCTGCTTATCCGTTAACGATACATCGGCGGAACCGGGCTTGCCCGCCGCTACGTCCACGGGCACAAACTTGCTCTGATATCCATTCCCAATTCCCTGCACGGTCCATTTCCCGGGAGGGAGATTGCTCGCCGTGTAGCGACCCTGGTCCTGGCTGATGACCATGAAAGTGATGCGCTTGTCCGCATTGTACAACTTGACATAAGCCCCGGAAAGCGCCTCTCCGGATGCGCTTTTGACTACTCCCTGAACGACGCCGGGAAAGTCGGCCGCTCGCACCGTTCCGGCCCAGAAGGCCGCGACCGCAACCAAACCCGCCAAAATTGCTTTCGGTCTCACTTGCCTGGACATGCTCTCTCCTCCTTTTTGCATTTCCTTCTTGAAAAGGCGCTCCCGCCCTCCCTGGACATCAATCTTCGCTCCTGGAACCGGCGTCTCCACTGGCTGGACAACTGCTTCCGTTATCGCCCCAGTTTGCTCCGAGTCCGCTGCGGCTGTCAAACGCGAAAACCGGCGCGGAACAATCTGCTGCGCATCGGAATTCCGCCGCCGGATGTTCTCCTCGATCCTCGCTATCCCTACTCGTCTCCCCAAGCAGCCTGACAGACCGAAGCATCCATTCCCGTCCATCAACGAACCGGCGGATTGATGGAAGGCCGACCCTCAATTTTTTGCCTGAGTTCCGCAAATGGCACCACTTCCCTGCCATGCGCCGGGAAAATGTGCGCGATGTCCAGCTTCAACCGCTGGATGTTCTCCCATAGGTTCATCGTGTAGGGGGTCGAATAGCCATCGGGAGGGTCGTTGGGACGAGGCACATAGAACATGTTGAAGATGTCGGTGACGATCAAGAGTTTTTCTTTCGGCAGGTACGACATCAGTAGATTGGAGGCGTGCAGGTTCCCCCGGATCCAGTGGATTTCCATGGTGCGATCGCCGTCCGTCAGAACTTCTTTGTCCCTTACGTACACAAATTTCCCCTCTTTCGGGGTCCGGGCGTACGCATCGGGATGCAAGGTCCAGGGGTTGCGAAGCAGCAAGTCGTAGTACTCCCGATTCATCGCGTGCGTGTAGATGGTTGCGCCTTCGGAAATCCAGTCCCGAAGCCCGCTCACGTGGTCGCTGTGGTGGTGGCTGTTGATTTGGACGATCCGCTTGTTAGGGACCATCCGTTTGACTTGCGCGATGTTGGCGAGGGCGCGCGATTGATCCTGTCCGGTTTCGACAACCACCGCGAAATCCTTGAACTCCACCAGCGCGCTGTTCACGCCGCCGCCGCTCAAATACCAGATGCCCTCCGCGAACTTGAGCGGCTCTACCTTTTGCGCTGCCGGAGGTCTCGGCGCCGGCGCTTCCAGAGTGACTGCTGCATTCGGCTGCACGTTGCTCACATTGTATTCGAACGACGGGAGCCCGCCCTGCTTCTGCACGATCTTGGTCGGGAACTTCACGCCGGCGAAATCCCGGTAGTCGGAAAAGCTCGTCTCCACCAGTATGTCGCCGAGCACCTCATTGGGGAGCCAGGTTTCCACTTTCTCGAGCAAGTTCTCACTGTTGATGTAGCCTCTTACCTTGTACATTCCCTTGGCAGTGTATGAAACCATCGTCATCGGTCTGCGTCCGATGGTCAAAGACTGCGCGGTCGGATTTGCCGTCATCGCCGCTTTGACCCAGCCGTGCGGAATGGTCAGGGCGAGGGAGTTGGCGTTAAAGCCGGCCTCTTCGGACTGCACGCCACCCGCGCGCGATTCTGTGTAAAGCGGCTGTCCTCCCGCCCCGCGCGGCGGATCCAATAATTGCGTCCGTACCAACTCCTGCCGCGAAACGCCTTTTTCGAAGTCCACCGAACGAGAATAGGTCGCCTTGAATTGCGGCCCTTCCTCAAAGGGCCGATAACTCTGACCCAAGGAAGCGGTGATCCCGGTGGCGGAATACTGCAGTGACTTCAAGTTGGTGGCCCCGATGGTTTGCGCCACATTATTCACCACGTTTCCCGCGTTCTGCGCCCTGCTGGCGCTGCCGAATACTGCTAACACTGCAAGAACCGTGAGCCCTTTTTTCAACATCGTTACCTCCCTGACCACAAATCGAACCCCTGTCTTGAACAGCGATTGCCCCATCCGCTCCCGGGCAACCTATGAGGACATTTCTTCCGGCCGCAAAGCCAGCGCCAGAACCGCCGCAACCAGGGAAAACAGCGAGATCTGGATTTGTCCTGCGGTCACCCACCCCGCCTGGTTGGCGAGCCATCCCATTAAATAGCCGGCCACGGCGCTCGACATGTAAAGGCTTGTCACGAACATGCCGGAGCCCCGGCTGGACATACTCGCCCGCACCGCCTTCACGTGATTGGCCGCCAGATTCACGTACAGAACGGCGCTTCCGATCACGCCATAAAGACAAGCCAAGACCGCCTTCGCCGCGACCGCTTCCGAGCCGTGGAAAAACAGGTATCCCAGCACTGCGGTGCACACAAAGGCGATCGGCAGCACGACACGCGGGGATACTCGATCGCCCAGCCAGCCGCCCGCGATGGAGGCCAAGGCTCCCAATCCGAAAAAGCTCATGACGAATCCGGCCGTTTCGGGCGAGTAACCGAGCCCTTCGCGGAGGTAGGTGGGGTACATGCCGAGAAAGCCGTAGAGCACCAAGCCGTACACTACGCTGAGCAGGGTCAGCAGAATCGAATTCCGGTTCAGTAGAGATGGCGCCCCGCCGCGGTCTTCCCGTGCCGTCGCGGAGCCCCGCGTCTCGGTGAACCACGATCGGACTGTCAGTAAGATCAGGCCGATCATCACGAAGCCGAAGCCCCCAAAGGCGATCATGGGGACCCTCCAGGTCCCATAAGTGGTCAGCAGTATGGGGGCCAAGAAGTAACCGGACCAGGTGCCTATGCCGAAGCAAAAATTGACCGAACCGACGGCGGCGCCCCGGTTCCGCGAAAAATAGCTGGCCGCCAGAGCAAACATGACCGTCGCCAGCATCGCCATGCCGATCCCGGTCACCGCCAGACAGAAAAGCATACTCCAGAATCCCGTCATGACGGCGGTGAGCGCGGTTCCGGCGGAAAAAATGGCGATCCCGGTCAGCGCCACCGCCTTGCGGGGAAACCGCGCCAGCAGGTAGCCCGTCGGCAACCCTCCGATCCCCAGTCCGAGGGTAAAGATGGTTGAGAGGAGTCCGGTATTGGCGAGGGAAAAACCGAAGTCGCGCCGGATGTCGGGAGCGAGCACCGGAAACAGGTAGCGATCGGCCGCCATCAGCGCATATCCGAGCAGCAACACGCAGTACATAGAAATGGCGACACTGCGTGTGCCGGTTTGCTCCTGCACAGGGCCGGTTTGGTTAGCGGCTACTTGGTTTTGAATTGTTTTCCTCCGTTGCGCTGCAACGCGCCCCTGGACCCAACTGGAAACGAACGCCCACAAAACGCACCCACCCCGTTTTCAGCGACGACTTCTCGTCCACAAACCTTACCCAAGGTTACACAGAAACCATTGCTGCCGTGGTGCCAGGCCCCACAGACGATGTCTTCTAATTCCAGAGACAAACACCCGAGGGAAGCGTCCTCCCTCGAGCCGTCCCGCGGGCGCTCACGCAGCCAAGTGCACGGATTCCTCGGCACTCAGCCACGCGAGTAACCAGCGAGCGTACCTTAAATGTAGCCTACCAAGCCGAACGGACCGGCTTGCCGACCAGCTTGGCCTGGACCGCACCCGGTTTGGGCCGGAACTTCTGAGCGACTCCCTTGCAGACGTCGGAGGTGTAGAGATTGCCTTCCTCGTCCACCGTGATTCCGTGATTGCACCAGAGCGCCCCTTGCGCCTCACTGAGGAAGCCCCAGGATTGCAGGAACTTGCCGTTCCGGTCCCACTGAACCATCTTATTGGTCCCGGCATCGGCGCCCCACAGAGTTCGGTCAGTCCCCATGTAGAGCTGGTAGATGTGCGCGGGCGGATGACCAACCCACCACATGTCAACAAACTTGCCGTTTTCATCGAAGACCTGAATCCGGCGGTTGCTCCGGTCCGACACATAGAGTCGCCGTTCCACGGGGTCAATGGCAAGGCCATGCACGGTGTTGAAGTAGCCGGGACGCGTCTCATTGCCGTCAATCCCCTTCTGACCCCAGGCCGTCAGATACTTGCCGTCCTTGTCGAATTTCACGACGCGCGTGTTGGTGTAACCATCCGTCAAGAACATGGTGCCGTCGGGAAGCCAGGCGAGGAAGGTCGGCCTGCCGTAGTGCTTGTCATCGTTCCCCGGTTCGTTGGGGGTGCCGATGGTCAGAACGAGCTTCTTCCCGTCGTTGGTGAACTTGAAGATGGCGTGGCGCATATCGTCCACCACCCAAACGTGCTTTTCCCGGTCGTAGGGACTGATGAAAACGGCATGGGGCCGCTTGAAGGTCGAATCCCACTGGTTCCAGGCCTCGATCTGATTGCCGTTGCGGTCCACCGCGAACAGGACGTTCTTCCAGCGCCAATCCACGCCTTCCTTCGTCAGGCCTGTGTCAGCAGCCGCATTGGGCGGGCTGGCCACCGGGCCTTGCGAGTGGTTCCGCCACGGCACCGCGTTGACAGGGAAAGAAAGGCTCGGTCCGAACTGCGGGACCGGCGTAAGCGGCGGCTTTTTGATATCCGGCAATTCGCCGCGCTGAAGGATGAAGACCTTGTTCGCACTCTCGGCATAAATGCCCTGCATGGATCCCCAGGTCCATTTTCCTTCATTTCCCGGCAGTGGCTTCGGCCAACCCGGCACGATCAAGTATTGTCCATACTGTTCCTGAAAACCCTTTTGTCCGTTGTCTTCTGGAATCCCCGTGGCCTGGACAACCTGCCCCTGGACGGGCGCCGGCTTGCCGCCCAGAATGAAAGCGACCAGGAAACCAAGCGCGATCACAGTTATTAATACAACACGTCTCAGCATACAATTCCCCCTTCACGCACAAATTCTTCTTCGTCCCGAAGGACCAAGAACGAACGACTCCGACCACCGATTCGTGACACTCCAGGAGGGAGGCCGCCGGGGCGCAAGGCTGCGGAGGCCTCCGGGTATTGCGACGACGTTAATCTTTCCACGCCGCGCGGACGGGTTGGCCGATCAAGAATTCCGAAGGCGCCCCTCTCTTGGGCCGGAACATCTGCGGACGGCCGCCCCACACCTCTGCCGTGTAGAGATTGCCATCCTGGTCAACGCTGAACTGATGGGTGCCCCACAGTCCTCCAGGCTCTGGCATCATGGTGCCCCACGTAAACAGCAGCTTCCCGGTCAGATCGTATTTGTAGAACTTGAAGTTCCCGTGGCCGTCAGACGCCCAGACGTGCTGGTCCGCGGTCATGTAGATGTGATACGTCGCGGTGGGTCCGTCGCCCAAGTACCACTGCGCCAGAAACTTCCCGTTCTCGTCGAAGACCTGGATGCGGCGGTTGCCCCGGTCGTTGATGTAGACGCGGCGCTGGTTGTCGGTGACGATGCCGTGCGGGGTATTGAAGTAGTTCGGCCGCATCTCCTTGCCCTGCTCGCCTCTCTCGCCCCACGCCATCAGGAATTTGCCGTTCTTGTCGAACTTCACGACGCGGGTTTCCTCGTAGCCGTCGGCGACAAAGAACGTGCCGTCCGGCAGCCAAGCGATGTCCGTCTGACGACCGAAGGTCGCGTTGGACGGACCGCTCTTCTTGGTCAACGACGGCCGCCCGGTATTGCCGGTCATCTTTGCGTTCCTCTCGGTCGTCGTGTTCCTCGTGCCGATCGTCTGGAGCAGTTTCTTGCCGTCGTTGCTGAACACATGGATGACCTGGTGCCCGTCGTCAATGGCCCACACGCGCTTTTCCGGATCATAGGGGCTGATCAGAATCTTGTGAATGCGGCCCTGGGCCAGCACTTTCGGGTTGTCCGGCTTGAACAGCGAATCCCACTGGGTCCAATCTTCTATCAGATTTCCCTGGCCGTCGAACACCGTGATGATGTGTTCCCAGCGGTAGTCCTTCCCCTCTTCGCCCACAAACTGGTCGGTTGCTTCCCCCGGGCTAGAGTAGAGACCCACGGACGCGTTCCGCACGTACATCCCGCGTCCAGGGACCGGCAGGCGCACCGTCCGTCCGTCCTCGGTTTCGACCTCGACGGACTTGGTCTTGAGGTTGGAGACGTCGGGCAGCTCGCCTCGCATCGCCACGAAGATGCGGTTCGGGTTCTGGGCGAACACGCCCTGGACCGCGCCCCACGTCCAGCCCTTGTGGTTTGGCAACTGCGACAGCGGCTTGGGCCAGTCTTTGACAACATCATAGTATCCAGTCACTAACTGGTCACTCTTGTTTGCATGTGGCCCCTGCCCCTGGCCAATCACGAGTCTACCCGCGAGCAAGACCAGGAAAGCAGCCGCTGCCACTATCATCACACGTTGCTTATTCATTAGCTTCCTCCGGAAAATGTAGTAACCAAAATATGCCAACCTTTAACGAGCGTAAGTCTGATGTCTCTCGGGTCGCCCTACTTCTCCGCGAACTCAAAGGCGTCGGTTTGATCGGCGTGGGCCGCCGCGCCCGCAGTGCCCGCTCCCTGGATGTGTCCGCCCGCCACGATGAGACGATTGCTGATCACCGCAACATTAACGCCGTGCCGCGCCAGCGGCATGCGGGGATATAGGGTCCAGGTGTTGGTGGCAGGCTCGTAGGCCTGGACGGACCGGAAAGCGGAATAGATATGCGCTTCGGCCGTCTCGCCGCCCACAATGAAGATCTTGCCTCGATAGGTCGCCCAGCCAAATCCGCTTCCTACGACGGGCAGTCTCATTCCCGCTGCGCCCCAGAGATCCGCCGCTGGATCATACACCTCCACGATATTCACGTTCATGGCGCTGGTAATATTGAGCGCGCCGACCCGGCCGCCGATGACGTAGATCTTGCCGTTCACCACGCCCACGGCCGAATGGTTGCGCGCGGTCGGCATAGTCATGCGCGTTTCCCACCGGTTGGTTGCCGGATCATACGCCTCGTTCGCATCCAACGAGCGATGCGGGGTGTTTCCTCCGATGGGGGCCGCGAGGTCCTTCGCGCTCGGATGATGCCCTGCGCCGCCCAGCACGTAAATTTTTCCGCCCACTGCCGCAGCCACAGCCGAGACGCGCCGGGTGGGCATTGGAGCCAGCGACTTCCACGAATCGGCCACGGGGTCATATTCCCAGGATGTATTGAGCGCAATATTACCCGGCCCGGCGGCCTGCGACTGGGTGGCGCCGCCGAAGGCATAAATCTTTCCGTTGTATTCGGTGACGGCCATGTGGTCCGCTGTAAACGGGAGATTCTTCTTCTTGGTCCACTTGTCGGCGGCCGGATCGTACTCCATCACAAGTCCTTTAGGCCCGTCACCGTTTCCACCGATGACATATAGTTTGTTATTGGCAGTGGCGAAATTGAACTCCTCGTTCTTTTCCGGCATGGGCGCGAGCCTCACCCAGCGCCCTAGCGAGGACGATATTTCCTGTGGGGGGCCTTGGCCCACTTGAGCTTGCGCCCCGCCGCTGACCAGCACAAGAACCGAAATGACGGCAGCGACTGCGAGAAGATATTGCATTGCTGACTGCTTGCTTGTTTTCCTCATAGCGCCTTTCCTTATTGGAGTATGACGAATCGGCCCCCTAGGACGTTTCTCGATAGATGACAACCGCAGCTTCCGAACCGGGTCCAGCGTTCCAGACGGCTGGGGAGAAGCTCTTCGCCACCCGCCCTACCGGTCCAACTCGAACCCGTCGTTGGCATCGGAGTCCATGGGAGTTCCGAAGACGGCCCCCGACTGCAAGTGGCCGCTCACGACATGGAAACGGTTGGTGATGATCCCGCCTACCGTGCCGTGCCGTGCCAGCGGCAGTGGGGGAAACGAAGTCCACCGATTGGCGGCCGGGTCGTATGCATCCAGGTCCCGGAAGGTCCCCACGATGTCATTGTCCAGGAACTCGCCGCCAGCCACGTAAATCTTGCCTCCGAAAGTCCCGTAGGCCGTTCCGCTCCGCGCCAGGGGCATCCGCGCCTTGAGCAGTCCCCAGCTATCCGTCGCCGGATCGTACTCCTCGACGACATCGGCGTTGCTGGCGACTACAAAGACCGAACCGATGCGGCCGCCGAGAACATAGATTTTGCCGTTCACCGCGCCGATCGCGGCGTGGTTGCGGGCGGTCGGCATCGGGCTGCGGCTTCGCCACGTGTTGGTCGCGGGATCGTACTCTTCATTCGTCCCCAACGCGCGATGCGGCACGGTGGCGTTCAGCCCAACGATCTTCTGACCGGGATGAACGGAAGCGCCTCCGATCACGTACATCTTCCCGCCCACCTCCACTGCAACGGCTGCGCCGCGGGCCGTCGGCATGGGCGCAAGCTCTCTCCAGGTATCGGCGGCTGGGTCGTACTCCCACGCCTTGTTGGTCGGGACCCAATTCGAGCCGCCGGGTTCTACCTGCGTCCCGCCGCCGAACACGTACAGCTTGCCGCGGTATGAGGTCACTGCAACGTGGTGCGCGGGAGCCGGCATGTTCTTCTTCTTGGCCCACTTATCGGTGGCCCCATCGTATTCCCACACAATCCCCTTGGGGGCAGGGCTTTGCCCGGCGGCAAAGGGCAGTCCGCCGATGATATACAGTTTCCCGTTCACGGACGTGCCGCCGATCTCCTGGGACGGTTCCGGGAACGGCGCAAACTTCGTCCAGCGCCCCTGCCCCGGTGCTTGCGCCACAACGGTTCCCGTCAGGATGACGGCCACGGTGGCAACCGCTGCGAGCATACGTTTTATTGCCGATGACATAGTACCTCTCCTCATGAAAGAACGATCTGCGCGACCAGGCGGGAATCGGCGGCCGAGGACGGCTGCCTCCCCTTCCGGCCCACCCTACCTATCCGAGATTTCCAGCATGTCGTGTGATCCCGTGTGGACGTTGGAATCCGGCGCTCCCCCCGACACGATGTTCCCGCTGACCAGGTGGAGGCGATTCCCGACGAACGCTGCGGCCACACCGTGCCGCGGAAGCGGCATCGCGGGAAGAATAGACCAGGTGTTGGTGGCGGGATCGTACGCCTCCAAGGCCCGGAAGCCCGCCAGCATCTGCGGTGTCTGAAGCTCACCCCCGGCCGTGTAGATGCGGCCTCCGAAGGTCGTATAGCCCCCCCCGCTTCGTGGGGTGGGCATGCGCGCCTTGATGGCGCCCCAGCTATCCGTCGCCGGATCGTACTCCTCGACGACATCGGTGTTGCTGGAGACCGTAATGAAGGTATGGCCAACCCGGCCGCCGAGGACATAAATCTTGCCGCCCACAGCGCCCACAAAAGCGTGATTCCGCGCGGTCGGCATCGGGCTGCGGCTTTCCCAGCGATTGGTCGCCGGGTCGTACATCTCGTTGGTACCCGTCGCGCGGGCCGGCCGGTTCGGGTACACTCCCGTCTCCTTCGTATTGGGTTGAGGGATAGCGCCGCCGATCACGTAAATCTTGCCGCCGACTTCCGCCGCGACGGCGGAGCCGCGTTTGGCCGGCAACGGTGCGAGCGCCTTCCAAGAATCGGCTGCGGGGTCGAATTCCCACGCATTGTCCACCGGAAACCATCCCGGCGACTCGGTGCCCGGCGGACGATTATAGCCGCCGAAAACGTAAATCTTGCCCTGGTAAACGGTCATCGCCTGGTGATGTACGGGGACCGGCATCTGCTTCTTCTTGGTCCACTTATCGCCGGCGGGATCGTACTCGTAGACCATACCCGCGGGCACTCCGCCCTGGCCGAATCCGCCGAGGACATACATTTTGCCGTTCACAGAAACACCGTAAAGCTCCTCGTCTGGTTCCGGAAACGGCGCCAGCTTCACCCAGCGCATCTGTGCTTGGGCGCTGGCGTTAAACAATAGGATCACTGCGGTAGCAACGACCGCCAGCGTTTGTTTCATTGCCGATGACATAACTATGGCTCTCCTCTTTATAGTGGATGGGCAACCCCCAGGCATGGAAAGCGGCCCGTTTCTCGATTGCTCAAAAACCTCTCGCCCTACTTACTCGTGAACTCAAACACATCGTGGGACACGGTGGCAGACTGCGTGTCGGGACCTCCCACCCCTCCCGGGGTTATCCTGCCGCTGATCAGGTGGAGGCGATTGCCGAGGATAGCACCGGCAACGCCGTGTCGCGGAAGCGGCATGGAGGGGAGTACGTCCCACGTGTTGGTGGCGGGATTGTACGCCTCCAGAGCGCGGAAGGTCGCAGCCATCTGCGAAGACTGGAACTCGCCGCCGGCCGCGTAGATTCGGCCGCCGAAGGTGGCCGAGGCCCCTCCGCTCCGGGGGGTGGGCATCCGTGCCTTGATCGCACCCCAACTATCCGACGAGGGATCATATTCCTCGACGACATCGGTGTTGCTGGCGACCGAAATGAACGAATGGCCCATCCGTCCGCCGATGACGTAGATCTTGCCGTTGACCACACCATAGAAGGCGTGGTTGCGGGCGGTGGGCATCGGGCTGCGCGTTTCCCAGCGGTTGGTCGCCGGATCATACACCTCGTTTGTCCCTACACTTCGAGCCGGGCGTGTGGGAAGCACGGCGGTCTCCGCCGTATTGGGCTGAGGGACGCCGCCGCCAATCACGTATATCTTGCCGCCGACTTCCCCCGCGATGGCCGAGCCGCGTTTGCCCGGCATCGGCGCGAGCGCTTTCCAGGAATCGGCCGCGGGATCGTATTCCCAGGCATTGTCCACCGGCTCCCACCCCGAAAGCCCTCCGGAAACCTGTTGATTCACGTACCCGCCGAACATGTAAATCTTGCCGCGATATTCCGCCATCGCCTGGTGATGCACGGGACGCGCCATCATTTTCTTTTGGGTCCACTTATCGGCGACGGGATCGTATTCGTACACACGTCCCGTCTTCCCGCCAGAGAACCCGCCGAGGACGTACACCTTGCCGTTCGCCGTAATGCCGTAGAGTTCTTCGTCCGGCTCCGGGAAGGGGGCCTGCTTCACCCAGCGGCCCTGCGCCGGCGCACTAACGGTAGAGAATAAAATGCTCAACGCGGCGGCAACGACCGCGAGCCTGCGTTGGATTGATGATGATGACACGGTGGCTTTCCTCCTTGAGGGAACGACCAGCCCGATGGGCGCGGAAAAACACCCCGGTTTCGGCCGGTTAATGCAGATTATAACGAATGTACCTCATGACACAAGCGGACCTCCCCGGCGCACCGGCGAGGGGTGGATTACTACGTAGGAAGCCTTCCTAAATTATCAGCACGAGCGACGTGAGGATCATACCATGAAGGGGACCGGGTCGGGGAACTTCTCTTGCCGCTCAACGGAAAATTTCGCGTAAGCCTGATCCGCGAGAATCGTTCAGCCGTCCTGTGCTTCGCTTGAAGATCCCTTCCCGGTCTCCCCCCTAGCTATCAAAATGTCAACTTCAGCCCAAATTGGAGCTGGCGGTTTTCCGTAGCCGTTGCCGTGATCCGGCCCACATTCGGGTTTCGGGCCCCCGTCGAGAGAAATTGCGCAGCGGCCGGGAGCTGGAAGTTAGCGCGGTTGAACAGGTTGAAGGCCTCGGCCCGAAACTCCAGGTTCATGCTTTCCCGGATCGCTCGCAACGACGTATTCTTGACCAGACCCACGTTGACGATGAACAGTCCCGGGCCGATCAGCGTGTTCCGGCCCAGATTCCCGTAGGTCCCAGCCAGCGGAAGCGCGAACGCGCAGGGATCGAAGTACCGGTCTGGAGTCCCCAGCTTTTGTCCCGCAGCGATACCCGGACACCCGGCCGTCACGCCCTCATTGGGACTGTTGCTGAAGCCGGGGTTCAGGTCCGGGCGATCGGCGGAAAGCACGTGCCGGTTTCGGGAAACGTTGAAGCCCGCTCCCACCACTTGCGGCAACCCGGTGGTGGCCCGCCAGTTGGTGTTGATCTCCCAGCCTCCCAGGATGGTTCGGGCCACTCCCGTGGTTAAATAACGGTCCCAGGGCATCTGGTATTTCCCGTTGATGTTCATCACATGGCCTTGATGGAAGTTGGAAAGCGAGTAGTCGCGCGCCAGGTCATCCAGGTCCAGCGGACCCACCAACTGGTTGGTCACTTCTCCGCCAAATTGCTGGTCCACGCTGGAGAGATTCCGGCTCCAGGTGTAGGAAAACTGACCCGTCAGGCCGTGCGAAATCCGCTTCAGAACCCCCACCTGCAAGCCGTGGTAGATGCCCCACCCCGGCGTGCTCACCCACTGGATTTGGGAGAAATTCGGATTGATCAGAGGCAGACCCGCCGCGAAGAACTTCCTCCCGTCCGGCAGCAGCGTGGCCCCTCCCAGGTAAGAGCCTACCGCGCGGTTTGCCTCCGGCCCTTGCTCCAAGTGCGTGAGCTTGGAGGCCACGTAGCCCACTTGCAAGGAGAGGGTCGGAGTAATCTGCTGTTGGAGCTCCACGTTCCAGTGGACCGAGGTGGTCGTCTTTACATCCTGCTGGACCCCCCGCGTAGATGGCAATCCCGTGAAGGTCCCGGCCAGCGGGTTTGGAAACGGAGGGTCGTTAATCACGAAGGACCGGGCAAAGCGGTAATCGAAGGTTGAAGTGTCCCAAATCCTCCCCATGAGGGGCAAGCTGTAAAACATTCCGAAGCCCGCCCGAATCGAGGTCCTGCCCCGCCCAAAGGGGTCCCAGGCCAGGCCCACCCGAGGACTCAAATTATCCTTGCTGGTCGGAAAGGGCGGCCCGACAAAGCCCTGCACCGCCGTCACGCTGGGCAGGCTTCCATGTCTGCCGTTCGCATCGCTGGGCGAGGTAACAAACTCTTGCCGCAACCCCAGGGTCAGCGTCATGCTAGGCCGCACCTGCACGGCATCCTCCACAAACCACCCGAATAACGTCTGTCGCCACCCGCGGATCGGATCGCTGAATCCATCCCCGCGGACCGGATCGGTGAACGGTCCCAGGGCCGGGAAATTCACTTGCGCTGGCCGACCCAGCAGGAATTGGTTGAAATTCGCGAAGGCGTAATTTCCCCGTTGGTTCGGGAACGGCGTCCAGCGGTAATTGGCCTGCAACCGCTGCACGTCAAAGCCAAACTTCCAGGCGTGCGCCCCTCTCACGTAACTGAAGGTATCGCTCACCTGGAAGAGATTGTGCAACAGGTCGCGCGGCGCCGTAATGCCGTTCCCGAATCCCGTCAGGGCCACGTCCTGGCCTCCGGTGGCGATGGCGCCGGTCCGGAAAACAATCGCTCCAAACCCCTGCCCGGGCAGGAAATCGAGCGCCCCATTCTGGATATCGAGAGGCCCGGTGGTGCTGCGGGGGAAGGTGCGATTGAACGCAAAGCGCATCTCCGTCAAAAACGTGGGCGAAAAGATGTGCGTTCCGCTCAGGATGTGAAATTGATACCTGTTCGTGCCTCCCCCAAACCAGGGTTCCCAACTCCCCGGGGAAACCCTTTCCGACGGAGAGATCGCGAAGCGGTAGTACAGGCTGCTGCTTTCCGACAGGCTGAAGTCCACTCGGGCCAGGCCATAATCCTCATTCGCGGTCTCCTTGGCATCCACGGAATATCTCGCGATCCCGCCTCCCAGGTTCTGCCCGTTCGGCAGCGGAAACAAATTCAAATAAGGAAGCATCACCGGATTGATCCCATTGTTAGGCCCCGGCCCCACTGGTCGCAGCACGCCGCTGGCATCCGGCAGCAATCCCTGGCGCGCATTCGCGTCCGGAACGCTGGACACTCGCGGTGCTCCTTGCCTGCGCCGGAAGCCCTCATAGTTGGCGAAGAAGAAAATCCGGTCGCGGACCACGGGGCCGCCCAAGGCCGCCCCGAACTGGTTGCGGCGGAAGGCCGGCAGGTCTCCCCGATTGAAGAAGTCCCTGGCGTCCAGCGCGTTATTCCGCAAGAACTCGTACACGCTCCCGTGAAACTCGTTGGTGCCGGCGCGCGTGATCATGCTGAACACGCCGCCGGAGTTGCGTCCGTATTCCGCGCTGAAGCTGTGGGTCAGAAGGCGGAACTCCCTGACCGATTCCACGCCCAGCGCCTGGCCGGATTCACCGCCAATGCTGCTCACGTTGTAATCGCTGGCCACCGTCCCATCCAGCAGAAAGAGGATGTGTAACGGGCGCGCTCCGCTGATAGACAACCTCCGGCCCATGCCTCCAAAGGCGCCGCGCCCAGTGTTGGTCTGCTCCACCACGCCCGGAGCGAGCAAGGCCAGCTCATCGTAACTTCGCCCGTTCAGCGGCAGGTCCCGCAATTGTGTCTGGCTGACCAGATTGGAAAGGGTCGCGCTGGTGGTCTCAATGGCCGGCGCTTCTCCGGTCACTTCCACCCGTTCCGCCACCGCTCCCACGTTCAACTCCACGTTCACGGTCACTTCGCTGCCCACCGTCAGCGTGATCCCGCTACGCACCACGGTCTGAAAACCAGATTGTTGGACCGTCACCGTATAGCTGCCCACCGGAAGGTTCCGGACCACGTAGCGGCCACCGGCATCGGACTGCACGCTCCGCGACAAGCCGGTTTCGACGTTTTGCACCTGCATGGTTGCCCCCGGAATCACCGCCCCCGATGTATCCGTGATCCGCCCCGCAATCGCCCCGGTCACCACTTGCGCAGCCAATGGCGCTACGCTCAGCAAGACTGCCAGCAGCAACCCCCGAATTCGATTTGCTAGAGACATGTTGTTATGACCTCCCCTTATTCCACGGTTTCCACCAGAGGAATCTGGCGCAAACTTCCCTGACGAGACTTTTTCGCTTTCGGTAGATTCTACCAAGTATCGAGCCGCGAGTGCAACCACAATTCGTGGCTCCACTGTGGACCTTCCAACCAGCACGGTCTTTTTTGAACGGGAGCTTCCTGCGCTCCATGACGAACAACACCGACTTTTGATGCTCCAGAAGCATTCTTGGCGTGAGGCCGTCCGTTGTCTGTGCGTTGTCGCACACTGCAACTTCATTCGTCCGGCTGTTCCACGACTGTCGGTGAGGGGGGCAGCCATACAGCTTTTCCGAACCTTTGCGAATCGTACCGTTTGAGCTATAATGCAGTTCAGCGAATCGCCCACTCAAATAAGGCAGGATGCAGTGTTCGTTCGTTCGTCTGTGGAACAAAGGGATGCCTTCTGGCGGGGAAAGGACCTGCCCAGCGTCGAAAAAGCTGACCTGGCCCTGAATCAAATTCTCGCCGATTTGCCTTCCGAGGAGACCCGCCGCGTCTTAGCGAATCTGGAACTGATCCACGTTCAAACCAATGACATCCTGGCCGAAGGCGGCGTACCGATCAGCCATTGTTATTTTCCTCTGGATGCTGTTGTTGCTTTAGTAGCCAACCTGGAAGAGGGAGCTACGGTCGAGGTGGGTTTGATTGGCAATGAGGGAATGGTGGGTATCCGCGTTATCCTGGGTCGCAGCACGGGAGCGTATCTCGCCGTCGTCCAAATCCCGGGGAAGTGCTTGCGAATCAAACCGGACCTTCTCAAAGCCGAGTTCAAGCGGGGCGGCGTGTTGCAAGATCGGCTCCTTCAATACGTCCGTTACATGTTGGCCCAGGTTTCCCAGACGGCTGCCTGCAACCGCATGCACCTGCTGGAACAGCGTCTTTGCCGCTGGCTATTGAGCATTCAGGATCGCGTAAAGACCGCTGAACTACTCATCACTCACGAGGCGATCGCTCATATGCTCGGCGCCACTCGGTCCGATGTGAGTCGCGTTGTCGGCGCCCTTGGGAAACTCGGGATTCTTCACTCCAGTCGCGGCAAGACTACAATCCTTGACAGAAAGGCCCTGGAATCCACTTCGTGTGAATGCTACTGGATCGTCCGCAACGATTATATCTACCCGCTCCGGGCCCGAAAGGCATCGTCAGGAAAAGGAAATTTGTAAGTGAGGTTTACTATCAGTATGATCTGGATCGCTTCCCTTCTTCGCACGGATGCCGCCGCCGTCAAACTCGGGACACCCATGTGTGCGGTATCACACAGACAGGAATGGCCTGTTAGAGCAAAGTGGACCTCTCACAGAAGAGCCAGGCTGCGCGAGCGTTTGCAGTCGTTCCTTCCCTTTGCGCGTGGCGCCATGCGCAAGACTGGCTGAGGAAGGAAGAGTCTTCCGAAATCAAGCAGTTTTCCGAGCAGGGGTGGTATAAGGAGGGGAAATCCCTTGAAAGACGAAGAGAAGAAACCTACGAATGGTTCGTCCCGACGGGGCATGTCCCGGCGCAAATTCTTGAGGGGGGTTGGGGTCGGGAGCAGCGTCTTGAGCACCGGCCTTTTGGGGGGGCCACTTCTGCCGGAGGCAGAGGCGCAAGGCTCTGCGGCAAGAGCAGTCGGTCCCACGGCAGTGCCGATTGAACTGACAATTAACGGCCAGCGGCGCAGCTTGCGGCTCGAGCCGCGGGTTACGTTGCTCGAAGCCCTTCGGGACCACCTGGAGATGACCGGGGCCAAACGAGTGTGCGACCGATCGAGCTGCGGCGCCTGCACCGTGATTTTGAACGATATGGCCGTCTATTCTTGCTCGGTGCTGGCCATCGAGGCTCAAGGGAAGAACATCCAGACGGTCGAAGGTCTGGCTCGGGGCAGCGAGTTGCATCCCGTACAATCGGCGTTTGTCGAGCATGACGGGCAGCAATGCGGCTTCTGTACTCCCGGTTTTGTCATGGCGGTCAAAGCCTTCCTCGACAAACATCCGAACCCGACCCCCGAGCAAATGCGCGTCGGGTTGGGCGGGAATCTGTGCCGTTGCAGCTCCTACGAAGGGATCAGGAAAGCAGTGATGGAGGCCGCGCGAAGGCTCCCAGCCGGTCGAAACCGCGATGCTCCAGGAGGAAGACCCAATGCCTGAGTACAAGTGGCCAGAGCCTGGCACGACCGCACTCCTCGGCAAGCGCCTGAACCGGTTGGATGGGCCGGCCAAGGTCAGGGGAGACGCCAAGTATGCCTACGACCTGAAACGGCCGGGGATGCTCTACGCCAAGATGTTGCGCTGTCCCTATGCGCACGCCAAAATCGTCTCGATTGACACCAGCGAAGCGGAACGGCTCCCCGGCGTCGCTGCTGTGCACATTGTGCAGGGGCCGGGCACGGAGATTCACTGGGCCGATGACGATTTGGTGGCGGTGGCCGCGGTGGATGAGGGAAAGGCTGAGGACGCACTCCGGCGGATCAAGATCGAATATGAAAAGCTGCCTCATTTCGTGAACGAGCGCGATCTCTCGAAAGTCGGGGACCGGGGCCGGTCTGCTGCCGAACAGGTGGTGGGCGACCCCGACAAGGCGTTCCAGGACCCGGACGTGGTGGCGATCGAAGGAGAGTATGGCACGTCGGTAGTGACGCATTGCGCGCTGGAGTCCCACGGTCAGGTGGTCGAATGGGACGGCGAGAATGTGACCGTCTACCCCTCGACACAAGGGGTCGAGCGCTACGTCAACCAGTTTGCGGAAGCCCTGAAAGTCCCGGCGGCGAATGTGCGGGGCCTGATGCAGTACATGGGGGGCGGATTCGGCGCCAAGTTCACCGTGGACCGTTGGGGCATTGCCTGCGCACAGTTGGCCAAGAAAGCGGGCAAACCGGTCAAGCTCATGCTGGAGCGCAAGGAAGAGGTGGAAGTGGCCGGATGCCGTCCCTCTGCGTACACCCGAGTCAAGCTGGCGGCGAAACGCGACGGCACGCTGGTGGCCTGGCAGTCCGAGACGTGGGGCACCAGCGGACCCGCCGGGGGTGGCAGTCCTCCCCTCCCCTACGTCTGGACCATTCCCAATCAGAGGAAGCGTTACATCTTGGTCCCCACGAATAACGGCCCGGCCCGCGCCTGGCGTTCTCCGAACCATCCGCAGGCCTGCTACCTGACGATGTGTCCGTTTGAGGACTTGGCGGCCAAGCTCGGGATGGACCCCTTCGATCTAGTGATGAAGAACATTTCGCTGTTGGGCGAGCGCGCGGAGCTTTACCGCCGGGAGCTGCTCAAGGCCGAAGAGTTGATGGAGTGGAAGAAGAAGTGGCATCCGCGGGGCGACCGCACGCCGGGGCCGATCAAGCGAGGTGTCGGGCTGGCGCTTCATACCTGGGGAGGCCGTGGGCACGACAGCAGTTGCGAGGTCACCATCCATCCCGACGGCTCCGTAGAAGTGAACATCTGCACGCAGGACCTCGGCACGGGCACGCGCACCGCCGTAGCCATGATTGCGGCGGAGACCCTCGGTCTGCCGCTCGAGGCGATCAAACTCAACATTGGCGACACCCGCCTGCCGGACTCCGGGTCTTCGGGAGGCAGCACGACCATCGGCGGCGTCAGCGCAGCTACCCGGCGCGCGGCACTGATGGCGGCAGAACAACTCTTCAACAAAGCTGCCCCGTCCTTGGGAGCCTCGGCGGATCAGTTGGAGGCTGTCGGCGGGCAAGTCCGGGTCAAAGGCGACTCCAGCAAGAGCCTTGCTTGGAAGCAGGCCACCGCCAAGCTGGGCGTCGCGCCGATTAGGGAACTGGGCAAGCAGCCCGGGCCGGGCGAGTTGAACTCCAGCGGCGTGTGTGGAGTCCAGATGGCCGAGGTTTCCGTGGACGTCGAGACGGGGATCATTAAGGTCGCAAAAATGGTCGCCATCCAGGACTGCGGTTTGATCATTTCGATGAAGACGGCGGAAAGCCAAGTCTACGGCTCGTTAATCATGGGCATCAGCACCGCGCTGTTTGAAGAACGAGTGGTGGACTCCGTCACCGGCCGAATGCTCAACGCCAATATGGAGTTCTACAAGCTCGCCGGCCTCGCCGACGTCGGCGAGTTGGTGGTCCACATGGTGACTGACGCAGACCAGCAACGGCGCGGCCCGATCGGGCTTGGGGAACCGCCGATGAATTCCCCGGCGGCTGCCATTGCCAATGCGGTAGCCAACGCCATTGGCGTGCGCGTCCCGACCTTGCCGCTGACCCCCGACAAGGTGCTCGCCGCCCTGGAGAAAGGAGGAATGGCCTGATGCGATCCTTTGAATATGCGGCCCCGGCCACCAAAGAGCAAGCGTTTGGGCTGCTCGGCAACCTCTGGGAGGATGCCTCGATCCTGGCCGGCGGGACCGACCTCCTCAGCTTGATGAAGGACCATGTAGTCGCGCCCCGCCGCGTGGTGGACATCAAGGGAATCGGCGAGTGGACCGGCATCCAGTACAGCGCGCGCTCCGGTCTGCGCGCGGGCGCGCTGGTCACGCTCGAACAACTCCGCGAGCACTCCCAGGCCCGGCAGGCGTATCCCGGCCTGATTCAGGCGATCGAAGGCATTACCAGCCCGCAGGTGCGCAATCGCGGCACGCTGGGAGGAGACCTCTGCCAACGGCCGCGCTGCTGGTACTTCCGCAACGGCTTCGGACTCTTGCCCAAGGACGAATCCGGCAAGCCGCTGGTCCCTGACGGCGACAACCGGTATCATGCCATTCTCGGCAATCAAGGCCCGGCGTATTTTGTGCATCCGTCGAGCCTGGCGCCTTTGCTGATTGCGCTGGGAGCCAAAGTGCGAATCGCCGGCGCGGGCGGCGCGCGCGAGGCGCCGGTGGAGCAGTTCTTTGTGATCCCGAAAGCCGAGGGAGAGCGCGAGAACGTTCTGCGGCCGAACGAGATCGTCACCGAGATTGTGATCCCCGCAGGCTCGTGGCGCACCGCCACCTACGAAGTCCGGCAGAAGGAGGCGCTCGACTGGCCGCTGGCGGCCGCGAGCGTGGCGTTGCAATTGCGAGGCGGACGTGTGGAGTCCGCACGGGTAGTGCTCGGCCACGTGGCCCCGATTCCATGGCGTGCGCCCGATGCCGAGCGGTTCCTGGCTGGGAAAGCGATCACGGAAGAGACGGCGAAGGAGGCGGGCCAGGCCGCTGCGAGCCAGGCTCGGCCGCTGAGCATGAACGCGTACAAGGTCCGGTTGGCACGGGTCGCCGTCCAGCGCGCCCTGCTGCAAGCTGCCCAAGGAGGTGCGTAACCATGTATGAACTCATACCGAAGGCCGACGCGGATGTCTGCCGGTGCTTGATGTGGAAGGGCAAGCTGATCGGAGTGGAGTGGGACCCCACGGTGCCGCCCGCCAATGACCGCAATTTCTGGTGCGTTCATACGCAGGCCTGCGTCGGCCTGGATGGACATTTTGCCGAACCGGAATTGTGCAAACCCGGCCGCTCCTGCCATGAGTAGGCTTTCCAGCGCAGATTTCGCTTGATTCGAAATTCGCAGAACCAGCAAAATGTAAGATTGTACTGTCCGAAGGAAGGATCACTGTCATCAAGAGTAAAAAATCTTAACAGGAGAGAAACAAAGCAATGGATATCAGTTTCATAGGCAAGCCGCATGAATGGGAGCCCCGGAGGCTTTACAGCCAGACCGGGGCCGAGTGGCAACAGCGCGTGAACTTTGAACGGTTGCGAAAGGACCGTTTGAAGCGGCTTCAGGACCAGATGAGCGCCAATGACTTGGGGGCGCTCGTTCTGTTTGCCGGGGCCAACATCCGTTACGCGACGGGTTCCTACCAGGGAAACTGGAAATACAACATCAACATCCGTTATGTCGTCGTGCCGAACGGCGCCGAGCCGGTGCTGTTCGAGACGGCCGGTTCCGATTTGCAGTGCGCCAAGATTGACCTCCCCTGGATGGAGGGCCGCATTCGTCCGGCCATTACGTGGCAATGGGCCGAAGGAGCCGTTCCGTACATGGCGGGCCGCATGGCCGAGAGCGTTGCCGAAGTCTTGAAAGCGCACAACCTCACCAAGGAGCGCATCGGCATTGACAACCTGGACATGCAGGCCCTGGCGGCGTTCCAGAAAACCGGTCTCAACATCGTGGACGGCTGGCCGACCATCTCGAAGGCGCGCGTCATCAAGACCCCGGACGAAATCGAGCTGCTGAAGCAGGCCTCGAGCATCGGCGATGCCGCCATGTGGAAGATCAAATACGAGTGGCTCAAGCCCGGCGTCCGCGAGCGGGAAATCGAGTCGAAGGTGCACGAGTTTATGCTCGAGAGGGGCTGCGAAATTATCTACGACATCATCGTGGCTTCCGGAGGCAATACGAGTCCCTACCGCCGCTGGGCAACCGACAAGATGATCCGCCAGGGCGACCTGGTCATTGTGGACATCAACGCCGTGGGACCCTCGGGATACTTTATTGACTTCGTGCGTTGTTTCAAGGTGGCCGCGAAAATGACTCCAAAGGAAATTGACCTCTATCGGGAGGTCTACGATTCCATGTATGCCGGCCTGGCACACCTGCGGCCCGGCAAGACCACCGCGGATGTGGCCGGCGCCTTTCCCGAATACGACGACGATAAGTATGGAACGGTCACCCTCCAGCAGTTCGCTCACAGCATCGGTCTCACCCTCTACGAGGGCATGTGGATGTCCCGGGCGTATTCCCTGAAGTATCCCGCCGAGATCAAAGAGAACATGTACTTCGCGATTGAAACGTTTGCCGGACATCCGGGGCTTCCGCAAACAACCCGCTTGGAGGAAAACGTTCTGGTGACGGCAGAAGGCCCCGTGGTGTTTACGATGATGGAGCACATGGCGGAAGCGGCGAGATAGCCATGGACTCCCTCCTAGTAGCTGTCACCGATTCCGTCTTCCCTAACCTGGATGCCGCCCGGCGCGTGCTTTCGGCGGTCCATGCGGAAGTGCGCCTTGCCAGCCAGCCTACACCGGAAGCCATCGTCGAAGTGGCTCGGGAGGCCGACGGAGTTCTCGTGACGTACGCCAAAGTCACGGCCGAGATGATCCGCGAGATGAAGCGCTGTCGGATCATCTCCCGCTTCGGAATCGGCGTGGACAACGTGGACATTGCGGCGGCCACCAGCGCCGGCATTGTAGTCACGAAAGTTCCGGACTACTGCATTGATGAAGTTTCCGATCACGCCATGGCGCTTCTGCTGGCGCTGGTTCGCAAGATACCGTTTGCCAACCGGCGCGCGCATGCCGGTAAATGGGAGATGTCGGCGGTTGTGCCCATCCATCGGTTGCGAGGAACTACCCTGGGGCTGGCTGGCTTTGGGAGAATTCCGCAACTGGTTGCGCCCAAGGCACAGGCGTTTGGATTAAAGGTGATCAGTAACGACCCCTATATCCCCAAGGAAGTGATGGCGCGGGTAGGGGTCGAGTCTGTCACGTTCGAGGAGTTGTTGGAGCGCTCCGACTACATATCCGTCCATGCTCCTCTGACGCCGGAGACTCATCACTTGTTCAATGCCGATGCGTTTCGGAAAATGAAGCCAAGCGCATACCTGATCAACACGGCGCGTGGGCCGCTGGTGGACGCCCAGGCGCTGGCGGACGCGCTCGATGCAGGGCAGTTGGCCGGCGCTGCCTTGGACGTATTGTCCCAGGAACCGCCCCCGCAGGATTCGCGCCTGTTCGGCCGGGACAACGTCATCCTGACGCCACACACAGGTTTTTACTCAGAAGAATCGCTGGTGGATTTGCAGGTCAAGGCCAGCGAGGAGGTTGCGCGGGTCCTCACAGGACAGACGCCTCGCAACCCCGTCAATCCGGAAGTCTTGCAGACAGCCCGGAAATCGTAAATTTTTCTACTTTTTGGAGGAACCGATCATGCCGAATGAGCCGTGGAAAACCGACAAGTGGTTCGTCAGCCCCTGGAACTTTGCCGCGGAGGTGCAGGCTGGGCTTCATTTTTCCAAGCGAATCGAAGTTCACGACATCACCCTGCGCGATGGAGAGCAGCAGACGGGCATCATTTTCACGAAGGATGACAAAATCAGAATCGCGGAAGCTCTGGCGGAGGCGGGCGTTCATCGCATTGAGGCCGGGATGCCCGTCGTGTCTCCCGGCGATGCGGCGGCCATCAAGGAAATCGTCAAGCGGAATCTGGGACCCGAGATTTTTGCCTTTTCCCGCTGCATGGTGGACGACGTCAAGCGGGCCGTGGATTGCGGTGTTTCCGGCGTCGTGATGGAGGTGCCCTCCAGCGAGCACATTATCAAGTATGCGTACAAGTGGCCTTTGGAAAAGGCCATTGATCTTTCCATCGAAGCGACCGCGTACGCCCACCAACAGGGCCTGGAGGTGATTTTCTTTCCCATTGATTTCACGCGCGCGGAAATGAACTGGGTCCTGGACCTGATTACGCGGGTTGCGCGGGAAGGTCACATGGACGGCCTGGTGTTGGTGGATACCTTTGGGGTCTGCCATCCACACGCCATGCAATATTTCGTGAGGCAGGTAAAGGCCCGCATCAACAAGCGGCTGGAAGCCCACTTCCACATGGATTTCGGCATGGGAGTTGCCAACACCATTATGGCCCTGGCGGAAGGGGTCGAGGTGATGCATACGACGGTGCTCGGGATTGGCGAGCGCGCGGGCAATACGCCCATGGAAGAGACCGTCATGGGCCTGCTGACTCTCTACGGAATTGACATCGGCTTGAAGTACGAGAAGCTGTATGACCTGGCGCATCTGGTGCAAAAACTTTCGGGCCAGGCGGTCCCCTCCAACAAGCCAGTCGTGGGAGATATGCTCTACCAGATCGAGTCCGGCATCATTGCCAGTTGGTACCAAAACTGCGGCGATGAGAACGCGATCGAGTTGTTTCCGTACCGCTGGGACGTCGTCGGTCAGTCCCCCGCGAAAGTGGTGATGGGAAAAGGCAGCGGCATTGACTCGATCAAGATGTGGCTAAAGAAAATCGGCGTCCAGGCGAGCGAAGAGGAAGCGCTGAAGATTTTGGCAGCGGTCAAGGACTTCTCGCTGCAGCGCAAGCGTCTTCTTACGGAGGAAGAATTCCGGGGGATCGCCAACGCGAATGTGCCGGCCCGGGCCAGCGCTTCGTAATGCGGCTGCCGATGGTCCCGATTCCCGTTCGCTGACTCCCGTTCCGCCAGGTGAAATGGCGATCCGGCGGGTGTCAACGATGCTCCTCGGTGGTTGCGGTCGCCAGAGCAAGTTGCGAACGAATCGGTGGCGGTTCAGGGCGCCGTCGGAGGCTCCGCGCGGCACTCTTTTCCTCTTCTTCATCTGAAACCGCAGGGAACTCACGCTCGGGATGACCCTGTATCTCCGGGTTCAGCCGCGAGTCGCGCGAAAGGATGTGTTCCGATGAAGGCGATGGTTCTGAGAGCGCCGAGTGAACTGGCGCTGGATGACGTACCCTCCCCACAACCCGGGCGGGATCAGGTTCTGATTCGCGTTACCAACAGCGGTATCTGCGGCACGGATCTGAAAATCTACAACGGCGCGATCCCCGTCCAGTATCCGCGGATCATGGGCCACGAGATGGTTGGGGAAGTCGTTGAAGGTTCCGACGGCGAACGGGTCCGGCCGGGAGACCGGGTCCTGGTTGACCCGGTTCTGTTTTGCGGCGTCTGCTTGTTGTGCCAGGCGGGCCGGAGCAACCTCTGCCCGCACGGCGCCCTGATCGGACGGGATGCGAACGGAGGCTTCGCCGAGTACGTCACTGTTCCGCGACACCACGTTTTCCCTTTGCCGGAGACCATTGACAGCCAGACGGCGCCGCTGATCCAGGTTCTGACCACTTGTTTGCACGCGCAGCGCCTGGCAAACATCTTTCCCGGTGAATCGGTCGTCGTGTTTGGCCTCGGCGTAACGGGCCAACTGCATGTGCAGTTGGCCAAAGCTCGTGGCGCCTATCCTGTCATCGGCATCACACGCAGCGCCTGGAAGCGCGAACTGGCGGAGAAACTGGGGGCGGACCTGACGATGCCTCCGGGAGAAGATGCGATTCGCACCGTAGTGGAGGCCACGAACGGGCGCGGCGCGGACCTCATCATCGAATCCTCTTCGATTGTCCAGAGCATTGCCGACAGCATTTCCATGGCCCGTTTGGGGGCCAGACTGCTTCTGTTTGGATTGACGACTGCGCGCGAAGGAGCGCTGCCGTTTTACCAACTCTATTTCAAAGAGCTGACCCTCATCAACTCGCGCGCTGCCAAAAATGAGGATTATCCTCCGTCCATTGACTTAGTGCGGCGAGGGGTCGTGCAGCTCAAGCCTTTGGTGAGTCACGTGGTGTCGCTGGCAGAATTGGGGACGGCAATCGGCATGTTGAAGTCAGAGACGGGTCGGTGTATGAAGATCGTCCTGGAAAACACCGCGCGCTAAAGAGCCAATTCAACCCTCCCGCCTGCCGGGCATGGCCGATCACCATTTCGATGAAAAATGAGTAAAGTGAGCCCCCCGTGGTATATCTCCTCAGCCAGACTCTGAACGGGCTTTTTTCGGCTGCCTTGCTCTTCCTCATTGCCAGCGGTCTCACGCTGGTTTTTGGAGTGATGAAAATTGTAAACATCGCGCATGGCTCCTATTACATGCTGGGCGTGTACATTGCGCTTACGGTCGTCAGGCAGACCCACAGCTTGTTGCTCGGCGTGATTGCGGCCGCCCTGGTTGTTGCCGCCATCGGCTGGGGGATGGAGCGCCTGTTCCTGCGCAGGCTTGCCGGGCAAGACCTGGCCCAAATGATGATGACCATGGGATTCGCGCTGATATTCCGCGACGCAGCCCTTTTGATCTGGGGCGGCGATCCCTTCACGCTTCCATACCCGGCGATGTTCCGCGGGTCCATTGAGTTTCAGGATATCGTCTTCCCGATCTACCGTCTTTTCGTCATTCTCCTTGCCGCCTGCGTCGCCGCCTTCCTCCGGATTCTGAATGAAAAGACTCTGCTCGGGGCGAAACTGCGGGCCGCCGTAGATGATCCGGAAATGGCGGGAGGCGTCGGCATCAACGTGGCTCTGCTTTCCGGGCTCGTATTCGCCGCCGGCGCCGGTTTGGCCGCGTTCGGAGGAGTGATGGGGGGACCGATTCTGGGAGGGTATCCTGGAATTGACTTTGACCTTCTTCCGCTGGCATTCGTTGTCGTCATTGTGGGAGGAATGGGGAGTCTGCCGGGCGCAGCGGCAGGGAGCATTCTGGTTGGATTGATTGATAACTTTGGAAAAGCCCTCGTCCCCGAGCTGTCGTATTTTACCCTTTTTGCGCCAATGGTAATTGTACTGGCCGTCAAGCCAACAGGGCTCTTTGGAAGAGGGTAAGAAAATCAAGCATACGACCGGCACACGAAACAAGCTGGCTGGACTGGTTCTGGTAATTGCTATTCTCGTGGGCTTTCCTCCCCTTTTGAGTTCGTATTGGGTGGGCTTGCTCACCGAGATGCTCATCTTTGCCACCCTGGCCATGAGCCTGGATATACTCGTGGGGTACACGGGAATGCCCTCCTTGAGCCATGCCGGTTTTTTCGGAGTCGCGGCTTATACGGTGGCGATCCTATCCACCCGCCATCAGGCTGGATTCTGGCTGTGCTTGTTGGGCGGCATCGCCATGGGCGTGTTCGCTGGCGCAGTCTTGGGTCTTTTCGTGTCGCATGTGAAAAGTGTTTATTTCCTGATGATTACTCTGGCGCTGGGAATGGTCCTGTGGGGGCTTAGTTACCGCTGGATTCCGATGACGGGCGGGGACAACGGCATTTCCGGCATCCCCAGCCTGGAAGCACATACCGGACTGCCGCTTGCCGGCCCGTTGCCTTTTTACTATGTGACGTTGTTTGTGTTCGCGCTTTGCGGTTCCCTCATGGCGCTTTTCGTCAGCTCCCCTTTCGGCCACACCCTGAAAGGGATCCGCGAAAGTGAATCGCGGATGAGCAGCCTGGGTGTGAACACGTGGCTCCACCGGTACTTGTGCTACATCGTGGCGGGAGCGTTTGCGAGCGTGGCGGGAATTCTCTGGGCTTATTACAATGGTTTTGTCAGCCCGAGTTATCTCGATCTAACGGCGTCGGTCGAGTTATTCTTTATGGTTACCCTGGGAGGCGCGGGAACATTGGTCGGCCCGGCGCTCGGTGCTGGTATTATCGTCTTTCTGAAGAATTTCATCAGCGCTTACACCGATCGTTGGCTGCTGATCTTGGGCACAGTTTACATTCTCGCGATCTTCTTTGCCCCGCGAGGGTTGTGGAACCGTTTTTTGAGAAAAGCTAGAAATAGGGAACGGATCACGTCGAGACCTTAGCTGGCGTTGCAATTTGGGAGGAGTCATGTACAACCGGAGGGAATTCTTGAGAGAAGCATCCAGCGCAACAGCGGGAATCTTTTTCGTGGGCTGCGGCCTGGCAGAATCTGCGCTCGCGTCCTGGCATGCCGGCGGCGGCCCGCAATCCGGCGCGCGGCCATTGCGCCGGCAAGTCGTGGTGGGCGGACGTCGGGCGGTGACCGTGGACGTGCATTGCCACTGCACCATCCCCGATGCCTGGGAGTTGATCAAGGGGGTGGAGGGAGCAATCAATCTACAAGTCGGCCAGACCGATCCCGCCTCCCCGGTGGGTCCGCAACTGGACCCGCGCAATGTGAACGATCGCTTGGCCACCATGGACGAATGGGGAATTGACGTGCAAGCCGTCGGCATCAATCCCTTCTGGTACCGCACGGAGCGGGACCTGGCTCGCCAAATCATTCAACTTCAGAATGAACGAATTGCCGAGTTGTGTGGCGCCCACCCGGACCGCTTTGTGGGCATGGCAACGGTGGCGTTGCAGCATCCCGACCTGGCCGCGGAGCAGTTGGAAGAGGGGATCAAGAAGTTCGATCTGCGCGGCGTCATGATCGGCGGCAGCGTCAACGGAGAGGAGTTGTCGGCGCCCAAGTTTCATCCCTTTTGGGCCAAGGCCGAGGAACTGGGAACTCTGGTCTTCATCCATCCGCAGGGGTTTGCCGAAGGCCAGCGCCGGTTCCAGGGAAACGGCACGCTAGGCAACGTGATCGGGAATCCCTTGGAAACCACGGTGGCGCTGTCCCATTTGATCT
This sequence comes from Acidobacteria bacterium RIFCSPLOWO2_02_FULL_61_28, assembly GCA_001767035.1. Lineage (GTDB taxonomy): Bacteria > Acidobacteriota > Terriglobia > 2-12-FULL-54-10 > 2-12-FULL-54-10 > 2-02-FULL-61-28. Next base: position 30,526 of record MEKR01000127.1, read on the forward strand.
TCGAGGGAACCCTGGACCGCTTCCCCGGACTGAAGATCTGCGCGGCGCACGGCGGCGGTTTCCTGGCGTCCTACGTCGGCCGTTCGGATCACTGTGTCGAGTACACGGGCCAGTTTCCCGCGAATTGCAAACCCGTCGGGAAACTTCCCAGCCAATATCTCAAGCAGCTCTATTTTGATTCCCTGGTCTTCACTCACCAGGGTCTGCGGCATCTCGTCGCCGAAGTCGGCGCCAGCCAGATCGTCCTGGGCACGGATTACCCTTACGGGATGGGCGATCCGAAGGCGGTGGACCACATCCTTGGCACGCCGGGATTGCGAGACGCGGACCGAAGAGCACTGCTCGGCGGCAATGCGGCGAAGTTGCTGCGGATTGGGTCGCAGCCGGGAAGACAAGGCTGAGCCACGAATGAGCGGTGGGTCAATTTCGGTGTCAGGGCATGGCTTTAGCCATGCCGAAAAGTCGCGCCTTTCGGAGAGGGCTTTAGCCCCTGAGGTACGTCCCTCAGCGGCTGAAGCCGCATTTAGAAGCCCGCCAGGTACGGCACGACTGAAGTCGTGCCCTGACGAAACGAAGGGGGAATTGACCCGCTGCCCACGAATGAGCGGCACGATATGAAACTGCGCAGAGTTATTTTCCTCGGGATCACCGCGATCTGGGTTGCGTTCGGCTTTCTGCCATTGCGGGCCCAAACCAGAGGCCCGATCAAGATTGGTTTTACGGTTCCTCTTTCCGGCCCGTACGCTCAGAATGGACGGGACATCCTGAACGGCTTTCAACTGTACCTGGAACAGATCGGGTATCAAGCCGCCGGACGGCGGATTGAACTGCTCGTGGAAGATTCCGAAGCCATTCCCGCCGTCGCGCTCACAAAGACGAGGAAGCTGGTGGAAAGGGATCAGGTTCACATGATGGCCGGCCCTCTGCTCACCTCCACCGGGTATGCGCTGGCGCCGTACATTGACTCCCGAAAGATTCCGATGCTCTATCCGGTCGCCTCGGGGGATGATCTGACGCAACGGAAGCGGAGCAAGTGGATCATTCGAACCGGGTGGACAGCTAGCCAGCCCAACCATGCGTTTGGCGAATACGCTTACCGGGTTCTGAAGTACCGGAAAATCGCTACTATCGCGCTCGATTACGCGTTCGGCTGGGAGTCGGTGGGCGGCTTCCAGAGGACGTTCGAGGAGGCGGGCGGAACGATTACCCAAAAAATCTGGTGCCCCGTCACCGTGCAGGACTTTGCTCCTTATCTGGTTCAGATCTCCCGGGACGTGGATGCGGTTTATGCACTGTTCCTGGGAAGGTCCGCGCTGCAATTCCTGAAGCAATATCAAGAGTTCGGGCTGAAGAAAAGAATTCCCTTGATCGGCAGTGGCACCACCACCGACGAGCACGTGCTTCCCTTTATGGGGGACGAAGCCCTCGGGGTCATTTCCATCCTCCATTACAGCGCGGCGCTCGACAACCCGGCGAATCGGGAGTTCGTAAGGGCCTATCGCAGCAGAAACAAGAAACTCCCCAGCTATTATGCCGAAAGCATGTACACGGGAGGCAAATGGATCGTAAAAGCCCTGGAGTCGGTCCAGGGGAATGCGGAAGACTCGGAGGCGCTTTTGGAAGCGCTGCAACAAGTGAGACTGACCGATCTCCCGCGCGGGCCGATGGAACTGGATGAATACGGCAATCCAATCCAGAATCAGTACATCCGCAGAGTGGACCGGGTGAACGGAGAGCTTCAGAATACGGTCATTGACACGCGCCCAAACATTTCCCAATTCTGGCGTTACAATCCCGCGGACTATCTGAAGCAGCCTATTTATACAAGAACCTATGTCTCCCTCAAGCAATGAATTGACTTCTTTGTTGGCTCTTGGGTTGTGTTAGCTGTACTTAGCTCTAACCTTTCCGCGCCATGGTGGAATCCGAGCCGGACGATGCTACCACCCACATTCACTTCATTTGACGGTACCTCGATCCGTTGTTGGGCAGCGGCGCCGACTTCGGTCCGGCCTGCCGCCAAAATCCTCCTCGTGCATGGTCGGGGCACCCACAGCGACTCGCTGCCATACCGCAACCTACGCGAGTATCTGACAGGCAGAGGATTCGCAGCCTACGGTTTCGACTTGCGGGGGCACGGGCGATCGGGAGGCCGGCGCTCGTTTGTAAATCAGTGGAGAGACTTTCGCGAGGACCTGCGGCTCTTTGTGAAAGCAGTTGAGGTGGATGGCGCAAGCGTACCGCTATTCCTGTTAGGCATGAGCCTCGGGGGATTGATTGCCGTGAACTACGCTGTTTACCACCCCGAAGGGATACAAGGTTTGATCGCCGCCGCCCCAGCCTTGGACGCTTCGGGCGTGCCTGCATGGCTTCGAAAGTTAAATGTCGTACTCTCGAAGGTATTTCCCACGTTGGCCTTGAAGCCTGGCCTTGACGAGGCGTGGCTTACCCGTGACCAGCAAGCCCTGCAAGAATTTGTCCGTGATCCCTTGCGCCAAGAAAAAATGACACTTCGCTTGGGTTCAGAGACGATCGCAGCAATTTCCGGAACGCTGGAGCGGCTGCCCCTGCTGAAGCTGCCGCTTTTGGTTCTGCACGGCTCGGCGGATGCGATTGTTCCCCCTGTTGCCGGAGAACGCCTATATCAGCTCTCTGGGTCGGCAGACAAGGAGTACCTCGTTTACGAGGGCGCGTATCACGTTTTGTTCATGGAGACTAATCGCGAGCAGGTGTTCGAGGACATCAGTAGGTGGGTCATGAAACGGCTCGGGCCAACGTGCGGCTGACGCTTTGATTCTCTAAGTAATTGGAACTTGAATTCATGACGGAAAAGCAAACAGGCTTCGGCCATAGAAAAGGATCGAATGTGGAGAACACTGTTCCGTGTCTCGCACTCGAGAACCTCACGAAGGACTTTGGCGGATTGCGCGCTGTCGCCAAGATTACCCTTTCCATTCAGCCCGGCGAGCGGCATGTCTTCATGGGACCAAACGGCGCCGGCAAAACAACGCTGTTTAATTTGATCAGCGGAGAAATTCCGGCAACGGACGGGAGAATCGTTCTCTTCGGGCGCGATGTTACCCAATTGGCATCCTATCAACGCGCTGCGCTCGGGATCGCCAGGACCTTTCAAATCACGAATCTTCTTCCGAACCTGACTGTCTTCGAGAATCTGTTGCTGGCTTGCGAGGCGTTATCGCGGACAAAGTTTGTAATGCTCTGGCCCGTTTCCCGCTACGGCCACCTCCTCGAAAGAGCACAGCACCTTCTCAACGACTTCGGGCTTGGGGAACTCCGCGACGAGCCGGTCAAGAATATTTCCTACGGGGATCAGCGGAAAGTCGAAGTCGCCCTATCGCTCGCAACCCGTCCCCGCCTCCTGCTACTGGACGAACCGATGGCGGGGCTTTCCTCCTCGGAAACTCACTCCATGGATCTGCTTCTCAAGAAGCTGGATCCGGCGATTACAGTTCTCTTGATCGAACATGACATGGATGTCGCCCTTGCATTCGCTGAGAAAATAACTGTCCTCCATCAGGGACAAGTTCTCGCGCAAGGGACCAAGGATGAAATCCGAACCAATCCGATGGTGCAGGAAATCTACTTGGGAGTGGATGTGGAGTAGGCTCGATGTTGAAAGTTTCCAATATTCATACCTATTACGGTGACAGCCATGTGCTGCAAGGAATCAGCCTGGACGTTCCGAAAGGAACGGTCGTGGCCTTGCTCGGACGAAATGGCGTCGGGAAGACTACTCTCGTTCGGTCCATCGTTGGGTTTACCCCTCCTCGCCGGGGCCAAGTCCTCTTTAACGATGTGGAAATCACTCGCATGGCCCCTTATCAGATCGGGCGCATGAAGATCGGCTTGGTTCCGCAGGGCCGCCGCATTTTCCCCTCCCTCACGGTCAACGAAAATCTGGCGATCGCTCTCAGAAACTCCACGGAAAATCCTTGGGACCTTCAGAAGATTTTTGGGCTTTTCCCTGCTCTCAAAGAACGGGGCAAGAATAAGGGAAACGAATTGAGCGGCGGAGAGCAACAGATGCTGGCCATTGCCAGGGCGCTCGTCTCCAACCCGGTCCTTCTCTTGATGGACGAACCCACAGAAGGCTTGGCTCCGGCCTTGGTCCGAGAGGTATCTCGGTTGATCCTAAGGCTGAAGGATGCGGGGATGACCATTCTGTTGGTAGAACAGAATATTGCTCTGGCGGCGAAAGTGGCGGATGAGGCGCATGTGATGAGCAAGGGAACCATTGTCTACTCTTCCAGCCCGAGGGAACTCTGGGAAAACCAAGAAGTCAAAACCCGTTTTCTGGGAGTCCCGACGAATATCTAGACAGCAAATGCCCCCTGCTCTGCGGCAGAAAAACAATCGCCGGCCCTTATTGCAAGCCTAAGGGCCGGCTGGGTCCGGCCCGCGAAATCGGCAGTCCGGGCAATTTTTCTGCGACTATCTTCCGGCGCTCGGGGCGGCGCTCGGGGCGGCCGGGGGATCGGCGATGCGAGTCAATTGCAACGCCACCATCTTCCACCCTTGCTGGCGGGCCCAGACAAACGTATATTGAGCCAGAAAATCGTTGGCGGGACTATTATTATTGACCACTTTGATGTGGATACGCCCCGTGGCGAGCGCGGTCGTGCCATAAAGGCGAACCTGAACGTTTTCGAGGTGGAAGGTCTCGTACCGGCGGCTGCCCGTTCGGATCGTGTTCACATACACAGACTTCGTATCTACTCTCCCCCCCGAATGAGCGAAGGTAAAATCATCCGCAAAAATGCGGTTCAGGGCATCGGCGTCTCCGCGGGATGAGGCGGCGGCGTACTCCTGAGTCAATCGAATCACTTCTTGCTCCGCATTCGAGCCATTCGGCAGATTGGCTTGCTGACCGAGAGCGGAGCGGGGCACCAACGCCAAGCCGCAGGACAAGGCAATGACCAACAGAGATTTCGTGAACATGAGAGTACCTCCTCGTGGAAAAAGTTGCCGGCGATAATTGAAATCCTCGCTATCGAGCCGCAGACGCACGCGGCTTTTTCGTACTGGTGACCCCTTCCAGCGACCACCAGAAGCTGCGGTCTTCGCAGCGGTAGTTCTCGGCCGTCTTGACGTCCCCGGAGCCATCGTAGACCGGGACCTGCGGGTAGGGACACAGGGGCAGGGTGCGGTCCACGACACCGTTCGTCAAGTGAGACGCGATGATCTTCTCGGGCGCTATACCCTCCTCCACCCACCGATCAAGCGCCTTGACGAGGTTGTGCTGCGCGTCATCGCCGGGCAGGAGGTCCTGATTGGCGCCGCCGAAAACGTTGGGGCCGGGGCCGTTGCCGCAGTGATGCATCCCCGGAGCCACGAACAAACGAGCGAAGTCGCTCACCCCTTTGGGGTTCTCCTCCGCTTTCTTTTTCGTCATCGCTTCGATGACTTCCGAGTAATATTCGACGGTTCTGATGGGCGTGATGGAATGATCCGCCCAGCCATGGTAGAGAAGCAGCTTTCCGCCGCGGGCCTTGAACGCGGAGAGGTCCGGATTGTCGGCATCCTGCGCCTTGGCAAACGGTTTCAGCGCCTCCAGATGCTTATCGAAGTTGAACTGCGTGACCGGATCGAAGCTGGGGCCGAAGACGAAGTACCGCATGAAGACGTTCTGGAGCGCATTCGACGACGCTCCGACGGAGTTGGCCGTTCCGGTGCCGGCGATGTACTGCGAGTAGTCCTCCTCATGGCCGGGAGGGAATCCGGCATGAAGCTGCACTCCGGCGGAATTGACCGGGCCCTGGAGAATCTTCTGCAGCGCCTGGACCTGACCGGACGTCAAACAATCGGGGCCGTCTCCCGAGGCGCACTGGATCGTTTTCGGGTCAAACCGGCAACGGCCGGGATTCATGATCAGGCCGTCAATCACTCGCCCGCTCTCCCGGCAGGCGTTCATGGTGGCCTTTTCGATCACAGGGATTTTGCTGGGTGGAATCGGAGCCGGCGCCAGGGCCTGGGCATTCCAGGCGAATTGCATCATGAGCTTGGTCCGATCAATCACGGGGTTGCCCGAGATGGCAGCGTCAAAATCCTCGGGATACCGCTGGACTTCCGTCAGCGCCATTTTGCCGCCGTTCGAGCAGCCGACGAAATAGGAGCGTTTCTCCCGCTGGGAGTAATAACTCCGCAGAATCTCCTTCCCGAGGAGCGTAACCACATGGGTGCCGAGATAGGCGTAGTTGTTCTGTGCGTCGGGGTTGTTGAGCGCCCACGAGCCATCGCTCGAATCTTTCGGAGCCACGTGGCCGGTGTCCGAGCCGGCGGCCGCGTAGCCCTCGGTGAGCGGCCGGATGAGCCGGGGAATGGTGCCGTTGTATCCCCCGCCTCCGGCGACCCAGTACTTGCCGTTCCATTTCGTGGTCGGCATAGCGACTTCAAACAGAATCGTGGATTGCGGCAGATTGCGGATGCTCCCCAGAACCTTGCAGTATTCCGGCACCGGGCCGTTGGCCGGGATCACGGTTGCGGATGTGATCGTCGTGTCCTTCAGCTTCAGGCCCGTCAAGCTCCCACAATCTCCGGCTGCCGCTGCGGCCGGGCCAAAGGCGTGGGATGCCAGCAGCCCCAGCGCGAACGTCGCCAGCGACGCGCCCAAGTTCGAGCGCGAGAGGACAAAATCGAACATGAAACCAGAGGTACGTCGTAGTTTCTCGCAAGTTTTCATCGTGTTTTCTCCTTTCGGTCGGCAGGCTCCGGATTTAGGATGGGGGTACCAACTGCTTTGCCATCCAATCAGCCAGGATTGGCGGGCGCAGAGGACTTGGCCGAGCGCGGCCGACATCATGGCCCATTTCCGCCACCATGCTTCTCTTCGAGTTGACTGCGGCCTGGTAAAGCCGGAACGCCCCCTGCGGGTCCATAATCCGATCGTCCTTGCCATAACCAATCAGCATAGGGCATTCGATCTGCTGCGCCCGGCCTTCCAGCGTGAATTCCCGAATCTTCTTTCGGGCGTCGGCCAAATCCTTGGCTCCAATCAGCCAACGGAGGCGCTCCTGAATGGGAGGATAATACTCGAAAATATCCTCCAGCAAACTGTACGCCCCGCTTGACATGGAACAGGCTCTAATCCTCTTGTCGCCCGAGGCACATCGCGGAGCGGTGTAGCCGCCCATGCTTCCTCCGGTAATTCCGATCCGGTTCGGATCTACGTCGGGCCGGCTAACCAGGTAATCAATCACCACTTTGGCGACGCGCTCGGAGTCGGGAGGGGCATACACGCGCTTCAGTCGAAGAGGGATTCCTTGCCCAGGACCATCCAGGAACAGATATGCCATGCCGCGCGAGGTGTAGGCTCCCCCTCCGCCCCCGACCAGGCTCGAATCGGCTCCACCGAACGCATAGACGGTCGGGAAGCGCTGGCCGGGATTTCCTCTTGGTTTCGAGAAATAGGCGGGCAGCGTGGTTCCTTCAAAGGGTATCTCTAAGCGTTCAAACGGCGGAGGCACTAACTGCCAGGCTCTCTTGTACATCTCGATCAGTTTATTGAAAGTGGGAAGCATCGGGGGATCGCCTTCCGATTGATAGATCACCGCCCGCTGGTAGAACCGCGCAGCCCGCAGATAGTATTCGTTCGCCGTGACCTTGTGCCCCTCTTTTTCGAACCCCTCCGCCAACCGCTCGTTCTTTTCCGCTATCCGTTTCCACTCCGCATACCATGACACCGGGTTAAAGGGACTCATCCGCTCGGCCAATTCCACCAGATCCAAGTCGCTGCTATAAGGAGAAACGGTCATCCGGATTTCCAACTGCCCGCCTCCGGGTAGGTTCTTACTCCCAAAAAGCTCTTCTTCCGCCCTACCTCCGACCTGAGCGGGGGAAGCCAATGCAGTAGAAAGACGCCCCTTGGGCAACAGGGACAGACCGGAAGAAAGCAGGCCCCATTTCATCGCGCTTCTTCGGCTGATCTTCCTTATGGTACCCATCGCTTGTCCTCCTTTAGGTTTTCCCGGTGAGGTTCATACCACAAATTGCTGTTTGAGAACGGATTCTGGCCGCTGCCTTCATCGGTCGAGAGTTTCATGTTACCAGGAAGCCGGCTCCCCCCTCGCGTCGGCCTACCGATCCGGAATTTCTAACACGTCGTGAGACCCGGTGGAGAGGTTCACGTCGGGCGCTCCCCCAGAGTTTATCTTACCGCTTACCAGGTGAAGGCGGTTCCCGATAAACGCGCCGGCAACGCCGTGCCGGGTAATCGGCATCGAGGGGAGGATACTCCAGGTGTTGGTTGCGGGATCGTATGCTTCCAGGGCTTTGAACGCGGCGTTGAACTGCGGAGTCTGCAGCTCGCCGCCGGCCACGTAGATCTTGCCCCGGTAAGTGGCCCAGCCCCCGCCGCTCCGCGGGGTGGGCATCCGCGCTCGAACCGCGCCCCATTGGTCCGTCGCCGGATCATACTCCTCGACAATATCGGTGTTGCTGGAAACCGGAATGAAGCTCGATCCCATCCGGCCGCCGATGACATAAATCTTGCCGTTCACGACACCCGCGAACGCGTGGTTCCGGGTGGTCGGCATCGGCTTGCGGGTTTCCCATTTGTTGGTCGCCGGATCGTACACCTCGTTCGTACCCAGCGAGCGAGACGGCCGGGTCGCCGCCATGGAGGTCAGGTTCGAGCCGGGTTCCGTTGTAGCGCCGCCGATCACGTAAATCTTGCCGCCCACTTCGCCCGCGACGGCGGAGCAGCGTTTGCCCGGCATCGGCGCGAGCGCCCTCCAGGAATCGGCGGCGGGGTCGTATTCCCACGCATTGTCCACCGGCTCCCATCCCCCCGCTCCCTCGCCGGATAGCGGCCTCATACAGCCGCCGACCACGTAAATCTTGCCGCGGTACTCGGCCATCGCCTGGTGGTGTACGGGGACCGGGATCGGCTTCTTCTTAGTCCACCGGTCGGCGGCCTCATCGTACTCATACACCATCGCCGTAGCGGGCTTCCCGGCGGAGCCGAATCCGCCGATGACATACATCTTCCCGTTCGCGGTGATGCCGTAGAGTTCCTCCTCCGGCTCCGGGAACGGCGCCATCTTCACCCAGCGCAATGGCCCCCCTTGCGCCTGGGCTTGCGCTTGCGCGCGAATGCTAAACATCAGAACGATCGAAGCGGCGGCAACGACCGCGAACATTCGTTGAATTTTCGACGACATAGCGCCTCTCCTCCGTGAGTGGACGATCAGCTCGATAGGCGTGTACACGATTCCCTCTTCGGCCGGTCGAAGCGCATTATACTACAAGTGAATCCTGACACAAGGGCATCTCGCGAGGCGGCAAAGCGCGGCCCATTGAATGCGCATCTACAAAATACGAATTAATTACTAAAGGAGAATCTGCGGCAGGCAGAACGGGTCAAGACTACCAGCCTTGACCCAACCGGACAGTTCTCAGGATCAGGCCAGGCGCGCTCATGATTTCAGACGCGGGAACAATTCCAGCGCGTTCTCGCGCTCGATGGCGCGAAGCTCACTCGCGCTGAAGTCTCCATTATCCCTCAGCCCCTTGGCAACCGGCGCCGAACCGGTACCGAACGGATAATCCGTCCCGAACAAGATGTGTGAGATCGGCACGAGCTTCTTAAAGGACGGCAACGTGTATGGGTTAAACGCCTGCGCGGTATCGTAGTAAAACTTCTGCAACTCGTAAATCAGCCCTTTCGGCAGCTTCGACGCCGCTCCGCCCAAGCGGCTGGTAATGTACGGCGCCGTGCCTCCCCCGTGGGACCAGAGGAAGCGAATATCCGGGCAGCGTACGACGGTGCTACTGATCAAGACGCTCGTAATCGCGCGGGTCGTGTCGTTCACCAGTTCGCCGCCGAGACCGGTCCCTTGCGGAAGAAGGTTCTGGCAGCACGGAGCGCGGTAGGGATGGAAATAGACGACCGCCTTGCGCCGGTTGAGTTCGTCCATTACCGGCTCGAAGGCGGGATCGCCGGGGTACTTGCCACCAATGCTCGTCATCATGCAAATGCCGTCTGCCTTGAGGGTGTCCAGACTGTATCCGATCTCGCGGAGGGCCCCGTCCACGTCGGGCAGCGGCAGGATTGCAAACTGGCCGAAGCGTCCCGGATAGTCCGCCATCACCCGGGCTCCGAGTTCGTTGCACTCCCGCGCCATCTTTCGGGCCGCGGCGTCATCGCCGAACCAGACGCTCGGCTCGCTGATAGACAAGATGGAGGTGGCCACGCCGCCCTTGTCCATGTCCTCGACGGATTTCTGAGGCGTCCACTCGATCAGAGGGGTCTGGCCGGTCTTCCTGGCGATCATCTCGGCCACCTGTCCGGGTGCCGAGAAGTGGTGGTGGGTGTCAATCCGGAACGGCCGGGCGGGAGCGGCAGCTGGCGTCTGAGCCGATGAAAGAACTCTTGGAAGGGCGGCAGCGGCCCCGAGCGTGGCCAGCCTAATCAGGAATTCCCGCCTCGAGTGCGACAGTCTCGCTTCCCCTTCAACCATATTCATGATTTTCATGGCGCCCTCCTTAGCTTTGCGACCTAAGGGAAACCCGATATAGGGATTCTGAATCGAATCTCAGCACAACGTCGCGCTCATGTTTTCAGCCGCGGAAACAATCCCAGTGCGTTTTCGCGCTCAATGGCGCGAAGATCGCTCGCGCTGAATCCATAGTCGCTCAGCCCCTTGGCTACCACCTGGGCGGGCGCAGCACCGAACGGGAAATCGGTCCCGAACAGAACGTGCGATACCGGCACGGTCTTCATCAAAGTCGGCAATGCGTAGGGGTTGAAAAAATTCGCGGTGTCGTAATAGAACTTCTGCACTTCGTAGAGCAGTCCTCTCGGCAGCCGCGGCGCCATATCCGGCCGCTGCGCGACTCCCAGGAAGCGGTTCATGAGGTACGGGAACGTGCCACCGCCGTGGGACCAGAGGAAGCGGATGTCCGGGCACCGCGCTGCCGTGCCGCTGAACAGCACACTCGCAATCGTGCGGGTCGTATCGGTCCCCAGTTCGATCACAGCCGGCCCCAACTCCGGCTGCAGGTTCTTGCAGCACTCGGCCCGGAAGGGATGGCAATACACGACCGCCTTGCGCCGGTTGAGTTCGTCCATCATACGCGCGAACGCAGGGTCGCCGAGGTACTTGCCTTCGTAGCTCGTCATCACGGTGACGCCGTCCGCCTTGAGGGTGTCCAGAGCGTATTCGATCTCGCGGAGGGCTCCTTCAACATCCGGGAGCGGCAGGATTGCGAACTGGCCGAAGCGTCCCGGATGATCCGCCATGAACCGGGCTCCGAGTTCGTTGCATTCCCGCGCCAGACGGCGCGCTGCATTGTCATTGCCGAACCAGACGCTCGGTTCGCTGATCGAAAGGATGGCGGTGGCGACGCCGCCTTTGTCCATGTCCTCGAGGGATTTTTGAACGGTCCACTCCATCAAGGGGCGCTGGCCGGTCTTGCGGCCGGCGATCTCGTCAACAAATCCGGGCGCCGAGAAGTGGTGGTGGGTGTCAATCCGGAACGGCTGGGCGGAAGCGGCGGCTCGTGCCTGTGCCGCCATGAGGGCTTTCGGGAGGGCGGCGGCAGCGCCGAGCGCGGCGAGTCCCACCAAGAATTCGCGCCTCGGGACGCCTCCAGAGTGCAATTGGTTCATCTTGGGTTCGTTCGAGTGGTTGTACATGCGGAAAGTCCCCCTCCAGGTGAGACGAACAAACGGTGGGGCAAGCTTTCGAGAATTGCCCCACCGTCTTTTGAGTTTTCTTCCGGTCCAACTGAGCCGACTAAAAAGTCAATTTCATCCCGAGCTGAAGCTGCCGGTTGT
>MEKR01000128.1 GCA_001767035.1 Acidobacteria bacterium RIFCSPLOWO2_02_FULL_61_28
CGTCTGCTGGGCTTCCACACGCCCGCCCCCAATCAACAGGAGGCAAATCAAAAGCAGAAGATGTTTTCTCATCCGCATACGCTAGGGAAGACCCAGGGGTTCTTTTCTATTCCCTATTCCCTATTCCCTGTTCATTGCGGCCCCAGAATGAATCGCAGGCCCATGCCGGCCAGATGGGCGAAGTTCCGGTACTCGCCGTTCGTAAACTGCGTGACGTTGCCGGCGACATTGGTATGCCGGTTCACAAACTGCATGGCCTCGTAGAACACTGTAAATTCCTTGTTTCCGGATCGCATCGAGAAACCGGCGGTGGCACTGTGGCGGTTGGAGTCGGGGAACAGCGGCCCCACGCTCTTGTCTACCACCGGCGAGCGATCGTAGAGATAGCCCCCTCGGATCGCCATGTTCCCCATGCGCTTCTCCAACCCGACCGCGATTTGGAACGAATCCCGGAAGTCGAAGACCAACCGCTCTTCCGCCGGGGTTCGCACATCCTTATTGGTCGCTTCCGTCTCGCTGAAGTTCAGCGGCACGCTGCTGAAGCGGCGGTAGTCCTGAAAGTGAAAATCAGCCGAGAGGGTGGTGTTCCCAAACGCGGAGGTGGCAAGCCCGAACGAATACGTGGCGGGCGTCGTAAAAGCACCCTTTATTTTCTGGTTGGGGAAGGCCTTCGGAATCAAATCCGGACCGACAAACGATTCCAGCGTGTACCCTTTCGTAAATGCAAACGAAGCCTTCCCATCAAGGTGATGCGTAACGGCGCTGCGGTACATCAAGCCCAAGCTGATGATCCCTTGCGGGTGCTTGTACAGGTAGCCGCCGGTAACGCCCAGGGTTTGGCTGGTCCCGGCAATTCGGACCCGCCCTTCCGGCAGAAGGCGGGCAATGGACCGGGCCGCCAGTTCCTTATCCACGCCGGGGAAAACATCGTTGGCCGCCTCGCGCCCAAACTCCAGCGCGTCATCGAGCGGATTGAGGATGCTCTGCTCCAGAAACAGATGTGTGTGCACTAAGGCCCCGCCCACGGCGAGGCTGCTGTTGGGAGTGATGCGAATCGCCAGGGTCGGCTGAAACCAGATGGACTCCAGACGCGCCCGTGTTCCGGCAAACCGGCCGGGATATTTGGTCAGCGCAGGATCGCTATCGTTGAAATTCGTGAAGTTGGCCGCCAAGCCGAACGGCGAAAACGCCCCGAAGCCAACAGTCAATCGGTCGCTCAGTTGCTGGGAAGCATAAAGGCTGCCCACCGGAATGAACTTGGGGCGAATGGACCCGTTGAACCCTTTCTCCGGCACCACGGTCCCCAGGGGCGGAGAAAGAGGAATGAAGTGGAAAAAACCGACCACCACCAGGTTGTCCATCTGGAGCCGGGTGCCGGGTTGGAACCCGATCCCCGCCGGGTTATACAACAGAGCCGACCCGTCATCGGCGACCGCGCAAAATGCCGTCCCCATGCCCGCCGCCCGCGCCCCCAGCTCGGCAATCGAAAACGCCGAGCCCCACGCCGGATTCCCGGAGAAAAGAAGCGAAACAAACAGGGCAGGCGCGAGCAGGTAAGAGCGAACCACAGTAAACTTCACGGAGGGAACAACTTGCAACAATGAATCAGTCCTTAGACGAATCTGCTTTCCTAAACCCACCACTACTCCCAAATCGCCGAATTATGATTTGCCATTCGCTTTTTGTCAATATATTATTTCTCCGCCCCCCGGCTCCGGCCGTGGGCGGACGGAAAGCAGGCCAAAATCCTGCATCTGGCGGGTTCGTCAGAGTCAGATGGAATCAGGGCGTCCCGGAAGGCGCCGCGAGAAGGGAATCACTGCCGCCATGTCAGCCCCAGCCTCTCCTGCGCGCAATCCGGCTGGCGATCCGCTGGCCGAGCCAAGCCCTGGACAAGGCCCTCTGTCCGGACAAGACCGCTTCATGATTCAGAAAACCGAAGAGGCCATCCGGGACGGCTCGCAGCTTGAACGCTGGTGGCGCGAGCGGGAAGGGGACCTGGCGCTGTTTCCGCTCGACCTCAAGAAGCAGTACCGTTTGCCGAACAAAGCCGCAGGCTTTTTCAGCTCCCTCTCCATCAACGGCAGTTCCCGGACGGTGATGGGTTGCCGGCAGGTCGTGGAGTTCGGACGCATCCCGGGCGCGAAGGCTTCCGAACGCCTGCGCGACTTCGTCCTGGGAGAATTCATGCAGCGGGCGCACTGGACACATGAGGACGGAACGCTCGGAGGATTTACCTTCGAGAAAAGTTTATACAAGACCGCCGCAGGCCAATACGGGCAATTCCCGGCGGAGCAGCGCGATGGTCCCCTAGATTGGAGGGACCTCGGCCGGCAGTACGCCTGGGTGTTGCACACGGTGCACATCCACGACTTCGTCGCGACCATGGGACCGTTCAAGAAACGGATTCGGGAAGCAGCGTACGTTGTGCCACACCCGGATTTCATTCATGTCGTCGAGAATCCCTCTCCGGACTATCTCCTCGAGGTCTCGATCGGCTACCCCTTCGTGGACGTGCCGCCGTTCCCAAACATATTTGGCTTTGGCCCCGGGAAATTCGGCGTGGCGGTCAAGCTCTTCTCATTCTTGCTGACGCCGAAGAACGAGATCCGAGTTCGCATGGTCTTTGCAGCCGCCCCCCGCGCGCAGAAGGTGCTCGATTTCGGCAAGTATCTCCCCGATCCGGTCTACGGCGGCGCAGAAGTGCTCCGCTACCTGACCCTGGGCCTGGTGAAGCCGGAAGCAATCCACGACCGCATGGACGCCCAGATGCTCGCCCTGCATTGCCAGGTCCACCAGACGCTCATGGACGGCTTGGAGAAGGTCTGGAACGCCTGGACTGGAGCGAATCCGTAAGAACCGAGGGAACCAATGGAACCGAGTCCGGAGTTAATGGCCTTCATGAGCCGCCTGCTGCCGCCGATGACGCGGGCAATCTCGCTGTTGATCCCAGGCCGGGATAGTCGCGTTGCCTGGCAGAACGCCAAGAACAACGCGGACATCATCCAACTGGTGGCGCATGTCAGTGCCGTTCTCCCGCCGCCCGGCTCGCAGGCTCCGCTGCCGGAACTGGTCGAAAAATGCTATGCGCTCGGTTTGTTTCCCGCTCTGTGGGCCGTGGAGGGCCTGGGCCACTGGTATGCCGATTCCTTTTACGAGCGCAAAGCGCCGCCGCAGGCATTGCTGACCGGCAGCCACGCCGACGGCCTGCCCGCCAAAAGCCTGACGATGCTCCATGCCGGAATCGGCATGTCCTTCGCCAAACGCAATCTCGACAAACTGAAAGCCACGAGTCCCGCGTCGGAGATTCGCAAGGCGGCCGAAGAGATCGTGAGACTGTGTAAGGACTCCTCGCAGGAAGGCTACACGGGGGCTGCCATTGAGTCGCTGGGTCTGGCGGCCCGATTCTTGCACGGCACGGGGATGGTGAAGGCCCTCGATGAGCAGTTGTCGCAGATCAACCGCGACCTGCCGGGCTACTTGTGGCACGGCGCGGGCCGCGCCATGTATTTTTCTCCGCCGAATTTCATCCCCGGCTGGAGCACCCCCTGGCGGGCCGTCGCGATGTGCCGCCGCGAGCCGCCCCATGACCCCGGTCGGCGAAACGCCGTCGCGGGCTTTGCCTGGGCCGTCACGCTCGTCAACATGCGCTTCCCCGTCATTATGGAAACGCTCCTGAAATATCACGGCGAAGAGTTCTTGCAGGATGACGCCTTCGCCAACGGCGTGATGTCGTCCGTCATCATGCGGTACGACATCTCGCCCGAAGACCCGACCATTCGCTCGTTTCATCAATACCGCCCCTCCGATGCCCGGCTTGCCCAATTGTGGGACCGTCTGGTGAAAACCCCCTGCGACCTCGCCCTCAACCGCTATCACGCCGTGCTGAAACAGCACCGCCGCCTGGAGGAGGTGTTTCGGTATCAGGATTTGGGTGCGCTGGTGGAGAAGCTGGCGAAATCGTGAAGGGTGACAAAGGGGGAAGCCAAGCCACTAGCGGTAAATATTTTTCCGGTGGCCGACTGAGAGAACAAGAATCGTACTTTCCCTGACGTCAAAGACCACCCGGTACTCGCCAATACGGAATCGCCATTCGCCCGCCGTGGCGTCATTAAGTTTCTCCGCAAACTGCAACGGCTGCCTCTGCGCAAGGTAAAAATCGAGCTTGCGTACGATCCGTTCTTGGACCGATTTCTCCAGGCGGGAGAGCTGCCGCGAAGCCGATCCAGCACCACAAGCGACGGAGCGATGTCTGATAGAAGCGGATGGCAGTAATCAGCAGTTTCGGGACTCGCTTTGGGGTAAACTAACCCTGTCCGAGCCCCTGGGGCCCAGCCAAAGAAAATATCGTGCGCTGAAACCCCTCGAGAGGTGTATCATCAGAGGCGGTTGGAAGCTAAAACGGAAATTCCGGAGGAGGTGTTCTCATGGCGCGAATCGCAACCATGTTGTCTGTAGTCCTGCTTTTCCTGACAGTTTCCCTCTCTTCTCAGGAAACGCTTACAAACGATTCCGTCGTAAAGCTTGTTAAAGCGGGCCTCAGCGAGGACCTTATCACCGGCATGGTTAATACCCAGCCGGGAAAGTATTCCCTTGGGGCGGAAGACATCATCGCTTTGAAAAATGAAGGTGTCTCTGAGAAGATCATCGCCGCGATGATCAGGAAGAATGCTCCAGAGCCCGCGCCGAAGTTGGGGGAAGACTCGCCAGCGTCTGCGCCGGTCGAGCCGCTGGGAGAGCGAACCAGCGCACCTTCAAACTTCGTGCAGCCCACGAGTGAGGAAGATTTCAAGCGGCTGCTCATGGAACGCTACGACGGCAAGACGGTTGTGACAATGGTCGCCGGTCTGCTCGCTGGAGAGTACAAGAAGGCATTCATCGTCGGCCCTGGTAGCGCTGGCCTGCTCTGGTATCACTACCACGACAGCGTTCCCATTCCGGACCGGAAACGCAGCAACCCCCTCAAGCTTTGGGGTAAGAAAACCAGTGAGATGGACCAGCTGGACGAACGCACCTATGCTGATTTGGACAAGGGCTTGAATGTAACGTCACTCGATCGGGGGGAACCGCTTAAGGTCCAAAAGTTCTACATCATGTCCGATCGCATCGAATTCAATCTGACGACGACTCAGCTCAGTCATTTGCGCGACGTCGACATCAACAAAGCATCGAAGGAGACGACCACCACTGTGTCTGGTGGAGAGGTTCACCAGCGGACGTCGGTAGCCGGGTTTGGGCTGAGGTTCCGCTTCTTTTTCGATAAGGAACAGGTCCTCAAAGCAACTGACTACCAGGGGGTAGTTAACGAGATCAACAAATACTTACTGCCCAAGGAAGAGGCAGAACAAGTCTTGAGCGCCGAGCGAAACATTGAAATTGAGCCGGGTATAAGTGAGGAGGCCGTACTTCAGAAACTAGGCGAGCCATCGAAGACAATTCGAGTAGGAAACCAAAAATCCCTGAAGTATGAGGACATGACGGTGATCCTGAAGGACGGAAAGGTAGTGGATGTCAAGCTCGAATAGTTTGGGGACACTTAAGCCCAGGGGAGTACTGCTTTTATCCGGCGACCGCTCTACAGGTTACAGGGGAAGCGGTGAGCACGACGGGGAGGCTCTACGACTTTGGAATCGACAAGTAAGATGCTTCTGTATGGCGCTGGCGAAGCCGCGACAGTAGCGTCTCACTTCGCTTCTGGCCAAACGCCCATCCCCGAAGGGGATGAACGTGAGTAGCCGGGGGTAGCACCCCCGGATGAATTCGCCTATGAACACGAATGACCCTGAAAGGGTCACACCGTCACAGAGGGCAGGGTGAGTGCGACCCCTTCAGGGTCGTGTTTACGTCCGAGGGGCTACCTTTCCGGGGGCGGTGCCCCCGGCTATTCCTCTTGTGCCCTTTCAGGGCACCGGCGTGTTTCTGCAAAGCGGGCGGGTCGCCGGAACGAGAACAAACCCACGGCACACCAAACGTGCCGTGGCGACCGACTACGCACTCATCCGCTCGACCACGAACGGCTCCAGGTAGCCGCGCTGCCGGGCCGATTCGATCTCCGTGCGGGCAGTGGCGACGAGTTCCGTGGCGCGGGGATTCGCGAAGCCTAGCGTCTGCAGGAATCCAGGCGATACCCATTCCCAGAACATGAGCGCATAAACAAGCCCGGCCTGGAACGCCCGCACGAACGTCGGATCGAAAACGACGAGGACGTCTCCGGTCTCGAGCACGGTACCCAGCTCCCGGTGATTCACCATCGCATAGCCGAACCCCATGCCCTGGACGGCCGCGCGCGGGTCCAGGAACTCCCGTTGCTTCACATTGTGGTAGGCCGCGCCGACGTGCTTGCTGTTGAAATAGAGGAGCCTCCCGTAGCCGTGGGAGATCAGGCGCCGGACCTTGGGATCATCAAACGACAGAATGAATTGCTTGACATCGGGGGGGCGATCCAGAGGCTTCAAGCCCAACATCATTCGCGGGACCGTCTTCTCATACACTCCGAGCATGGCCCCAATTTGCTCGTAGCCGAACAGACGGTAATCCGGATGCGCCAGTGAATCGATCCGGCGCATGATCTCTGCGCGGTCGAAGTTTGCCACCTCGACGGCGGCGCCGCCCATGCCTACATGGACAATCGGGCGGGCTTCCACTGGCAGATTCGGGTCTCGCAGCGTGTCGCCGGGCTGGGCCACCCGCCCGAAGGTGACGCCGAGGCTTTCCATCTTCCACAGCGCTGCGGTCTTGACCGCGATATCTCCGGTCTCCGCTTCCTTTTGAATCGCAGCAATCCGCGCCAGCAAATCGGCTGCGGTCAGCGGGCCTTCGATCTTCTTTTGCGAGACGGTGCGGAAAGCAACCAGCTTTCGCCAGGCGCTTTGCCACCAGCGTGTTTCCGAGAACGCAATCCCGACGCGGTCGGGTCGGACGCGCGCCACCCGTCCCCGGACCTTGACCTCCTCGGGATAATCCCGGGGGGTAAAGCTGACCTCCACCGACTCACCGATCGAAACCGGAATGCGGCCCAGGATCAGGAGTCCGCTCTGGCTTACATCTACCAACTCGCCGGTCGCCTGGCCCGTCGCGGTGCGGATGATTGCTTCGCCGTCCGCCACTAACCGCTCATGCTGGCGCCCTTCGGTCGTGATTGAATGTGCCATCGCCTGATGTCCTCTTCCCGGTGGCTCCTATGATTTGGACGGGGCGGGCGGCGCGCTGGATGTGCCCGATTTCAGGCTCTTGTAGCCTTCCAGAATCTTCGCCAAATTAACTTCAGTGGCTCGCCGCCCGCACTCGATGATGTCGTAACTTCGGGAGAACTGCAACATCGTAATCTCGCCCAACAAGGGCGTAAAGACGATGTTGGCGGCCTGTTCGGCGCGCGCCTGGCCGATTTCGTGCCCCATGACGAACATGCAGCGGGTCATGATGTCGAAAGCATTGAACGGATACCGGCTGCTGACCTCCGTGGATTCCAGTTCCGCCATGGCATTGATCCCGATCGCGTAATGGCAACCCATCTTCCGCACCAGCATGACCGGCACCGGGTCCATGATGCCGGCGTCCACCAGCAAGTGGGAATTGCGCGGGGAAGGCGGCAGCAGGCCCGGCAGCGCAATGGATGCTCTCACGCAATCCACCAGGGTGCCTTCCGAAATCGTGAACTCCTTGCCGGTCCGGATGTCCACCGCGTTGGCCCAATACGGTATCTCTGTCTGGTTTACCGGCCGGTCGCCGAAGTATTGCCGGAAGGCCTTGCGAACCATTTTCTCATTCAGCAGACACATGCGCCACAGCCGCCATTCGATAAAGCGGCGCGTGCGCGTCCGCCAGTAATGCGCGATGTCCTTGAGCCGTTCGACGCCGATGCCGGCGGCACGGAAGGCGCCGACCACGCTGCCCATTGAGCAACCCGAGATCATGTCCATCGGCAATCCGGCTTCTTCCAGAACCGACAGAACCCCGATATGCGCCCATCCCCAGGCTGCGCCGCCGCCCAGAGCCAGGCCCACCTGCAGCCCGGCCACGCACCGGGCCATGGAATCCACTGTGCGGCGGAATGCCTCGCTCACCGGACGCCCGTCGCGATGCGCTGCTTCCGACTCGGCCGCTTCCCAGATGAGCTGGCGGCTCCCGCTCAATTTCGGAAGCGTGGGACCGACGGCGCTCTGCACGACGAATTGCCCTATGCCTTTCTCCGGCGGGATCAGATCACCCGGTCCCAGCAGGTATCCCTGCCAGTTGGCGAACTCCTGGATGCCCTCGGTTTTCTCGGTTCTGCCGGGATTCAGAATGATGTTGTCGAAGTGGCGTTTCCAATCGGTGAGCTTCTGAGCCATCTCCGAGCGCATCGCTTCCCCCGCCGGCCGGGCAGCCAGGTTGCAGACGTGGACGTTGTCTGCGATGTCCTGAATCGGGCGGTCCTCCGGCGCGCCCAGATTCACCAGCAGCGTCTTTCGCCCGGACTGGCGCGCCAGCGAATGAACCAACTCCCAGGCAAAGCTCCCGGGCGCTTCCCAGCTCGGGCAGTTGTGCAGGAGCACCACCGGCGTCTCGCGCACTTTGCCGCCGCGGGTCACCGTCTCCTGAAGGCGGCCCGCGATGACCTTCATCAAGGAACGCAAAATCGTTTCCCGCTGGTGAGGCAGTTTCGGCACCGCGTCGCGGGGCAGCAGCAACACGTCCGCGTCCAGGACCACCTCGACGTCGGCGACGCAGGCTTTTCCCGTGACAAACGACAATTCGCCGAAGATGTCCGGGGGCTGCAAGTACGCGACGGTCTCTTTCCATCCGCTGCGCTGGATGCGCACCGCCAACTGCCCGGAGCGAACGAAATACGCCGCATCACTTTTGCTGCCCTGGTGCAGGACGACGCTCCCGGCCGCGTGCCGTTCCTGCCGGAACAGCGTCGCAATCTCTTGCAACTGGTCCAGCGGAAGCTCGCTGAACACCGGGGAGGAAGCTAAGAACGATGCGATGTCATCAGCCATGCGGAAAGCGTTTCCTTGCGCGGTTTCGAGAAGCTAGAGTATAACGCAAGACCGAGCCGCGACCTTTGGACTTCGCCCCGGACAGGCCGCAAGGGAGCGGTGGCTCCGACTCCGGGCTCCGCCCCGCCCGAAATTCGGAGTTTGCGGTTCTCGCGGTAATGTCGGTCTTTACGGTGGATACGGTTCCTGCGGTTCGTTCGGAATGCTCGGAAGAATCTCCTTGCGGTGGTTTCGGACGCCATTCATACTGGCGACGGAAGTGGTGTGGGTCCGCTCGGCACTGCTTTTCCGCCGCGCAACGCGCCCAGGAGGACCGAGTCCACGTCAAACGCTATAAGCACACGGAAAACGTCCACGCCTGAATCCGTAGAAGCTCGACAGAAGTCAGAAGAAAAGCAGCGCCGCTGGCGCTTGGCCTGCTGCGCAAGGGGTAAGATTAGAGCAGTTCAATTTTCAGGGCCATATCGGTTTCAGCTTCTTCAATCCTCCTATTGTACTCCATGATGATTTGTTGGAGAGTGGAATAGAAGTCGTGCCCATGCTCGACTGAAATTTCGATGACATTCTGCGCCACAAAATCCTCAAGAGCCAAAATGGTCACGCGGTCGCTAATTCCTTCGTCTTCTGCGAGATGCTTTGCCTTCAGGACTTGTTCCCCTGGCACTACCAATACGGGGTGACGATTCGCAGCCGCGTTGGCTCTGCACTTCTCGATGACATCTCTCCCTGGGGTCGCCGTTACGTGATACGAAATCGAGTCAACCTCGAAGTCACCCGTCCGGCCCGTCTGTAGGTCTCCGGCATGGCCTGGATGATTCGGCACGTCGCGATCTGGATGGCGCGTCTGCAACTTAGCTCCTACCAAGTGCTGTTCAATCTTTCCGCCTGATTTGCCCCTCGCTTCTTCCAGTATCGAATGAATCCACGCGGCAGGGGACAACTGACGGTCGCAACTGATCTTAAGGTTTTGACGTTGCAACCATTCGTTCGCTTTCTTCTGAAGCAGTCGAATAGGCCGAAGCAGTTGCTCATCTCGTTCTGTTGGTTGGAGGCGTGAAAGACTTGATCCATAACCAAGCTCTTCAAGCAAAGCGATGCCATCCTGATGAGCTTGACGGGTTGTGGCCTCCTTCAGGAAATTTTTGGGAATGCTGTACTTTTCAAGAACCTTACCAAGCCCAGAGCGAGAGCCCTTAATCTCACCCCCGCTGCTCAGAATGTCTGAACGCTTCAAAGGGCATTTATCGCGCAGTCGGTCGAAAATGACAAGGCCAACTGCGATGGTGTTCCGCGAAAGCTTCCCAGACCGAGTGCGTGATCGCAGCCATGCTTCTGTGATCTGGTCAACCGTTTCGATTTTCGGGTTAGGCATGAGGGCAAAGAGTCTCCCCGCGGATGAGTTCGGATGCGAGCGGCGTGAGATAGTGTTGGGCAATCCACTCAATTACTGGGACACAAACAGCGTCTCCAAACCCAAAGAGTGCCTTATTTAATGGGGCGGTTATTTTGTATTTCTCATCAGGCACCCCTTGTAGCCTTGCACACTCCCTGGCCGTCAAGAGACGTACAGAGAACTTTCCTTTACCGGCTTTGAACAGAATCTGCCTTCCGCTTCCGCCACGCGGGGTGCGGAGGCATCCCGCGATTCCGTCGCTTCGCAATTCTGCCATGGAACGCTTGTGGCGAATCCTGCGAAAGGCTGTTGCATAGCGGTACTTCGTACCAGAAATCATTGATGTGGCAACGGTCAGATGACGTTCGCTCAATTGATTCATGAAGTATTCGGAGCGCGCATTGCTCCACCAGTGGGGGGCATCTTCGGGTAGCTTCTCAAGAATATCTATTAGTTTGGGCTTTCGGTCAGGGGGCTGCGGCAACCTGCGCAAATTCCAGCGAATCTCGGGGTGCTCTTTGATGAACGTGACCAATTGCCTTGGGCGAAGCGTGCTAGGTAACAAGTGAACCGTCGAATCAGGGGAGGGGGGTTCCTGTTTTGCGATCACAAACAGGCGAACGCGGCTCTGCGGAACGAACCGTGAGGCATCTAGTACGAAGGCGTCGCAACTGTAACCAAGCTCGCTGAGCGCATGGAGAGCGGTTTCAAAGTCCTTGCCCGAATGAGAGGTTAAGAAACCAAATACATTTTCCAGAAATACAATAGGCGGACGTCGAGACTCCATTTCGTTCAGGATGCGGATCAGTTCCCAGAACATGCTTGAATGGTGTCCTCCTAACCCGCTCCGTGCCCCAGCGATTGAGAGATCATTGCAAGGAAATGAGGCTGTGAATAAGGCAGACGTGGGAACCTCCTGCCCGGATATTAGCCGGATGTCCCTCTGATCAATGTGGTCTCCGCCAAAGTTGTCTTGGTACATCTCGTATTTCTGAATGTCATTGTCATTCGCAAATACCACCCTCCAATTGTGTTGCTCAAGGGCTAGGCGCACTAACCCGATTCCCGCAAACAATTCAGTGACCGTACGGGACGGCAGTTCACTAAACGCTGCAACTTCGGGATTCGTAAGTCTCCTAACCGCCGCAATCGTTGTTTGGACGCATTGGTCCAGCCGATGCTCGAAGTCACTAGACCAGAATCTCAGCACTCTCCAACCCGCGTCTAACAAGCTGGCGGTGTTGCTGAAATCCCTCTCAAGATTGTTCGATAGTTTGGACTGCCAGTAGTTACTATTGCTTATGCCCACAAATTGATCATCGAGCGAACCGAAGCCCCTGAGTTTCCACTGATGTCCATGCCATAAATCCCCATCCAAGAAGACCGCAAGGCGGGCCAAGGGGAAAACGATGTCAGGTTTTCCAGGCAGGTCACGGCGATGCGTCTCGAAAGAGAACCCGATCCGCCGGAGAGCCTGGTAGAAAGACTTTTCTGGCCCTGTGCCCTCGCTTCGTACCCGCCGCATTTTCGCGGAGACATCAGGAGGGACATTGGGAAGGGGGGAAACAGTGAGAGAATTCATTGAATTTCCAAATCCCTCAGGCCGTGCCAGGAGAATGTCGTTCGGCTCAAGAAAAGGATACTCAGGGAAGAAGAATACCAAATGCGGCATTCGTTGGGAAGGGCTTCCCTACAAAGCAGATCGGAGCATAGAAGGGCAACGGACAAGAAACAGAGAATCGGAAACAGGAATGGTCTTAACTTCTAAATTCTGCTTCCTTTGCTTCCCTTCAGGTCGCGGCTCGGATTATCGCGGGAATTTCGGGTCGCTCTTGACGCGCTCCGCTTGTCCGGCGTGGCGCCGGTCGTGGCTGGCGATCAGTTCGAGCGTGCCATAGACGTCATGCGTGCCCATGAGGGGATGGAACCAGCGAAAGCGCGAGAGGTCCCACTCTTTGACGGGCTCGAGCAAGTCGAGCGTGGCCTGCCGGGCCTGCTTCAAAAAATCAAGCAACTCGGCGCGAGGGATGCCGTGCTTCGGTTCGACCGCCGGGGCCGTCTTGATCTTCACTAGGGGATTGGCGAGCAGCGCCGACTGCAAACTCTGCGGCATCAAGCTGCTCAGGATCGCGAACGGCATCAAGACCGGCGCCAGGCGCAACAGCGACGTGGGGATCATTTGCGGACCCATCGGCAGCTCGTCGAAGGGGATGGTGCGCGAGGCTCCTTGTTCGGGGCTGCCGGAGCGAAACAAGTCCGACAGATAGCGGTGAAAGACGCGCTCGGTGAGGCCGACGTGATGCGCCACTTCGCCGACGGACCAGGAATCGGCGGCGGGCTTGAAATCGAGTTGCGCTTGCGAGAGGTCGGCATTGGGGATGAGGAGGGCGGAGCGGAGAAAGGCAGCCCGCTCTTCCTGCAACTTGCCGATGGCGCTCGCTAATCTCTCCGGGTTTGTCATACAGCGTGGGCCGTCCAGAGCCTTAGGGCATTTCTCTATTTCCTGTAGACCGCGACAGAAAATCCGGCGAAGAGGTTGTCTTTCGCCCCTTCCGGGGCTAGTCTGCTGGTTGCGTTTCAGACCCACGGCTTGCGCCGTGGGCTAGAAGCTACCGCCCCTCCGGGGCTTCCGAGGACCGTTCTTCGGCAGTCTACACCTTTTCGAGAACGGCATTCCGGTCGGACACGGCGGGCCTGTCATTCGCCAAGGCTTCGGACGGCAGGCCGTCCAGTTCCCGCTCAGCGGGAGTCGGCGGCGGGCTAGACCCGCGTCTCCCTCCATTGTACAATAGGGCGAAGTCCCCGGCAGGAACTGGAATGACGAAGCTGTGCTGACCGACACCGAGCTGATCCGCAAACTCGATTTTTTTGAGGGCCTAACTCCCAAGACGCTCCAGCGGATCGCCGAACTCTGCATCGTGCGGGAATTTGCCGCCGACGACTATATCGTCCGGCAGGGCGAGTCCGGCCTGGGACTCTACTTCATCACCGCCGGGCGGGCCAAGGTGGAAATCGAGCGCGAGGGACTGCGGGTGGTCGTGGCCGAGATGAAGGAGGGAGACTCCCTCGGCGACTTCTCGATCATTGACGACAAGGCGCGCTCGGCGAACGTGATCTGCATGGAAGACACCCGCTGCCTGCTGCTGACGCGCGACAGCTTCTCGAAGCTGCTCAAGAAGCATCCCGAGATCGCGCTGCAGATGCTCAAGTCGCTGGTCAGCCGGATCCGCTCAACCAATGAACTCATCACCCGGCCGGGCAGCCGGCTGACGCAGCCCGCCGAGGCTGCTGCGCCGCCGCCCGCCGAGGCGTCGCCGCCGGCTTCTTCTTCAACCCTGGACGGAATCAGCGCCGCGACGCAGAAAATCACCGCCGCCCTTCCCAGCCCGGAGGACATGGTCAAGATGTACTCCTCGACCAAGGATCGGGTCCAGAACATCATGGTGGGGATGTTCGGCACGCTCTACATCATGAAGGCGATGACGCGGTTTTCGATGGCCATCGTCGGATGCCCGGTGACGGTGCGCGCGGAGCAGCGCGACCCGGAAGTCTTCGAAACCGTCATTGGCGGCGATGGGGGCGGCGACGTTGGCGAAGGCGACGGCGTCAAGCTGGTTCTGTTTCCTGCCCGCAATGACCAGACGATCCGGATCGAGGCGTACGCGGACGGGAACCTCTCGGCTACGGTTCTCCGCCCGGTCGGCGCGGGCCGGCGCACCGAGGTCGAAGTGGTCCGGTGGGAAGGACCGGTGCGCGAGAACGAAGTCTTGGAGTTGCAGGTTCCTTCCGGGAAAATGAGCGGTTGCAAATCCTCCGCAGGCGCTCCTGGGCCCTGCCGTCTGGTCCCCTCCTCCGCGGTTCCTCCGGGAGACAATCCTGCGGCGAGCCGCTGGACGGTCACGCAGGCGCGCTGGCGCGACGGCAAACGGGTCGCTACCCGCGGGCAAGAATCCGAGCCGCGACCGTAAGGGAGCGGGCATATGCGCTACGGCAAAAGAAAACGGGTCGCCACACGCGGGCTTCGGCAAGAAGGCTCCTAGCCACCCCATGAAAAGCCAGTTCCAGTACCTGCACCGGGCGCTACAAATCGCTTGGGCCTGTTCGCGGAACCTGCTGGAAATCGCCCGCGACCGGGTGACCGGACGGCGCGGGCTGGCGGGTCCGAAGCGCCTGCGGCTATTGCTCGAGGAACTCGGCGGGAGCTTCCTGAAGTTCGGTCAGATTCTTTCCTTGCAGATTGACACGCTGCCGCGGGAGTACTGCGATGCCCTGCTGAATTTGCTCGATCGCGTCCCGCCCTTCAGCCGGGAGCAGGTGCGGCAAGTGTTCGAGGAGGAACGGGGCACGGCGCCGGAACGGCTCTTTCGGGAGTTCAACTATACACCGCTGGCTTCCGCCTCCATTGGCCAGGTGCATCGGGCGGCGCTGCCGGACGCGACCGTGGTGGCCATCAAAGTCCAGCGGCCCGGCGTCCGGGAAACCTTCCACCGCGACGCGGTCCTGATGAACCTGTTCATCCGCATCATCTTCCTCCTCAAGATTCGCGGCCTGTATTTCATGCGGGACCCGGTGCGGGAGTTCAACGAGTGGATTCAGGACGAGCTCGACTACCGGCGCGAAGCGGCGTATGCGGAGGTGCTGCGGCGAAACGCCCGGAAAACGCCGACCGAAGTGGTCCCCCGCATCCATTGGGACCTCACCACCGGGCGGGTTCTGACGATGGACTTCCTGGAAGGCTTCAGCGTGCTCGAATATCTCCGCATCCGGGACGAGGGCGACGAAGGGCGGCTGGCCGAAATGGAGCAGCTCGGATTCCAGCCCGAGAAGTTCCTCTCGAACGTCATCAACAATTTTCTGAGCGATGCTTTTCGCTTCGGCGTCTTTCACGCCGATCTGCATCCGGCCAATTTACTGATCCTGAAAGACAACGTGGTGGGGTACGTGGATTTCGGCATCGTCGGCCACCTGACGGCGGAAGCGCGGCGCAAGCAGATCCAACTGAGCATGGCCTATGCCAGCGGGAGGACCGAGGAGATCTTCGCGGCCTTTCTGGGCGTCTCCACGTTCACCGAGAAGGTGGACCTGGCCGGCTTCCGGCAGGAACTGGAGCGGCGGAGCCGGCAATGGTATCGGGAGCCGGCCGTGGGAGGCGTGCCCCACTTGACCCGCAGCCTCACGGTCGCCATGCTCGACCTGCTCACACTTTGTCGAAAATATGGCCTCTTGGTGGACCGAGAGATGATAAAATACATTCGGTCTTTGATGTTGGTGGATGGATTGGTGTCCCGTTTGGCTCCTGGCCTCGACCTGGCGCCGCAAATTCGCCGCGTGTGCGAGGAGTTTGTCGCCGAAGAGGCGCAGGCGAAGATATTTTCCCGGGGAGCGGCCCTGACATTCTTGGCGGACCTCTCCGGATGGTTGTTGGCGGGTCCGGGTCGAATGCTCCACGCCATGGAAGTGATGGAGCGCCGCCAGCTCCGGCTCCGGACTCGTTCGAC
>MEKR01000129.1 GCA_001767035.1 Acidobacteria bacterium RIFCSPLOWO2_02_FULL_61_28
TGTCCCGTTCCTGCTGGTGCTGTTTCTGTTCGGCATCGCGCTGGGCATCGTGGGCAGCGGCGTGGTGCTGCGGTTCGGGCCGGCCGCCGAGTGGTTCATCTGGCCGCTGCCGGCCCTGCTCGCGCCGTTTGCCGCCGTCTTTTACCCGCTCTCGACGCTCCCGCCGTGGATGCAGCTTCTCGCGCGCCTGTTGCCGCCCTCGTATGTGTTCGAGGGGATGCGGCGGATCATTGCGGGCGGCGCGGCGCCGGCCACCCCGCTGCTGTGGGGCGGCTGTCTCGCCGCGCTCTACATCCTGCTGGCAGGCTGGTTCTTTACGCGCATCTACCGCCATGCCGTGCGCACCGGCCTCCTGGCCCGCTACAGCGCCGAAAGTTTGAGCTAGGGCGGTTGCCCGCCGTCGGAACCCGCGAACGAACCGGTTCCGACAGCAAGGTAGTGTCGCAATTTGAGCAGGGAGCTGATTTTCCCTAGCCCAGGCCTTCAGGCCTGGGTTGGCGATCTAACCGGTTCTTTTGCAGCCCCGTTCACGGGGCTTTCTTTCTGGGGTTAGGTCGTTCGGTGCCAGCCAAAGCCCCCTAAAGGGGGCTGCGTGTTTCGTTGGCACGCGAACTTTCTAGCGCCTAAAAAGGCGCAACAATACAATCGCGAGTAAAGCGACGGCAGTTATAATTAAACTGCGTAGTCTAAGCCTATGAAATCTATCTATGGACCCAGAACTGATTGCCGCCAAAGAATTATTAGAAAAGTCCATTGACTCGCTCGGTGGGTGGCTTGAGTTTTGGACCGCAATAGTTGTGATTGGTCTCCTAATAGAGTACGTCCCGGAATTTATCGAGCGGCTGAAAGAAATAGACAAGCGTTCGCTCCACACAAAGATTGGTGGGATATTGATAACCGTCGGAGTGGCAGGCGAATTGTTTGTTGGCGTGATTGCTTCTAGCAAAGAAACTAACTTGCGAAATGTCACCGATTCCATTACAGCATCACTTAACCAAGAAGCTGCTGGCGCTCGAAAAGAAGCAGCCGAAGCCATTGAACGTTCGGCAAAAGCAGAATCCAATCTTGCTCAGGCCAACGCGCTGGCCGCGAACGCCCTGAAAGCTGCACAGGGATTCCAGCTCGAAATTGCACAAGCGAATGAACGCGCGGCCAATGCCGAAAAGGAAACTGCACGTTTGAATAAACTTGCCGAAGAGGAGAGATTGGCGCGGGTCAGGATAGAGGAACAGATTGCTGACAGAATCTTGACTGATGAAGGTGTGATTAAAATTGCTGCTGAACTAAGGCCATTCCCTGGGCAGCAATTTAAAATAATTACATATTGGGAATCAAGAGAGCCACTTGCGCTAACCAACAGGATATACTCTGCCATTATTCGTGCCGGTTGGAAATTCATCAGACCGGCAAACAGATCAAATTTGATTTGGGGAATTAGCGGGATTTCCGTATATGTGCATCCTGCCGCAACTGAATTGACAAAGAAGGCAGCCGAAGCGCTTGTCTCTGCTCTAGATAAACAGGGACTTCCATCAGCGCTGAGAGAACACAACCCTAAGGATGACCCCACCAACATGATACAAATAAATGTCGGGACAAAGCCGTGAGACCCCCCCAGCAACGCAGATTTAGCGCACTACCCCAAGGTAAAAACGGATTGCGAGACCGGGGGTGGTAAAATATACTGGATATGCTATGAGCAACCGGACGGGGCGGAACGCGATGCAATCGAAAAACGCGGGAGGACTGCGAACACCGATTTTCCTGCTGGCGTTCGTGTTCCTGACCGGGCAGTCGTTTGGACAGGCCCCGGGCGCGCAGGCCCCGGGCGCGCAGGCTCCGGGCGCACAGGCCCTGGGCGAAATTCTCGAAGAGATCATCGCCCAGGTCAACGACAAGATCATCGTGCTGTCGGAGTACAAGCGCAGCCTGGACTCGCTGCGGCAGGACCTGGCCCAGCAATACCAGGGACTGGAACTCGAATCGCACTTTCGGGAGCGGTCCAAAGATGTGCTGCGCGAGCTGATTGACCAGCAATTACTGGTGCAGAAAGCGGCCGAGCTGGGAATCTCGGCCGAGAGCCAGGTGGTGCGGCGCCTCGACGAGATTCGCCAGCAGATGAAGCTCGCCAGCATGGAAGCCCTCGAAGAAGCCGTCAACAAGCAGATGAGCTATGAGGACTTCAAGCAGAACCTCCGCGACAGTTTCCTCACCCAGCAGGTGATCGGCCGAGAGGTCGGCTCGCGCGTTCAGGTTTCCCCGGCCGAGATCAGCGCCTACTACGAGCAGCACAAGCAGGAGTTCGAGCGGCCCGAGGGCTTCCACATTCAGCAGATTCTCATCTTGACGGAAGGAAAGCCGGAAGAGGAGTTGCCGGCGCTCAAAACGAAAGCCCAGGAAGTGCTGGCGAAGGCCCGCAAGGGAGACGACTTCGCGGAGCTGGCGCGCCAGTATTCCGACGATTCCACCGCCGCCAGCGGAGGCGACGCCGGGTTCTTCGAGCGGGGCACGATGGCCCCGGAGATCGAGCGCATCGCCGACGCGCTCAAGAAAAACGAGGTGAGCGACATGATCCCGACCAAGTTCGGCCACTTGATGATCCGGCTGGTCGAGCGCACCGCCGCCGGCATTCCCCCGCTCCCGGAGGTCGAAAGCCAGATTCATGAGCGGCTGTATTTGCAGAAAATCCAGCCCGGCCTGCGGGAGTATCTGACCCGGCTGCGCGAAGAAAGCTTCATCTCCGTCAAAGCCGGCTACCTCGATACCGGGGAACCTCCCAAACAAGCCAGCGCCCAATAACCGTAGTGCCCGCATGGTAGTGCCCGCATGAAAGATACCTACGTCAGCGATCTGCAGCCGAATCAGATCATCGTCTCGGATTTCCTCGTGCAGGCCAAGGAACTTCGCTCCAAGAAAGCCGGGGGGAACTACCTGGCCCTGGCGCTGTCGGACAAGACCGGCGAAGTCGAGGCCAAGATTTGGGACAACGTCGAGCAGGTGGAGCCGACCTTTGCCCGCGACGACTTCGTCAAGGTGAAGGGGGCCGTGCAGCTCTACCAAAACCGGCCCCAACTGACGGTCCACAAACTGAAGCGCCTGGAAGACCGGGAAGTGGACCTCGCCGATTTCTTCCCGCGCTCGGCCCGCGACCCGGAGGAGATGTGGCGGGAATTGATGGAAGTGGTCGCGGCGGTCGAGAAAGCGCCATTGCGGGCGCTGCTCGAAAAGATTCTCTCGAAACCCGAGATCGCCGAGCGCCTGAAATTGGCCCCGGCGGCCAAGTCGCTCCATCATGCCTACCTCGGCGGCCTGCTCGAACATGTCCTCTCGCTGTGCCGTCTGACCAAGCTGGTCGTCCAGAACTACCGCGGCATTGATGCGGACCTGGTGATCGCGGGAGTGGTCCTGCACGACCTCGGCAAGATTTACGAACTCTCCTACGCCCGGTCCTTTGCCTACACGACCGAAGGGCAACTCTTGGGGCACATGATCCTGGAGCTGGAGATCGTTCACAAGGCGCTGGCGGAGTTGCCGGAGTTTCCGCGTCCGTTGCAGACGCTGCTCGAGCATCTGATCATCAGCCACCACGGCCAGTATGAATTCGGGTCGCCCAAACTGCCGATGTTCCCGGAAGCCCTGCTGCTGCATTACATGGACGATCTCGACTCCAAGCTCCAGAATATGGAGTCTCTGCTGAAACGCGATCAGGCTTCGGGCGTGGAATGGACGCGCTATTCTGCTTCGCTCGGGCGGCCCCTGCTCGATACGCAGAAGTTTCTCAGCCGCTCCGAGCCGCCTCCCGAGGAGCCGGGAGCGCAACCCGAAAGCGAGCCGACCGACGAGGTGAACTAGAGCATTTTCGGCATTGGTGTAGAGTATGCGGAGACGTCAGGGCACGACTTCAGTCGTGCCGTAAAGTGTGCCCATCCATTCCTCTTCCGTGCGGCTTCAGCCGCTGAGGGACGTACCTCAGGGGCTAAAGCCCGC
The DNA here is from genome assembly GCA_001767035.1 of Acidobacteria bacterium RIFCSPLOWO2_02_FULL_61_28. Classification (GTDB taxonomy): domain Bacteria; phylum Acidobacteriota; class Terriglobia; order 2-12-FULL-54-10; family 2-12-FULL-54-10; genus 2-02-FULL-61-28. The sequence goes on from MEKR01000129.1 coordinate 3,988, forward strand.
TCCGAGGGGCTGTCTTTTCGGCATGGCTAAAGCCATGCCCTGACGAGATCACATCCCTCCGCACTAAATCTGGAAACGGCACTAGCGGAATTTCCCCTCGACCGGAGAACGAAGACCCTATGGGAGCGGAAACTCGCCGTCAGCACCGACTCGCCGTAGCCTTGGAAGTGCGGATTCGCGGGACCGACCGCGCCGGTCGCCCCTTCGAGGAAACGACGTCCTCGTCCAATGTCAGCCGGGGAGGCTGCTCGCTCGAGATCTCCCGCGAACTCGAACCGGGAGCGGAATTGGAAATCGAGATTCTGCGCCGGATTCCGGGCCGTGTGGAGCCCAGCCTGTTTCTGACTCGGGGGGGCGTGCTGCGGTCCGTGCCCGTCGGCGAGGGGCACTACACCACCGCCATCCACTTTACCGGCCCGCATTTTCCGACCTACGCCAGCGAGGACACGGCGGCCGGCGGAGCGTAGCGTCCTGTCTCGATGGCTGTATCCGGTGCCGGCTTGGGTAGCCACGGCACGTCTTCTGTGCCGTGGGATTTTGCTCAGTAGCGATATAATCGGAAGCGGAATGCGAGAGTGGCGGAATTGGCAGACGCGCCAGACTTAGGATCTGGTCCCGCAAGGGGTGGGGGTTCGAGTCCCCCCTTTCGCACCATGGCCTTCTTCGACAAGCTGCCGGGCACGAGACCGTCCCGGCGCGCCGGCAGCCTTGTTCCCCCAGTGAGTTGTATGCGACAATAATTTTATGCAGAGCGGTATCGTCCGCCTGGGACTCGCTTTCCTGCTGGCATGCGGGGCCATCTGGCAGCCGCCGGTACTGCGCGCCCAAGCGCCCGACGCTTCCGCGGCTCCCGCAACCACGTCCGGCCCGGAGGCGGCCGAAGCGGATCAGCAGTACAGTCTTTCGGTCGAAGTGGAAGTCGTCACCGTGCCCGTGACCGCGACGAACTCGGACGGCGAATTCGTTACCGACCTCGACCTGAACGAGTTCACGATCTTCGACAATGGCGCGCCGCAAAAGATCGAATCGTTCGAGCTGAGCCAGGAGCCGCTTTCGCTGGCGATTCTGGTCGAGACCAGCTCGCGCATTCAGTCGCTTCTGCCGGAGGTGCGCAGCGCCGGCATCCTCTTCACGCAGTTGATTGTGGGTGAGTCCGGGGAAGGGGCGGTGCTGACCTTCGACCGCGACGTGAAGCTCGTCCAGGATTTTACCGGCGACGCCGACCGCATCGAGACCTCGTTCCGCAACCTCCAGCCGGGCGGCGACCCGGTGCGCCTGAGCGACGCCATCGCCCGCGCGCTCTTCCTCTTGCAGCGCCGGCCCGAAGGGCGCCGCAGGGTGATCGTGGTGATCTCGGAAGCTCGGGACCAGGGCAGCAGCAACTCCCTGGGGCTGGTCCTGCGCAGCGCGCAGCAGCTTGGGATTTCCGTTTATACCGTGGGGCTGAGCACTCTGCGGAGCATGATGGGACGCCCGGCAAGCCAGGGCGTCGCCTCTCCGTTTCCCGCCGGGGTGGCCGCGCGGCCCACGCCCGCCAATCAGCCGCCCACCCCCGACGCACAAACCAATTGGGGAGCCGCCAACATGAACGTGCTGGCGCTGATCGCCGAACTGGTCTCGACCGCGCAGAACCTGGTCGCGGGAAATCCGCTCGCCGTTACCGCTACGGCCACCGGCGGCCAGGATTTCTCATCCGGCGGCAAGGGCGAGTTGGAGCAGGCGCTCGGGCGCATCGGCGAGGAGTTGCGCAACCAGTACATGCTCACCTATCGCCCCAATAACCTCGACAACCCCGGCTTC
>MEKR01000130.1:0-53593 GCA_001767035.1 Acidobacteria bacterium RIFCSPLOWO2_02_FULL_61_28
AGAGTTCGCAGGCCGCCCTCCAAGGCCAAGTCACCGGACCCGGAGGCGGGCCGGTGGCGCGCGCGCTCGTCCTGCTGCGCAACCGGGCCACCAACGCGCAGGCCTACCGCTACACGAACGAGCAGGGGCTGTATTTTTTCTCGGCGGTGCTGCCGGGGACCTACACGGTGCGCGTGGACGCGCTGGGGAATCAGCCGGAGGAGCGTTCGCCGGTGGAGTTGGCGGTGGCGGCGCGCCTGGAACTGAACTTTGCGCTCCAGCCCTCGGCCACAACGCCCGCGCCGACAACAACCCCGCCCCCGGCTCCGGTGAGCCTCCGGCCCGGAGCCAGCCCGTCGAATTTGCTGGCAGTCATGTACGGAGCCGACGCCGCCGTGCCCCAGGCCCTGATCATCAACCTGCCCATCTCGCTCACCGAAACGCTCCTCGGCTCGCTCTCCAGCCTGATTGATGAGAACAAGATTCTCGAGCTTCCGCTCGACGGGCGCGATGTGTACACGCTGCTGGTCTTGCAGCCCGGCGTGACCTCCGACAACGCCACGGCCCGCGGCCTCGGCTTCTCGGTGAACGGCCAGCGGGTGGCCAGCTCGAACTTCCTTCTGGACGGGGTGGACAACAACGATCCTTCCATCACCGGCCGCGCCACGCGGGTCTCCGCCGACGCAGTGAAGGAATATCGGATGACCACCAACAACTGGACCGCAGAGTACGGGCGCGCCTCCGGATTTATCGCCAACGCCATCACGCGGACCGGCACCAACGCGCTGCACGGCACGCTCTTCGCCTTCTTCAACCACGACCGGCTGAACGCGAATACCTTTGCCAATAATCTCGAAGGCCTGCCGCGACTCTCCTCCCGCCAGACCCAGGCGGGAGCCTCGGTGGGCGGCCCCGTGCGGCGCGACCGCCTGTTTTTCTTCGCCAATTTCGAGCGGGCCCATCTGTCGAACGAAGGCCAGCCACTCGATGTCTTTCTCCCGAGCCCTTTGTTTGTGGCCTCGTTGCGGGAGGGGAGCCGCGCGCAGCAGTTGTTGCGCCGCTTCCCGCCTCCCCAGGGCGCCCCCATCCCCGGCGTTTCCTTCGCCGTCAGCCACCGCTTTGTGAAGCCGGAGGCGCGCCGGGACACGCTCGGGCTGGGCCGCTTGGACTACAGCTCGCTCGACGGCAGGAACCGCCTCACGGCGCGCCATTCCTTCTCCCAGCAAACCACCGACGACTTCGTCTTCAGCGTTTACCCGGACTTGAACTCGCCGCTGGTGATTCGCGGCCAGAACCTGGCGACGAATTTTACGCGCGAGCTGGCGGGAGGAGCGAACGAACTCAAGTTCGGCTACAGCCGCAACAGTGTTCGCGCCTTGCGCCCGTACCCGGAGCTTCCCACGATGGCTTCGGGAGAAGGAATCGCTCTGCCCGGCAGCGAAGCGGCCTACGATTACAACTTCCGCGACAACGGGATTCACCTCCTGGACAACTTCAGCCGCTTGAGCGGCCGGCACGCCCTGGCGATCGGCGCGGAGGCGCGTCTGGCCCGGCACGATTCCCTGCTCTCGGCCGCGCGCGATGGCCTCTATCTCTTCGACACCATCTTCGACTTTTACTTCGACACTCCCTCGTTCCTCTACATCGCGGTCAACCGGCAGACGGGCCAGGTCCCGTCGGAGTCCGATTTCCGGCGCCGGAACAGCCAGAAGGAATTCGGGATGTTTTTCCAGGACAACCTCAAGCTGACGCAGCGCCTGACGTTGAACCTGGGCGTGCGCTATGAGTATTTCGGCGTCCCGCAGCCGCGCGGAGGGAGCCGCGATTTCAACTTTCTGTTTGGAAGCGGAGCGACCCTGGGCGAACGAATCACGACGGGGCGGCTCGCCGCCGGGACGCTCTACGAACCCGACCGCAACAACGTGGCCCCGCGGGTGGGCTTTGCGCTGGATCTGCTGGGCGACGGCAAGAACGTGCTGCGCGGCGGCTACGGATTGTTCTTCGACCGCATCTTCAACAACATCTGGCTCGACGCCCGGAACAACACCATCACGCTCCAACTGCTGGCGAACATCCAGGGCCTGCCGCCGCAGTTTGACTACACCGTACCCGCCCCGGCGGGCGTGAAGCCGGTGGACCGGCCGACGCCGGGCGGAACCGTGCTGGTGGACCGCGCCTTGCGCACGCCGTACAGCCAGAACTGGTTCGCGGGACTCCAGCGCGAGGTGACGCCGAATCTGGTCCTGGAGGTCAGTCACGCCGGGTCGCTGGGGCGGAAGCTGGTGACGGCGGACGTTCTGAACCGGGCGTTTTCGGTACCCCTCACGGTCCGGCCCGCCGGACGCTACAACGCCGACCAGGGCGACATCAGTTACCGCGCCAACCAGGGGCTTTCGAATTTCCTTGCCCTCGAGGTGGCGCTCAACCGGCGCCGGAGCAGAGGAGTTCAGTTCCAGTTGTCGTATACTTTCAGCCGGACACGCGATATGCAGAGTGACCCGCTCGTGCAACCCGGACTTTCCGCGCAGCGGCGGGCGTCGCGGGACCTGGCCGACACTTCTTTCTTCCAGATTTCGACCGCGTTCACGCGCCAGTTCGATCCGCGCGCGGACTACGGGCGTTCCGATTTCGACCAGAGTCACAACCTGGTCTTCAACGCCGTTGCGCAAATTCCGAGCGTTGCCGGGTGGCCGCGGTTCTTGAGGGGCTGGCAGGCCGCCGCGCTGGCCGGGATTCGCTCCGGGTTTCCGTTCAGCGTCTACACCACGCAGCTTGCGATTCCCGCGAGCGGCGGGTTGCTGGTCCGCAACCGGGCCGACTTTGTCGGGGGCGATCTCGAAAAAGCGTTTCTCTCCTCGCGGCGGCCGGTGCGCGGCGGAGTGGGACTGCTCGATGCGTCCCAGTTCCGCGCCCCGGCGGGAGGCGCGATCGGCTCCCTGACGCGGAACGCGCTGCGCGGCCCGGGATTCTGGAACGTGGATTTCGGCCTCAGCCGCAGTTTTGCGCTGTCCCTCCTGGGCGAGCAAGGACAAGTCCAGTTCCGGGCCGATTTCTTCAACCTCTTCAATCACACGAACCTCAACAACCCCGACCCGTTCCTGGAGTCGCCCAGCTTCGGCGAAGCCACCTTCGGGCGGCGGGGATTCGGCTCCTCGCAGTACAGCGCGGCGCCCCTCAACGAGCAGCCCCGGCGAATCCAGTTCGCCGTTAAGGTATACTTTTAGCGATCATGAAACCAGGGAACAGGGAACAGGGAACAGGGAACAGTTACCAGCGCCGGCCTTCTCTGTTTCCTATTCCTCGGTGGTTAGGGAACAAGGAACGGGCAACAGGGAACAGTTCCCAGCGATGCTCTTCTCTGTTCCCTACTCCCTGTTCCCTGTTCCCTTGTCTGTCCCGTGTCTCTGTGGCCCTGCTGTTTTTTGCGGCGCTTTTTGCGACGGGCGCGCGCGCGCAGATCATCAACACCATCGCGGGCAACGCCATCAACGACGGCAAGCCGGCGCTCGAAACCACGCTCGGCAAGCCGCAAGGTCTGGCGTTTGATTCGGCGGGAAATCTGATCATCGCCGATCGCGCCAACTTCGTGGTGCGGCGCATCTCCGCCGTAACGGGGATCTCGACGGTGCTGGCCGGTGGCGGCAGCCAATTCGACGACGCCATCCCGATCCCCGGCCGGAGCGCTGCGCTCGACTTCCCGTTGGCGATGGCCGTGGACGCGAACAACAACATCTACTTCTCCGACTTCAACGATCACCGCATCCGCAAAATCACTCCGGGCGGGCAGATCAGCACGATTGCCGGAACGGGCGAGTACGGGTATTCGGGCGACGGGGGCAAGGCGGTCCTGGCGACGCTCGCGTTCCCGGTGGGCGTGGCGCTCGACCGCGCCGGAAACCTCTACATCGCCGACGCGGACAATGCGGTTGTGCGGCGGGTCAACCTCTCGACCGGCATCATCCAGACCGTCGCGGGGATCGGCAACCCGGGCAACAGCGGCGACGGCGGACCGGCGGACCGGGCACAACTGCAGCTTCCGTGGGCGCTCGCCTTCAGTGCGGACGGAAGCCTCTATATCTCCGACTTGGGCGAGGACATCGTGCGTAAGGTTAGCCCTGCCGGCATCATCACGACGGAGGTGCCCAAATCCGCCGGGATAAGCGGCCCTCGGGCTCTGGCGTTTAGCCCCAGCGGCGCGCTCCACATTGCCGACTACTCGAACGATCGGGTCGTCCGGGTGGATGCCGGGGGAACGCTGACGCCGGTTGCCGGTGGCGGATTTCAATTCGCCACCGACAACATTCCCGCGATCGCAGAGTTCCTGTTTGGTCCCACGGGGCTGGCGTTTGACGGCGCAGGAAACCTCTTCATCAGCTTGGAAGGCTTCAGTCTGGTGCGGCGCGTGGACGCGGCGAGCCGGCTGTCGCGGACCTTTGCTGGAACTTTGAACGTGCTCGACGGCGGCCCCGCGTTGAACGCTCCCTTAGCGTTCCCCGTCGGGATTGCGGTTGACCCGAGCGGGAACATCCTCTTCGTGGACGAGGAGCACCAGCGCATCCGCCGGATTGACGCTTCCCCCAATCCGGCGCAGTCCACGATCCGCACCATTGTCGGCACCGGATTCCCCGATTCCGCGCCCGACGGCACCCTGGCCTCCTCGGCGAGCGCGGAGTCCCCCCTGAGCGTCTCAGTGGATTCGAGCGGCAACATCTACTATACCGAGGCGTTTACAGTAGTCCGCAAAATTGACGCGGCGTCGGGGCGGGTCACGACCGTCGCGGGCCGGGTCTACGAGGGAGGCTACAGCGGGGATCGGGGGCCGGCAGTGAGCGCGCAATTGAACATTCCCTTTGCCGCCGTCCCGGACCGCTTGGGGAATCTCTACATTTCCGACCGGGACAATCATTGCATCCGGCGAGTGGACTCCCGCGGGACCATCAGCACGGCAGCCGGCGTCTGCACGCAACCAGGCTACACCGGGGACGGCGGCCTGGCCACGCAGGCCCGCCTCAACCATCCGACGGGGCTGGCCTTCGACTTGAACGGGAATCTCCTAATCGCCGACCAAGACAACTATGTGGTCCGGCGGCTGAATGTAACCACAGACAGGATCGAGCGCGTCGCAGGCAAGGGGGGGGTCTTTGGTTATTCGGGCGACGGAGGATCGCCGCTCGAAGCCGAACTGGGAACCCCCATTGGTCTGGCCGTGGACCGCAACGGAAATATCTACATCGCCGACGACAGCAATGAGGTCGTGCGGGTCATCCGGGGCAATACGATCTCGACGTTCGCCGGCGTGGGGATCTCCGGGTTCGCCGGAGACGGCGGGCGGGCGGAGTTCGCCTTCCTGAACACTCCGACCGGCTTGGCCGTAGACGCGGCGGGCAACCTCTATATTTCCGACTCCGATAACCACCGGATTCGTCGGGTGAGCGCGCAGACCGACGTCGCCCCGGTCCTGGCGGTCGAGCCGAACTCCTTGAGCTTCCGTGTGCCGCAAGGCAGCGCGCCCGCAGCCCAGGCGGTGCTCATCAAGAACACCGGCTCGGGCTTGCTCTTCTGGAGCGCGGAGGCGGCGACGGTTTCCGGAGGCCCCTGGCTGCGCCTGTCCGACAATGCCGGGAGCGCCCCGGCTTCCCTGAAGGCGCTGGTCAACACGCGCGATCTCGCGGTGGGAACCTACCAGGGCGCGATCCTCATTTCGGGGGTGGGCGCGGCCAACTCGCCGGCGCGCGTCGCCGTCTCGCTGACCGTGGACCCGCCGCTCACGCCCGAACTCGCGCTCTCCACACAGTTCCTCACCTTTGACGCCATTCAGGGCGGAGCGCCTCCCACTCCCCAGATCCTCTCGATCACCAACAGCGGGAGCGGCGATTTGAATTGGTCGGCGCAGGCCATCACGAATCGCGGCGGGAACTGGCTGAGCGTCGCGCCCGCCTCCGGAAGCGTCGGCACAACGGCGGGGAGCACCATTGTTTCCGTCAACGCGGAAGGGCTTGCCACGGGACTCTACCTCGGCTTGCTCACCGTAAACAACACCGGGACCGGGGCGACCAAAGCCGGCGCCGTTTCCTTGTCGGTCGGCCCTCCGGCCGGACGAATTCTCATGACCCAAAGCAATTTTGCCTTCACGGTCGTGCAGGGAAGCACGGTCGTCCCGCCGCAACCTTTCCGGATTGTGAATGCCGGCGAGGGAAGCATGGAATGGCGCATCCAGACGATCCTGCCGCAAGGCAACTGGCTCCGCGTGTCGCAATTGCAAGGAACCAGCGACGCAGCCGCCCCGCGCGCTTCGCCCGTGGTCAGCCTGGCCGTGGACGCTTCGGAGCTTTCTCCGGGGACGTACGGCGGCTTGTTGGTGGTGAGCGCGGCGGGCGCGCGCAACAACCCGCAGTTTGCCACCGTGGTGACGCGGGTGCTGCCGCCGGGCTCGGCCCCGGTTCCTTCCGTGCAGCCCGCCGGACTCATCTTCACAACCACGCCGGGCGGCTCGCCCACGGTGCAGGAAGTGAACGCCCAGACGACGGGCGGAGGATCCCTCACCTTCACCGCCGGAGCACGCACCGAACAGGGCGTGGGCTGGCTCACCGTCAGCCCCACCTCCGGCTCGCTGCAAAGCTCGGCGGACCGCACCCGCGTCCGGATACAGGTCTCGCCGGCTACGCTCGCAGCGGGGGTCTATCGCGGAGCCGTCACACTCTCCTTCAGCGACGGCTCGGTGCTCGAAGTGGCCGTGGCCGCGATCGTTCGGGAAGGAGCGGCGGCCTCGCCGGCCTCTGCCGGGAAAACGCAAAACGAACCCTGCGCTCCGGCGCGCCAGGTCTTGGTGAGCACCCGGCTGGCCAACAACTTCTCGCTGCCGACCGGCTGGCCGGTCCCGATGGCCGTCCAGGTCAGCAACGATTGCGGAGTGCCGGTGGCGAACAGCACCGTCGCGGCCAGCTTCTCGAGCGGCGACGCGCCGATCGTGCTCCACAACTTGCGCGACGGCCAGTACGCCGGCACCTGGGTCCCGGCGCGCGCGCCTTCGCCGGCCGCTCCCGAAGTGCAGGTCTTCATGCGCTCCCTGAATCCGCAGTTGCAGGAGGGCGCGCTCCAGTTGAGCGGAAAGCTCGGCCTCGATACCACCTACCCCGTCATCAACGATAACGGCGTCGTCAACGGAGCGAGTTTCGCGTCGGTCCAGCCGCTCTCGCCCGGCGGGATTTTTTCGCTCTTCGGGTCGAGCCTCGCCGACCGGAATTCCTTCGCCGGCGAGGTGCCCTTGCCGACCACGCTCGGCGGCGTCTCGGTCAAGATCGGGGGCCTCGACGCGCCGCTGTTCTTTGCCGGACCCGGCCAGATCAACGGGCAGATACCCCCTGAACTGGCCGACGCCCCCTCGGCGGATATTGTGGTCACCGCGCGCGGCATCGTCAGCGCGCAGCGAACCATCCAGCTTCATCCCACGCAACCGGGAATCTTCTTCACCGCGGGAGAGACCCAGGGCGCGGTGCTCAATCAGGACTTCTCGGCCAACTCACCCGCGAACCCCGCCGCGCGCGGCGCCGTCATCCAAATCTTCGCCAGCGGGCTTGGCCCCACTAGCCCCTCCGTTCCCGCCGGCGCACCCGCGCCGACGACCGCTCCGTTCGCCAATGTCACGAACCCGGTGACCGTGACCATCGGCGGCATCAATGCGCCGGTCGAGTTCCAGGCGCTCGCGCCCGGCTTCGTCGGCCTCTACCAGATCAACGCCCAAATCCCGGCGGGCATCACGCCCGGTCCTGCCGTCCCGTTGCGCATCTCCCAAAACGGATTCGACAGCAACCCGGTCACGGTCGCCGTTCGGTAGCCACGGCACGATTTGGGTGCCGTGGGCGTTTGCCGGAACGAACCCACGGCATAAAAAACATGCCGTGGCTACCACAAATCACGATCTGGTATTACGGTAGGCGGACTGGAATGGTGGCGGGGTCGTTGGGATTGCTGGCGATTCCGTTCTGGCGGATGACCAGGGTGACGGCGTCGCCCGGTAACACTTCCGAGGGGACGATGACGTTCACTTGATAGAGGCCGACGAAGCCGGGCGCAAGCCCTTGGTAAACCACGGGCGCTACGATGCCTCCGATCTCCACCGTAACGGGGCTCGTCACCGTGCTCGAGGGAGGACCCGCCGCGCCGGATTCCACCGGCGGATTCGTCGCGCCGAGACCCCCCGCGTAGATTTGCAGCACGTCACCGATGCGGGCCGGGTTCGCCGCCGTCACCAGACGCGATTGTCCATCCAGGACCGCCGCGCCGGTGGAGCCGATGAAAATTCCAGGCTGGGCCGGCGCCACGAAGTAACTCTGGGGCGCCGTGACCCGGCCGCTCGTGGTGATGGCGATGGAGGCGCTGGCGCCGGGTGGAAGATCAACCGGCACCTGCGCGTTGATCTGGTTCGGGCTGACATAGTAAAGAGGCATGTCCTGCGTGCCGATGCGGACCCGGACGCCGGCCAGTTCCCGCTCCAGCGGGATGCGGGAAGCAAACGCCTCCTGCTGCGTAAAGCGAGTTCCAAACAGGGAGATGATTCCGCCCGGGGGGAGCGGCCGGCGCGGCGTGAACCCGGCCCCCTCCACCACGCCGTCCGTCGTCAGCACCGGCAATTGGATTCCCTCCACGGCGGCGGCTGTCGAGACGGAGATCGTCCGCGAGACCGTTGGGTAATTCGGGTGGATGCCCGTGATCGAAAGCGGGGTGCTCCCTTCGCGCTGGGGCACCCAGGTGCCGTGGTAGTTCCCGTTGCGGAGTGATTGCATCGGGATGGCATTGCCTTCGGCGTTGCCGAACACTGTCGCGTCCTTCACAGCATCGCCGCAGGAGTCCACCAGGCTCGCAACCACTACTCTCGGAAAAGAAGTCGGCACACTGACCCCGTTGCCAACCGTGGTGGCGACTAACGCCATGTCCTGGGGCGTGCAGCCGGTCGCCGCCACCGGCGTGGAGGCGCGGAGCCTCGACAAGACCGTCCCCGTCGGCGCCACCACCAGCAGCACGTCAGCCTCTTGGGCCCCTCCCGAAGAGAACGTGCTTCGAATCGTGCCGCGGAACATACCGGCAGTCAGTCCCGCCGTGTTCACGGAGGCCCGCACGGTGATGGGACCGGAAGCAGTCGTCCCCCCTGTCGGATTGATGGTCAACCAACCGCCGCCCGTGGTGGTCGAAGCCACCGACGAAACTGTTAGGATCCCACCTCCCCCATTCGATATCGTCAGGTCTTGTGGGCTTGGGGAGGGGCCGCCCTGAACGGCGACGAAAAGAAGACCGTTCGGATAGGTCACTGGGGAGGCGGGCGTGGAGGCAGGAACTCGGTGCATCGTGGCGGTGAGAAACTGCGGACTGTTCCCCGCCCCGGTAGCGGAAACCGGAATCAGCGCCTGATAAACGCCCGAGGAGAGCGATTGGGCGACGGCGTTGTTTACGGTAAAGGTCACGGAAGATGCTTGTGCCGGATCGCTTCCGGCGGTTCCGGTGAGCGGCGCAATGGTGAGCCAAGTTGGCACGGCGCTCGCGGCAATCGTCCAGTTGAGGCTCCCGGTCCCTTCGTTCGAGATTCGGAGCGTCTGCGGCGGCGGAGCTGCGCCTCCCCCTCCGGCCACGGCGAACAACATCGAAGAATGGCTCAACCCGATGTGGGTCGCCGAGGTGCTCAGAGTCACATTGATCGGTACAGCCGTCACGAAGTTTGTGGCCGTATCCGTGATGTAAACGAATGCCTGGGAGATGCCAAAGAGGCCTGCCTCTCCGAGCACGCCGTAGAACACGTTGGCATTGAGTGTCGAGTGTTGGCTGGCCGTTGCCGTACCCGTCGTGGGACCAATCGTCAGCCAGCCACTCGCACCATAGGGTATCACTGCCGAGGCTTCCCAGTTGACCGTCCCACCGAGGCTTGCAATCTGAAAGTGGTGGTGCGAGGGAGCCAACCCCGCGTAGGCTGTGAGGTTGAGCCCTCCCGGCGTTACGGATAGGCTGGGCGGTGTCAACGCCCGTTGAATCGAAGTCGTCAGGTTGGCTTGGAAGATGCCGGAAAGTTCCTCACCCAGCGCCGCGGCCATCGCTAGCGGCTGCGGCCGATCCTGCGTGGAGAGATTGCGCGCATTCCCGGCGGCCGACCGGCCGGCGAAAGGCACGGCGCTCCCGGAGGAAACCGCCAGATTCGTTTCAAATACTGCCAGCACCGCGCCCGGCGCTAGGAAGGATTCGGCGCGGGCAGGCTTGGCATTCTCCACTTTGGGTCCGGCTGCTATGGCCGAAGACAGCCCCAACCCACAAATCGCCAGCAGCAGAAGGCCCGTCCGGAGATTTTTCTGCATGGGGGATGGATTATACCAATCTCAACCTTCGCAGGCAACCAAAGAATGTAAATTGATTGCGCCACGATACTCGGAAATCGGGCTGTGGGGCAGGTGGCCTGGTAGCCACGGCATGTTTCTTATGCCGTGGGCCCGTTCTTATGGCATCGCCTCCGGGACAATGCGGGGGCCCATCCACTGAACCCACGAGGCGCGCTGGCCTTGCGGGGTCGGAGCCGCCGCCAGTTGCAGCCCGACTCGTTGTCCGGCGAAGCGCCGGAGGTCAATGTTCAAGTCGAGCGGGTATTGGATGATTTCGGAAAAAAGAGAGTCTCCGTTGACGCGGACGATGGCCCAAGCCGGGTCGGCTCCGGCGAGAGGCATCCGCACGGTGGCGCGAAACTGCGCCCGGGCCGGCACGTCCACCACGAACGTTAAATCGCTCTGCGGCAGCGTGACGAACGAATATTCCTGATACGGAAAGGCCCAGCGACCGTTCGGCGTGTCCGGTCTCGTCCCTGGAGGACGCACGGTTGCCTGTTCGTAGGACAGGTACACGGCCTGATCCGACCGCGGCTCTCTCCCTTCGGACTCCAGGACGCTTCGTGCCGGCGGGACAAGCTGGCTGATCTTGAGACAGGTTGCGGCGATCTCGGGGTGGGTGCGGGCTCCCCGCTCCAACGCGGCTTCTGCTTGCTCCGCCGCCCGGCGCAGTTCGCCATTTTCCGCGAGCAGCACGGCCAGCAGCCACCGCGGACGGTACCAGGCCGGAGCCGCTTCGATCGCCGCTGCCAGCGAAGCCTGTGCTTCCGCCTGCTTGCCTTGGAGGACCTGGAGCGACGCCAGGTGGACATACACGATCTGCGGCTGCGTGGAGTGCAGCAACCCGGCGCGGGCCGAATCCGCGGCCACGGCCAGCAGCGCGGCGCGCTGCGAGACAGAAAGGTTCGGCGTGGAAACCAGTTGTCCCACGATCCGGGAAGCGGCAAAGGCGTGCGCGCCGGTCCAGGGAAAAGCCTGCCGGACGCGCAAGCTTCCCCGGAGAGTGTTCTCGATATCGCCCCGTCCGGCAGCCTGCGCGGCCCGGAACAGAGCGCGGTCCGCTTGAACCAAGCGGGTCCCGAAAACGAGTGCTACTGCCAGACCCGCAACTGCGGCCACGCCCACAGTCCCGCGAATGGAGAGCCGCGCCGGACCATGCGGAGTCGCAACCGAGAGGGCCACAAGCGTAAGGAGCGCAAGACGTGTGGAGGTCGTTTCGCCGCTGAATTGCTGAGCGACGAGGCCGGCCACTAGCGCGGCCAGCAGTCCCGCATCGAGCGATTCTGTGCGGGAAGACCGGGCGTAGGAAAGCAGAGCCATCACCGCAAGGGCGATAAAGAGAAGTCCGCCGGGGACGCCGATGGCAACCAGAGAATCGAGAAAAATGTTATGCGGCGATTCGGCGTACTGGTCGGGCGCGAGCCGCGCCAGCTCGGTGGATTGGACCCCGGGAAAGGCAATTTCATATGTATCGGGACCCGCCCCCAGTAGCGGGTGAGCCGCGATTAGACGCAGCGAATCCCGCCATACCAGCACGCGCGCCGTAAACCCGGGATCGTCGAAGGAGGAACCCACGCGGTTCCGGATCGGCCGTCCCAAAGGGGACAGCACAAACGCCAAAGCCAAGACAGCCGCCGCGAGAACTCCTACCGTCAGCGAACGGTTGCGCGCGACGCGCAAGGAAAGCGCCACCATGCCCGCCACCGCTCCCAGCCACGCCGCCCGGCTCCCGGAGATCACCACGGCCATCAGGAGAATCCCCGCTGCGGCAGCCCAGCCGCGGCGCGCGCGCTCGGTCGAGGCGGAGAGCGCCAGACCGATGGCGCAGAACATCGCGCTGAGCGTGAAGACGGCAAAATAGTTGGCGTGGCCGAACGTCGAGGGAGGCCGCACCATCTGCCCTTCGCCTTGGCCGATGCGGTAAAGGGCAGAATTGATCCAGGGATCGAAGCCGAAATACTGACCGATCCCGTACACGACTCCGGCAACCCCCGCGAGCGTCATGGCCGCCACGAGAAGACGCCGGCGCTGCGGCTCCGCACCTGCGACGGCGGGTGCGGCAGCGGCGAGCGCCAGCGAGGCCAGCCAAGCAGGGAGTCCGATCCGGCGCCCTTCGCTCCCCGCCAGCGAAAGAACCGCATCCCGCGATAAAACGGTTGCGACGACACCGATCAGGGCCAGCGCGGCGAGCAGGAAGAAGTAAACCGCGTAGCCTTCCCGCAGCGCGGGGAAGCGGTTGGCGGCGGCGAGCGCGATCCACACCAGACAGGCTCCGCCCACCAGCGCCAGCAGCTTCGGCGTGACATCGAAAAACTGCAAGCCCGGGATCATGGCCAAAGGCACTGTGACGATGGTCAGAAGGAGAATCCAATAGGCCGGCGCGAGCCGCTCCTCCGCAGCGTGGGTCTGGGGCAACGCGGGACTTGTGCTTTGGTTCGCTGTCAATCGAGTATCTCGTCGGGAAACCGGCCAGTGGGCAGCACCGCGCCCGGAACTCGTTTCTCTAAAAGTTTCGCGGGACTATTTTAATCGAAAGCCGCGGGGAGAAGCGCGGAATCCTGGCGTGCCGCCCTTCTTCTCACAACACCGTTACGATTGTCGTGCGATAAGCTCTTGGCGCGGCAGGTGCGATTCCGATTCTCAGGGAATCAGAATAGGACTGCGGAGCGACCGGGAGTTTGGGCTTATCGCCCATTCCCGAGGCTTAGCCTCTCGTTTCCCGAGACCCTTTGAAAAAGACCTCTAGGCAACACAGTATGTTTTCAATAAACTGGAAGTCTTCAACGTTGGCATGATAAATGCTAGAAACCAGACATTATTATTAACGCAAGGGAGTAACTTGGAATGAAGCGACTTGGAGTGTGCATTCTTCTTCTATTGATAACTGTGTCGGTGGCGCTGGCCCAATTGCCCACAGCCACGATTCTGGGAACAGTGCGCGATCCGTGTGCCTTCGCCATTCCTGCGGCGGGATTCTTGGGGACAGCGGGACGGAATATTCTGCGAACTCCTGGCTTTGCGAATTTGGATTTCTCGCTGGCGAAAGATACGCCGCTCGGCTTTCTCGGGGAGGGCGGGAAGCTGGAATTCCGCGCGGAATTCTTCAACATTCTGAACCGGGTCAATTTCGCGGTGCCGAATCGAACGGTCTTTGCCGCCAGCGCGGATGTGCAAGCGCCGCTGGCCACGGCCGGGCAAATTACCAGTACCGTGGGAACTTCACGGCAGATTCAATTAGCCCTCAAAATCCTGTTTTGAGAGGGGCCATCCGTTCGGAGGAGCTAATCCGTGGCGCCGCGCATCCAACCAGTGGAAGAAGGCCGGGTTTCGCCGGAGGTCAAAGAATATTTTCGGGTCGCGGAGGAGCGCGGCGCGCCGAACGCGACCCTGCTCCGCATCCTTGCCCGGAACCCTGTCTCGCTTCGCATCTTTTACGATGCCTGGAACGATGCGTTTTATGGCGGACGCATTGAACACCTCTTGAAAGAGATCGTGCGCGTGCGCATGGCCGAGTTGCGGGGGTGCCATTACTGAGGGTCGGTGCGATCTGCTGCGGTGCAGCGGACGGCAGAAACGGTTGCCAAGCTCAAGGCTACGGCGAACAGCGACGATCCCATCTTCACCCCTCGGGAACGCAGCGCGCTCGAAATGGCTGCGATTTTCACGGAACGCTATAAGGACTTCTCGGACGAAAACCTGCGGCGCTGGCGAGAGAACTTCACCGAGGAAGAGATCATCGAGTTGGCCGTCTTCATGGCCCTGGCCGATGGGTTCGGCAAGGTGGTCGAGATGCTGGGTCTCGGGCAAGCAGACCAGATCTGTCCGGTGGAACTCTAGCGCGGTTTCACTTTTAGTGTAGACCGTAAGGGCATGGCTGAACCTGGATTATTCATGAACGTTCGCAAGACGCGCTGGTCCAGGCGCTCCCAGAATGTTTCTGCGCCTCTTCCCCCTTTTCTCTAGCCCCGGTCCCGCTTGGCGGGACCGGGGAAAACGGTGCAATTTATTTTGCAGGCTGCTTTAGCGGCCTTCCCGGTATTCGGCTTTAGCCCTCGCTAAACCCTTTGGCGAAAGCCGCCTTGGGAAAGCCCGCTGAAGCGGGCTGGGGATCATTTCTTAATACTGCCCAC
The DNA here is from genome assembly GCA_001767035.1 of Acidobacteria bacterium RIFCSPLOWO2_02_FULL_61_28. Classification (GTDB taxonomy): domain Bacteria; phylum Acidobacteriota; class Terriglobia; order 2-12-FULL-54-10; family 2-12-FULL-54-10; genus 2-02-FULL-61-28. The sequence goes on from MEKR01000130.1 coordinate 14,468, forward strand.
CCAGCGCTGAAGCGCTGGGCTAGAGAAAAGGGACCGTCCTTCATGAATAATCCAGGTGAAGCCATGCCGGGAGTCGTCCCACCGCACTGCGGCTTCAGCCGCTGAGGGTTGTCGTGCAAAGCTCCTGAAAAGACTCACCTCAGGCGCTAAAGCGCTCCGCGACGGAGCTTGATTCGGCACGACTAAAGTCGTGCCCTTACGGTTCCACATCTCGGTCTACACCATTTCTGAAACCGCTCTAGCCCCGGACCAGCCCCACGATTGGAACCCTGGACTTGTTTTGAGCGGGCGGGAATTTCTGATAGATCCCTTTTCAAACGCGAGCAGGCGTCCGCTTTATGGTAGGCTTAGGGAGGTTGTGAGATAACACTGTGCGGGAAATCAAGACTCTGTTCCGAATCTGGCTGGCGGCTTTCGTTTTAGCAGGCCTTCATTCCGGACCAGCCTCGCTACTGTTGGCGCAAGAGGCGCCTGCCATTAAGGGACCTGCTCCGAAGCAACCGGGCACCGATGAGAAACTGACGGCGCAGGAGTTACGGGGAGAAGGCACGTATTTTCAGTATTGTGCGCTCTGCCATGTGCCCCGAAAACAGAAGGCTGGAGCCCCTCCCACACTGGGCCCGGTTCACACTGGTGTGCTCAAGAACGCTCCGCCAGAGAAGGAACGAGCCGTTCGAGAGTTCATTCGGCAGGGCACCCAGAATATGCCGGGCTACCAATATATGTTAACGTCACAGGAACTCGACGATCTGATTGCCTATTTGAAAACTCGGTAACGCAAGAGGAGACAGAACATGCCAAGACTTAGCAGGTTCTCGCAAGTCGCGCTGCTGGCTGTCCTGCTGGCAGGGTTTCCCGGCGCGCCGGATGTGTTTTCGCAATACGCCCCCGGCGGCAACGTATTAAAGGGGAGCGTGAAATCCTCGGATGGGAAACCGCTGGAAGGGGTGGCGGTTTCGATGCGAGGCGAGGGCAAGACCTTTACCACCACGGTGTTCACGGAGCGGGACGGGACGTTTGTTTCACCGCGGTTGGAGAAGAACAAATACCAGGTCTGGGCACAGGCCGTTGGGTTTGAGATGACTAAGTCCGAAGTGCAGATTACAGACCAGGCGGGACAAGCGGCCTTGTCACTAAAACCGCTCCAGGACTACCACAAGCAGCTATCCGCCCAGGAATGGATGGCCAGTCTGCCGGAGTCCGATTCCCGAGACCTAAGGATGAAATCCGTCCTGATGAACAACTGCACGGGCTGCCATTACGTCGGGAGAATCCTGCAAAACCGGTTCGATTCGACCGGCTGGGCCGCGATGATCAAGCTCATGCAGAAAACCGGCACCAATGGGGTCTATACGCCCAGCGTTAATCCCAACCCGATGATGGTGGCGTATCAGGAAGAACTGGCCGGCTTTTTGGCCAAGGCTCGCGGACCCGCTTCCCCTACGCTCACGCCCAAGCTGCTCCCGCGCCCCACGGGCGACGCTGCGAAGGTCGTGATTACCGAGTACGATCTGCCGCGGAATGATGTTTCGAGCACCATCCTCAAACACGATGGCACGGACTGGTCGGAAGGATTCTCCTCTCGCTGGGCCAGCCGCGCCCCGCATGATATTTGGGTCGGTCTCGATGGGAATATCTATTGGGCCGACGATATGGTTCCCGAACAGACCGTTGGCAAGCTGGACCCTCGAACCGGCAAAGTGACTACGTACAAATTGCCGGACAAGGATGGCCATGCCGTTTCGACGCACAGCATTGTGGTGGATCATAAGGGGAACATGTGGCTGACCAACCAGACCGAAGGCACCCACCTGATGTTTAACCCCAAGACGGAAACCTTCACCAGGTTCCCTCGACCCGACTCCGTGCCCCAACGGGTGGGCGGCACGAATGCCGTGGATTCCAAAGGAAATCCGTGGGCGGTGGCGGCGGATGGAGCGATCAAGTTGGATGTCGCAACGGGAAAGTATACTTTCTACAAGGCGATCCGTCCCGGCGCTACGTACGGAATCGCGGTGGATTCTGAGGACAAAGTGTGGGTTACGTTCCCCGGTATTGACACGCTCATGGTGGTGGACACCGCCGGTAATATCAGCGAGGTGGTCCTGCCTCCGTTGAAAACCGATTTGGCCAACGACAAAGACCGCGAAGTGATGGCGAGCCAAAGACTCGCTGCCAACAGCGCCACTCCGCTTCAGAAGGGACCGCGCCGAATGTGGGCGGACCCAAAGGGTAACTACGTGTGGGTGGCCGAATACTTTGCCGATCAACTGGCGCGGATTGACATCCACACTAAAGAAGTTAAGGAATACCCTTTGCCGCACCGCTGGAGTCAGCCGTACGCCTTAAACGTGGACAAGAACCATAATGTTTGGATCAACATGCTGAATCGGGACGCCATCGCCAAGTTCGATCCGAAGACGGAACGGTTTACAGAGTATCAACTGCCCACGCGGGGTACGGAAATCCGGCATATCGTACCCGACAATAGCACCGATCCGCCGACCATCTGGGTCCCGTACGATGGGGTGCTCAAAATCGCCCGGCTGCAATTCAGATGAGGTATCCCCCGCCGTTGTTTCGGCTCTACACCAGTTTCAGGGTTGCTATATAACAAAACGCGATGCTGTCATCCTGATCCCTTCGGCATCGCTCAGGGTAAACTCCGCGAAGGATCTGCTTTTCATTGCGGTCAGCAATCCGTTGCGGGAAAAACAGATTCTTCGGGCCGACCAAAAGCGTCGGCCCTCAGAATGACGTCATCGGCAGCAACGGCGCTATACACCAACGGTGAAACCACTCTAGCGGCGCGGACCCTTCAGCGGGTTGCGGAATCGTCGCGTCTTCCCTTCTCCGGATCCAGGATCAGTTTCTGAACCCGCCAGTTGTTGAGATCAGCGACGTACAGCTCGTTTTCCGAGGGACAGGCCAGACTATGCGCCCAGTTGAACTGTTTGAGTTGCCGGCCGGCCTGGCCTAACATCCCCACCACCTTGCCGTCCAGAGTCAACTTGTAAATCCGGCCGGGGAACGCATCGTTGGTATAGAGGTATTGAGTGGGACCCGGCGTGATGCAAATTGTCCAGGGGGAGCCCGGCGCCATCGTGCCGGTCGTGGGCGGCGTCGCGGGCGTGTCGCCGAGCACAAAACGCGCTCCCGGAGGGGCAGGGACGTTGATTTTGATGATCCGGAGAAACTTGCCTTCGCCGTCGAACACCTGAATGCGCGCGTTGCCCCGATCCGCGACGTACACGTTCCCCTGGTTGTCCACGCCGATATTGTGCGCGGTGCTGAACTGGCCGGGTTGCGACCCCCGCGCGCCCCACGACTTGATCCAATCCCCGTTCTTGTCAATCTTGGCGACGCGCGAGTTCACGTAGCCGTCGCTGATGTAAATGTTCCCCGCGGCGTCCCAGGCCACGTCGGTCGGCTGGTTGAAGTAGTTGTCACGATGGGACGGCGGCGCAACCTTGCCGGAAGCAAGGTCCGGCAGGTGGGGATATTCGTGTTCTTCCGTGGCTTCTTCCTTGCGGCCAAGCACCATCGTCACGCGCCCTGCTGGGCTGAACTTGACAACCATGTTGGTCCCTTTGTCCACCACCCAGAGGTTGTCCTGCCGGTCCACCCGGATCCCGTGCCCGTACCCGAAGCCATACAGGTTCTTGCCGATTTCGCGCACATACTTGCCGTTCGGATCGAACTCCAGCACCTGCGTGGCGATCGAGCCGTACAACGGACCGGTGACGTTGGAGCGGGACAGCATGAAGACGTGTCCCTTGGAGTTGACCGCGACAGCCCCCATCTCCCCCAGATGCATCTCGATCGGATACTGAAAGTAATCCGGAACGGAAACGAAGGGGATTTCGGGTACGGACTGCTGCGCGAACGCAGGCGCCGCGAGCAGCATGAGTAGAACAGTGAACAGCCGTCTCATGATTACCTCCTGTTTCTATTCTCCACCGGTGCCATTTCCTGGATTGATCCGAGAGAGAATGGCGCGCCCTGGTAGACGATTCTAGCACTTTGCGAATGGGCCAAATGGCAGGTTTTTTCCTTCTAGAGAAGGTGCCTTAGTAGCCCTCGACTTGAGCATCACAGTTCGGAAGGGACTTCGTTGTGCGCGTTCGGTCCCATCGTCACAGTGTATCACCTGGAATCCGAGCGCAGCCGAACCGTGGAAGAACGGCATCCTTGGGAAACTCCTTGCAAGGCATTGAATTTTCTGGATATAATCTCTGCGTGACTCGCCGTATCTTCGCCTTTGCGCTCGCTTGCCTATTGCTGGGGTCTTCCTCTCAGAGCGGCTTTCTTCACCACCACAAAGTAAGCGACAGCGCGCACGCTCGCCAAGAGCATTATTCGTTCCACTCGCATTCGCACGCGCATCTCGGCCAGTTCCTGCACCCGCCAACAAGTAATCCCGATACTCACCCGGAAATGGGGGGCAGCGAGGGCGGCGACGATGCCATCTTTTTAAGTTGGACCCCCGCCACCTCCGGTTCGGTCACAGTGGATTTTTATGCGGTTCGGAGCGACGTTCCAACCGCCGTGCCTGAACAGAATCCCGCTTGCGTTCAACCCGCTGCCCGCCACTCTCACGATCCGCCGGAAATTCCGTCCTGCCCGGCGCGCGCTCCGCCTTCCTCTTCTCTTCCACGCGTCTAGCATCAGCCTAGCCGAAACAGCATTTGTCCAAATTTCGTTTGAGGTGAAGGTATGTCCATCGGGAGACGGGCGTCTCTATGCGTTGTGGCGTCTTTGACGCTCTTCCTCGCAGCCGCTGCTGCGCAGGAATTGACGGAGCAAGAGGCAGTGAAGCGGTTTCTCGGGCAAAGCCCGCAGAGCAGAGAACTGCGGGCGGCGGTCGCTGCGGTCCAGGCGGAAACGCGTGGCTGGAGCTTATGGCCGAACCCAAGAAGCAATGTGACACGCGAAGGGGCCGGCGTGACCAATTTTGTGCAATTAGAGCAGTCTCTGCCCATCAGCGGGCGGCTTGGATTCATGCGTCAGGCGGGAGCCGCCGCCGTGAACTCCTCGGACGCAAAATCACTTTTTGCAGTGTGGGAACTCTGTAGTGATATGCGTTTGGAGTTTTACGCTTTGGTCCTTGCGCAGGAACGCGAAAGAGCTATTAAGAAGAGCTTTGTAGACCTGGATGAGGTTCTGCGAATTCTGCAAGAGCGAGAAAAGGAAGGTGAAGGTTCCACATTCGACCGCCTGCGCACCGAGCGGGAACGGTTTGAGCTTCAAACAGAACTCGTGGCCGCCCAGGTCCGCACCTTGGAAGCCCGATCCCGGCTGGCTTCATTTTTTACTTCGGATATCGAACCGGCAGCGCTACGCGTACAGGGACAGCTTCAAAGTTCAGCCATCCTGCCTCCGCTATCGGAAGTGCTGGCCCGTGCCCTAAACACGCGACCCGACCTCATGTCCGAGCAGCAGCATTCCGAGCAACTGCGCTTCGAGCAACGTGCCGCAGAACGGCTGCGTATTCCCGAGCCGTTTTTCTATACGGGCCTGAAAAGAGCGGAAAATCGTGGATCCATGGAACTCGGCCCTGTCGTTGGCGTCTCCGTTCCTTTACCGATCTTCAATCGCGGCAAAACCGAAGTTGCCCGCTTGAAAGCGGAACTGGATCGAAGTCAGGCGCGGCGGGACGCGTTGCAACAGAAGCTCCAGGCGGAAGTGGAAGCGGCTTACGGCACGGTCGAATTGCGGAGGGGCATCGAGGGAGAATACCGGCAACAACTCGCGTCCACCGGATCTCGCTTAAAGAGTGTCGCGCAACTCGCCTATCAGGAAGGGGAGCACGGAATTCTGGAGTTGCTGGACGCATATCGGGTGACCCGTCAATCTGAGTTGCGCGAAGTGGAGCTGTCGGGAGCGGCGAAGGCGGCTGAGATTGAACTCGAGCGGGCAGCAGGGGAGCCAATTTTGAACCGAGAGGTTTTTCCATGAGCAAAGGAATGATGATTCTGACGTTCTTGATTTTGCTTGCGGGCTGCTCCCAGCCGCCCCAGGAATCAGCAACAGCGCCATCCGCGCCGGCACCGCAAAACGCCGCCGTCACGCATTGGACCGAGAAGTCCGAGTTGTTCATGGAATACCCGCCGCTTGTTTCGGGCACAACGGGGCGTTTTGCGGTCCATCTGACGAACTTGCGAACGTTCAAGCCGGTGGCCGAAGGACGTGTTGTGGTTCAGTTGAAATCAGACGAGTCTCGCGTTCAAACCTTTTCGGCGGAAGCGCCGTCGCGGCCTGGAATTTTCGGCGTAGACGTGCAGCCGGTGAATCCGGGAAATTACGTGATGACCGTCACGCTCACCTCTGCAGGACTGAGTGATTCCCACGAATTGGGCACCGTCGCGGTTTACCGCAACCAACAAGAAGTCCTCCAACAGAACGATCAGCCCACCGAGGAGCGAATTTCTTTTTTGAAAGAACAGCAGTGGTTCATGGACTTCGGAACGGAGTTAGCAGCAGAGCGGGAAATGCGGGAAAGCATCCGAGTGCCCGCAGAAGTGCGTCCCCGGAGCGGAGGAGAGGCGGAGGTGATTGCTCCCCTTACCGGAAGACTCGCGGGCACGCCAACCATTCCCGCGATTGGTTCGCTTGTTTCCCAGGGGCAGCCGCTGGCGTCTGTGATCCCGCATACGCCAAGTCCGGCAGACCTTCCGGCGCTGGAGTTTGCACTCGCTGAGGCCAATACAGGATTGGAGTACGCGCGCAGGGACCGAGAGCGGGCGCAGCGTCTGGTAGCCGCTGGCGCGGTCCCATCCAAGCGACTCGCTGAGGCGCAGCACGTGGAAACCGTAGCGATCGCGCGAGTGAAGGCGGCAACGGAACGGCTCGCCCAATATGAAAATACTCGCCGGTCTGACGGCGCGCTCCCGAACGACTCCCTGTTCACTCTGCGGTCCCCTATCTCCGGCGTCATCGCGAACGTGAACGCCATTCCCGGTTCCAACGTGAACCAAGACGATAGACTCTTCCGCATTGTGGCCTTGGACCGTGTATACGTCGCCGGATATGTCCCCGAGGCGGAAGTACATCGCTTGCGTCAACTGACGGGTGCTGAGATTGAAATGACGGGCGCGGAGCGTCCCTTGTCGGCGGTCAGGCTGGTGTCTGTCAGCGGCCTCATTGATCCGCAAACGAGAACTGCGAGCGTCCTCTATGAAGTTCCCAATGATGAGCGAAGACTTTTTGTTGGAAACACGGTATCCATGCGGCTCTTTCTGTCGGGCAGACTCCAAACGGTAGCTGTGCCTGCCGACGCAGTGATTGACGATGGCGGCCGCCCGGTGATTTTTGTACAGGCTGAGGGGGAATCTTTCGTCCGCAAGCCCGTCAAAGTCGGCGTGCGCGAATCGAATTACGTCCAGATTACGGACGGTTTGCGGGCCGGTGAGCGCGTTGTAACACGCGGGGCGTATCTGATTCGGCTTTCTGCTCTCTCCACCCAGATTCCCGCTCACGGGCACGTGCACTAAGGGGAGTTACAACATGATTGACGGATTGATTCGCTGGTCCTTGAAGCACCGTTTGCTTGTGCTCACCTTGGCTGCTGCGTTTCTCGCGTGGGGCGGGTATCTCGCTTCCACCATGCCTGTGGACGTGCTGCCCGATCTGACGGCGCCCACGGTGACAATTCTGGCCGAAGCGCCCGGCATGGCGCCTACCGAAATGGAATCGCTGGTGACCTTCCCCATCGAGACCTCATTGAATGGCGCTAGCGGGGTGAGGCGCGTTCGCTCGGCGACTGCCGTGGGTGTAGCGATCATCTGGGTTGAATTCGATTGGGGCGAAGACATCTATCGCGCCCGTCAGAACGTCAGCGAGAAATTGAACCTGGCCCGGAATTCGCTGCCTCCAGAGGTGGAAGTTGTCCTTGCGCCGATTTCTTCGATCATGGGTGAGATCCTCTTCCTATCGCTGGAATCAGACCGCCATTCACCGCTCGAACTGCGTACGGTCGCTGACACCATATTGCGGCGGCGGCTCCTCTCCGTTCCCGGAGTTTCGCAAGTAATCTCCACAGGAGGCGGTCAGAAGCAATATCAGGTGTTGATCTCCTCCGCGAAGCTCAAAGCCTATGACTTGTCCCTTGACAATGTCGTCGAAGCCTTGCGCTCGGCCAATCAAAACACCTCGGCAGGATTCCGCGTGGCAGGAGGACAGGAATATTTGATCCAGGCGATAGGTCGGGTCTCGAATCTCGATGATATTGCGCAAACCGTCGTGGTTTCCCGCGACTCCCGGCCGATTCTGCTCCGCGATTTGGGCGAGGTCCGTATTGGGCAGGCTCTCAAACGCGGTGAAGGCTCACATAATGGGAAACTCGCGGTCATACTGGGCATTCAAAAACAACCCGGAGCCAACACGCTTGACCTGACCCGTACCCTGGACCAGGCGCTGAACGAGATTGAACCAACGTTGCCGCAAGGAATGAAGATAGACAGGGATGCCTTCCGCCAAGCGGACTTCATTCGGGCGGCGCTCGGCAATCTTTTGGCTGCTTTGCGCGACGGGGGCTTTTTGGTTGTGCTGGTTGTCGTGCTTTTTCTCGCGTCTACTTCAGCCTCGGTCATAACTCTTCTGGCCATCCCTCTCTCCCTGGTGGCTGCGATTGGGGGCCTGAAGATCGCGGGTCTGACGATCAACGCAATGACCCTCGGAGGATTGGCGATCGCAATCGGTGAATTGGTGGATGACGCGATCATCGATGTTGAAAACGTCTTCCGCCGGCTGCGGGAGAACAAGCAAAAGCCAGAGGCAGAGCGCCTGCCCGCATTGGAAATCGTCTATAGTGCCAGCAGCGAAATTCGCGGTTCCATCGTTTACGCAACTCTAATTGTGATCCTGGTGTTTGTTCCGCTCTTCCTCTTGGAGAGCGTAGAAGGCCGTCTTCTCAAGCCCTTGGGATATGCCTATGTTGTGGCGTTAACCGCTTCCCTGGTAGTCGCCTTGACGGTTACTCCCGCGCTTTGTTCTCTGCTGCTGCCCCGGGCGAAAAAAGTCCTTCAGGGCGCAGAACCTACATTGGTCAGGTGGCTGAAACGCGGTTATCAACCGATACTTCGATGGTCGCTGAACCATACGATCATCATCCTCGTCGGGGCCGTGACGCTGTTTGCGGCCGCCTTGGGAAGCTTTCATTGGGTTGGCCGGGCATTTCTGCCGGAGTTTAACGAAGGCGCGCTCACCATTAGCGCGGTCACTCTTCCCGGCACCAGCCTGGCTGAATCCGATAAACTCGGTCAGACCTTGGAGCGAATTCTGCTGGGCGTTCCGGAAGTGGTCTCCACGGCACGCCGTACGGGGAGGGAGGAATTGGACGAGCACGTGCAAGGTGTGGAATCCGCCGAAATTGATGTGCGTCTCGTAATGCGCCAGCGGCCCAAGGATGAAGTATTGAACGAAATTCGCGAAAAGGTGACGCTGCTTCCAGGGATGAATGTGACCGTAGGGCAGCCGATCTCCCATCGCATTGATCACATGCTCTCGGGAACCCGGGCCAACGTCGCGGTAAAGATATTTGGCGAGGACCTGTTTGCTCTGCGTGCGATTGCCAAACAAGTGGAATCGGTCATGCGGGAAGTGGACGGGGTCGTGGACCTTTCCACGGAACAGCAGACGGACATTCCAACGGTGCGTGTGCGCTTGAATCGAGAGGCGCTCGCCCGTTACGGCCTGGGGGCCGGAGCAGCCGCCGAAACGCTGCAAACGGCTTTTTCGGGTCGGCCCGTCGGCCAGGTCTTAGAGGGCCAATTTGCCTTTCCTCTGGTTGTTCGATATCAGAATCAGAATACGGCAGACATCGAATCCATTCAACAGACGCAGATCGACACCCCTGGTGGTCTGCGAATTCCCCTGGCTGCTGTGGCGGATATTCGCGAAGACCGAGGCCCCAACTTCATCAACCGGGAAAACGTGCAGCGAAAGATTGTGGTCCAATGCAACGTGGCAGGTAGGGACCTGCGGAGCGTTGTCAATGACATTGAGCGCCGTGTGCAATCCTCGGTTCAGCTTCCCCGCGGCTACCGCATCGAATACGGCGGCCAATTTGAGAGCGAAGCGCGTGCGTCCCAACGCCTGCTCTGGCTCGGGGTCCTGGTGGTCATCGGCATTCTTGTGATCCTGTTCACCGCGTTCGATTCCTTGCGGGACGCGCTCATCATCATGGCCAATCTGCCATTGGCATTGATTGGGGGAGCCGCAGGAGTATTCGTCGCGGGGGGGGTCCTGTCCGTGGCGTCCATTATCGGCTTTATCACATTGTTCGGAATTGCAACCCGCAACGGAATTATGCTGATCTCCCATGTAAGACATCTCATGACCGCCGAGGGTGTCCAGGACCTGCGCCAAGCCGTAATCACCGGCGCCTCCGAGCGCTTGGCGCCGATCCTGATGACCGCCCTCACCGCCGGTCTTGCGCTCATCCCAGTGGCCCTCGGCATGGGGAAACCCGGCAGTGAGCTTCAGGCACCGATGGCAATTGTGATCCTCTTCGGCCTGCTTTCTTCAACGGCACTAAACATGATTGTTGTGCCGTCTATCTATGCGCGCTTCGGCAAACGGTCTGCGTCATAAGAGCAAGTCACCATACTAGGGCTGGTCTGATCCTTGCGGTTCTTTCGGAAGTCGCGGTTTTCTTGGCATCTTCGGACACTGAAGAGGAGTCTAGTATTACTGATACTCATAGGACCTGACACCACCTCCGTTGTCATCCTGATCCCGGCGTGCGGGAGCCTGTCCTGAGCAACGCGAAGGAAGGGACCTGCACTTCTTCTGAATTCTGACTCCGGACTTCTGGCTCCTTCTTCGTCACTTGCCACTCGTCACTGCTTTCTCATTGACAAGCCCGCCGCGCCTGCGTAGTATCGCCTTCAACGAGGAACACCGAAACCTGTGACGAAACCTGTTTTGCGTCCGCGCACTCTTCTCACTCCTGACTCCTGGCTTCCACTTTCCGTTCGGCGGGAAGGCGGCAAGATCTGGAGCCACATCCGGCAAAAATGGCTTGTCGAAACGCCTGAGGAGCGCGTGCGGCATGCCTACGTCGTTATGCTCCACAACGAATACGGCTTTTCCCTGGACCAGATGGACGAAGAGTTGAGTCCGCTGGCGGGACGCGGATCCGCACGCGCGCGTGCCGACATAGTCGTGTGGCGAACGGTCCAGGACAAGGCTGACAGCAAGACCCCACTGATCGTGATTGAATGCAAGTCCGATAACGTAACGATCAAAGCGGCGGATTACGCCCAAGGTGAAGCTTACGCCCTCTACTGCAATGCTCCATTCTTCGTCACGCACAACAACCGCGAGACGCGGTACTGGCGCGTCAAGAAGGACCGGATGCCGGGGGAGATCGATGAGATCGAGAATATCCCGCACGCTGACGCAAGCGACAAGGATATTCGAGAGCTAATCGAAAAACTGAAGACCTTCAAGGAAGACGAGTTCGCAGATCTGCTCCACTCCTGCCACAACGTAATCCGCAACCGCGAGCACTTGGACCCGGCGGCTGCGTTCGACGAAATTGCCAAAGTCCTGTTCGTCAAGGTGTGGGTGGAACGAGAAATGAAGGCGAAAAAGAGGCGCGTGAACCTGTTCACCGCCGACTACCTGGACGAACAGCTAGGCACGCACCCCCTCAATGAACTGTTCCAGCAAACCAAGGAAGCCTTTGCCGATGATCGCATATTCGGGAATGACGACCGCATCAACCTGAAACTGGCGACGGGACGGGAAATCGTTCGGTTGCTGGAGCGCTATAATCTTTCCGATACCAGCGAAGATGTCAAAGGCATCGCGTTTGAACGTTTCCTGGGCAAGACCTTCCGAGGTGAGATCGGTCAATTTTTCACGCCGCGAACCATTGTTGAATTCATGGTCCGCATGATGGCCCCTAAGGAAGGCGACGTGGTTTGCGACCCGGCGAGCGGATCGGGCGGCTTCTTGATCCGTTTCTTCGAACTGGTCCGCGAATCCATCTTGGCCGAGGTGGACCGCGAGTACCAAGGTTTTGTGGCCGAACTGGACAAGAAGAAGCTATCGGAATCCAAGCGGGCCGAACTGCTGCGCGAGAAATATGCCGAACTCCAGGCGACCATCGACCAGCGGAAACGCGATTCGCGGTTATGGAAGCTGGCCAACCGCTGCATATACGGCTGCGACGCCAACGACCGCATGGCCCGCACGTCAAAAATGAACATGATCATGCACGGCGACGGGCATGGCGGGGTTCACCACCACAACGGCTTCATCAACGTCAACGGCATCTTTGAAGGCCGATTCGACATTCTCCTGACCAACCCGCCGTTCGGCGCGAACGTCGAACCGTCGGACCATATCACCGACACCGACGTAAAGACGAGCGATGACGAGTACCGCCGCTATGCTGAAACGTATGGTCAACTCTACAAGGAGGCGCATGGCCGCGTGAACGCTGCGAAGGGAAAACCAATCGCGTCCGTTTTTGACCTGCCGAGGCGGGGCGGTGATGGAAAGAAACTAGGCAAGGTCAAGACGGAAATTTTGTTTATCGAACGCTGCCTGGCGTTGCTCAAGCCGGGTGGCCGAATGGGAATCGTGTTGCCAGAGGGCATCTTCAATAACCCGTCGTTGGGATATGTCCGGGAGTTCTGCGAAGACCGTGCCCGCATTCTGGCCGTTGTAAGCCTTCCTCAAGAAACGTTCTATTCGTCTGGCGCGTCAGTTAAGGCATCGCTTCTGTTCTTGGGGAAATTCACCAGCAAGGAGCAAGCCGATTTTGAGAAGAAACGCGATGCGGCCAAAGCGGAAGTGGAAGCCAAGTACGCCGACGAAACCGCAGCGGAAACGGCACGATTGGAAACTGAAATCGGAGCGGCCAAAAAAGCCCAGGACGCAAAACGTCGGAAGAAGGCGCAGTACGAGCTTGTCAACTACCTGGCCCGCATCGCGGAAACGAAAACCCGTGAAGTCCGTGCCGTGCTCAAAGAGCGGTTTGACTACCCGATCTTTCTCTACGAAGCCGAGAAGGTCGGCATTACGGCCACTGGTGAGCCGGATACGAACGAACTTTACACCAACTCAAACATGCCGGCGGGGATCACCCCTGAAGATACCTGTCTGGAGCTTTTTCGGCGATTCAGGAAGAAGCCGGATGCCGTTGCCTCGCCGGTTAGTGTTGGGAGGTGAGTAATGAGCATCGGGGCTGTAGCATCACCTCACGCGTCCGTTGTTTGGTTCCGTGACCTTTACCGCTGGAGCGTTTCTTCATTCGTCTCCACTGGTTGGCGCTGGCCAGCGGAGGCAATCCGTCCTCTCTCGGCGGCCTTATCGCGAAAGAGCATTGGCGTTGACTGTTCGAAGACTCCATCCGGGGCTATTCGGCTTGTTACGCTTCATTTCGATGGAGAAATCGAACTGCGCGATGCCGATGCAGCCGATAGTTTCAAGGGCCGGTTATTTTTCGCCGATCCCGGCGACGTAATTTATTCCAAGATCGACGTTCGCAATGGCGCTATCGGCATCATTGCCAAAGATTTGGGTAGAGTTTGCGTCAGTAGCGAATACCCCGTTTATGCTGTCGACTCGAATACGGCCGACGCCCACTATATCAAGCTGGTCTTTCGGACTGACGTTTTCCGTCGCAAGATCAACAGCATGATTAGCGGTGCGAGCGGGAGGAAACGCGTGCAACCATCGGACCTTGAATCAGTCGAAATCCCCCTGCCGCCGGTGCCCGTACAACGCACCATCGTGGCACTGTGGGAAGCGGAGCGGAAGGCGGCGGCGGGCACGCAAGCCAAGATCGAAGAGCTTGAACGCAACATTGAAGCCCGCTTTCTTGCCGACCTCGGCTTGAAGGCCCCCACAAAAGCCAGGTTGCCCAAAGCCTTCGGCGTGTGGTGGAAAAACCTCGTGCGCTGGTCTGTCACGTTTAATCAGCTCGCGAGTGTGGCCGCCGACATTAGCGGCGGCAAGTATCCGCTTACGACCTTGGGTCACGTCGGAACCGTGTCTTACGGAATTCAGAAATCCCCGGCCAATCGACCCGGCCAACATCCGCGTCCGTATCTGCGCGTTGCCAACGTGCAACGCGGTGAATTAGACCTGCGCGAGATCAAGTACATCGACGTGCCAGATTCAGAACTGCCCAGCTTGTTGCTTGAACCAGGCGACTTGGTTGTTTGCGAAGGGAACAGCGCTGACCTTGTAGGCCGACCGGCAATATGGCGAGGCGAAATCCCCGATTGCGTCCACCAGAACCATATTCTCAAGGTACGCGTAGATCGGGTACAAGCGATGTCCGGATACCTGTTGGAGTACATGAACAGCGCGCCCGCTCGTAACCACTTCCGGGCGCGTGCAAAATTCACTACGAACCTTGCATCCATCAACAGTAACGATTTGCGAGAACTGCCATTGCCGTTACCACCGCTGGAAACCCAGAGAAAGATTGTTGAACGAATTGCAAATCGACGCGCCGAGATCGCCAACCTGCGGGCTGACGCGAAAGCCCGCGCCAACGCGGCCAAGGCCGAGGTCGAAGCCATGATCCTGGGTACAAAGCCGGTGGAAGGAGCGTGATATGCCGCGCACCTCAAGATACGTCACCATCGAAGGCCAAGTTGCCGACGATGTAGGTTTCGCATCGGGACCACGCGAGCCGACGGCGCGCAGGTGCTCACGCTGCCGGAGACCATCACCGTCGCGGCGGCGCGGCCTGCGATCTTCTCGACGAATCAGCAGGGCACGGGGCAGGGAGCGATTCTGAACCAGGACTCCGCGCCGAACTCGGCGGCCAGCGCGGCTGCGCGCGGGAGCGTGATTCAAATTTATGCGACGGGGTTAGGGCCGACCAATCCTGTTGTGCCAAGCGGAAGTGCGGCTCCGTCCTCGCCGCCCGCCGTGGCGACCAACGCGGTGACGGCCACGATTGGCGGTGTCACTGTGCCGGCGCAGTTTGCGGGATTAGCGCCGGGCTTTGTGGGACTGTATCAGGTGAACGTAGAAATTCCGGCGGGCGTCACTCCCGACCCCGAAGTCCCGCTGATATTGCTCCAGAGCGGCGTGCCGAGTAACACCGTCACCTTGGCCGTGCGGTAGAAGAGAGAAGTTAGAAGTCAGGAGTCAGAAGTCAGAATCGGAGCCGCCCTTCGACTTCGCTCAGGGCCATGAGCGAAAGCCGAATGGCGACCGTAAGCGAGCGGTCAGAAGTCAGAAGAAAAGCAGGCCACGGAGACACAGAGGCACAGAGAAAGTGCGGGGCCTTCTCCCGCTTACCGGGATCGGATGACAAGCCGGAAGGCGGAAGTCAGAAGTCAGTGTTTCTGGCGGAACTGGGTTTACAGCACAAAAGCTGCGTGATTTTGGGGGTGATGGGCCAGTTTCCCGGTACGCTGATTCTCAGGCGGAATTCGGCTTCGATGGGACAGTTCGACATTTCTGCAAACCCTTGGCGACTACGTCGGTGACGAGACACGGCTCGATTGAGAAGCCACGCACGAATCGCTTGCCAGTAGCCCTTCGCCGCAACTGAACAGATCCGGCTGGAAGCCGGACCATGCCGTTCTGTTCTGTGGTCACACTCTACCCCGAAACCGATCGAGTTTACGGCGATCGCGTTTCGACGGTCTCCCTTCCCGCGACGATTCGAAATGCGACATCGCTTTACGCTCCGCGGCCAACTGTAGCCGCAACTCCCGGCTCGTCTCTGTCTCGCGGTAAAGCGTCTGCGCAACCGCTGCCGGGCCGCGCATCTCACTGAGAAGCGCGACCTCCACCTGAAACGCGCCTGCGTCGCTCTCCACTTGCAACAGGTCGCCGACGCGGACCTCGCGCGAAGACTTGGCTTTTTGTCCGTTGGACGCAATCCTGCCGAGTTCACATGCCCGTGCGGCGAGCGCGCGCGTCTTGAAGAATCGGGCGGCCCAGAGCCACTTGTCCATTCTCACGCGGGCCATCATTCCATTTTCGCATAACGGCGGAATCTTAAGCGGGGCATCCGTGTCAACGCCTTCTGGGATGCGGACCACCGGCCCGAGTGAACCGCGTCACGATCTTGAAAGGCATCGTGAAAGGGAGCTGCGAAGCGCTCCCAGGCTTGACTTTCCCCTGCCAAGTTGATATAAATCCGTCAATCAGGGTAGGCGGTGAAATCAAACAGTGACGTGGAACGAGATGTTTTCTTTCCAAAGGATGAAGAGGCGCGTCGTTGCCTCGAACACTGTTTTGTCATGGCATGGGACCCGCTGCGGTCGGAGCTGCTTACGCCTGGAGGCGTATGCTGGCCAACCATTTTTCGCCCGGCTGCTCCACCCGGGGATTCGCATGAAAAAATCCAGCCCTGTCCCGCTGGTTGCTCTCCAAGGGAAGCATCCATACGGCGAGCACCCGTAGCGGTGGTCCATAGCATTTTCATCCAGACTTTTCCATGACCTCGCGATGTCGCGGTTGCCGGTATGATCCAACCCGTTTCCCGAATCGTGCTCCGGTCCCTGCTGAAAAAGAAGAGGTGCTCCGCAATTCTCCCAATCCTTCAGGCGTCGGATCCCTTGGAGAGGGTCCGAGTTCTTGGGAGGTAGTGGGTCAGTTTGAATATTTCCGAACTGGAAGGGCACGGTTTCACCTGGATTATTCATGAAGGACGGTCCTTTTTCTCTAGCCCAGCGCTTCAGCGCTGGGTAGGCAGTGTCAAGAATGACCCCCAGCCCGAAACGACATATAGATGTCGTTTCGCAGCGGGCTTCCCAAGGCCGGCTTTAGCCAGAGGGTTTAACGAGGGCTAAAGCCGAAGACCGAAAGGCTGCTAAAGCAGCCTGTAAAATAAATTGCTCCGCTTACCCCGGTCCCGCCAAGCGGGACCGGGGCTAGAGAAAAGGGGAACGGCTACAGAAGCAGCTTGGCAACGCTGGGACCAGCGCGTTTTGCGAAACCGTTATGAATAATCCAGGTTCAGGAACAGAAATCCATGTCAGGGCATAGCAATCCGGGAAAGGGAAATCGGAGGAAGGCTGTTCTGATGATGGCTCTGGCGATCATTGCGTCCAGCCGGTTGCCATTAGAAGCTCAAAACACCAGCGTCACCGGCGTGGTAAAAAGCGCGGCGGGAGAGCCCGTGTCGGGCGCATTGGTCAAAGTGAGCAGCCAAGAGGAGCGGATTGAATTCATGGTGGTCACGCAGGCACAAGGCCGCTACAGCACTCCCAATCTTCTTCCGGGAAAGTATACGATCCAGGCTTTTGGAGGCACTCATCAGAGTCCGTCTGCGGACCCGATCGAGCTCCGCAGGGGCCGGCAGGGGAAGACGGATGTTGTATTGAGCGCCCTGCTGCAGATTTCTCCGCGAGAGAAACGGATGACGGACGCGGCAGAATACGAGAAGTTGATGCCAGTGTCGGAAGATGGAATCCAACATGTCATCGCGGGCATTTGTTCTGAGTGTCATTCATTGGAGTGGATTCTTTCCGCCCGGAAGACTCCGGAGAAGTGGCAAGAAACTCTGGATAGGATGGGAGTCAAAGTAATCGGGAATCGGCGGGCTCTCAGCCCGCTGGTGAGGCCGCAACGGGAACACGAAGACCCCTTGATGATGAAATATTTCTCGAAGCATTTCACCCCGGGTGTCCCTCAGGACCCTCGGGTTGTGAAGCAGTGGCTCCTTCGCAAAGGGGGCCCTTCCCACCCCAACAGAAACCTGCCCCCAACGTTGCTTACGGGTGCGGCCGCCAAATACTTCGCGATGGAGTTCTCTCTGCCGGCCGGCTCTGCGCCCCATGACATCGCGGTTGATTCCCAGGGGATAGCCTGGGTCAGTGAAAGAAACCCAGGCATGCTTGGCCGGTTTGATCCCAATTCGCTTGCATATGGCCGCATGGCATCTCCTCCTGGGGCGTATCCCGAGTTCCAATTGAACGCGGTTGCGGTTGATCCCCAAGACCAGATTTGGTGCGTGGATGACGGTCCCAACGCTCGCATTCTACAGTACGATCCGAAAAGCCGGGAATTCAACAGCTATCCGATTCCCGAGTATCGTTGGCCGGTTCCTGAGATCGGTTGGGCCCGGATCCAAACGCTCGGTTTCTTGAAAGGGCAGGTCTGGGCAGCGGGAAAAACGTCCGACCGGATCATTCGGCTGGACCCTAAAACCCGAAGGTTTACCCACTATCCTCTGCCCCGGATTTCGGTGCCTTTTGGATTGGCGATCAGCAGCGGCATGGTTTGGTACTCGGCACAAGTCGGCAACGCTGTCATGAAACTGGATCCAAGCACCAGCAGACTTACACCCTTTATCGTGCCCACCCTGAGATCCGGCCTGAGAGGGATGGCGGCCGATGGAGAAGGGAATCTCTGGGTAGCGGCACTGGAATCAGGCAAGCTGGTAAACGTGGATCGCACGGGTAATATTACGGAATACTCTCCCCCCACGGAAGACCCCGGTCCTTTTGCGGTCGCTGTGGACGCGAAACGGAACCTGATTTGGTTTAGCGAAGTTTTCTCGGACAGGATTGCCCGGTTTGATCCCAGCACCAGCACATTTGTGGAGTTTCCGCACCCGAGCGCGGATTCCGATGTGCGAAGGATCGAGGTAGATCGCAGTCATCCGAATCGGGTGTGGTGGTCCAGCCCTCGCAACGACAAGATCGGGTACATGGAAGTGATGGATTGAATTCCCCGCCCCGTTAGATACCCGCCGATGCGCCGCGCTCGGCTCAGGCGCGCGCGTCGAGTGCAGCCTTGACCCGCTCCGGCGTGAAGGGGACCTGCCGGATACGGGCGCCGGTGGCGTCAAAGATCGCATTCCCGATCGCGGACGCGACCAGCGTAATGGAAGTTTCGCCTGCACCCATTGCTCTTTCGTTGGGCCGGTTGATCAGTACGACTTCGATTTTCGGCGCCTCGAAACCTAACGGCAGGCTACGGTAGGTTTTCCAATCGAAGGAATTCACTTTCTGGTCGTCCCAAGTCACCTCTTCCAGAAGCGCGCGGCTGACTCCCTGGAGAGCGCCGCCTTCGATCTGATTTCTGAGGCCGTCGGGGTTGGAAATCGGGCCGCAGTCGTTGCCTGCGAACATGCGCCTGACCGCCACCTGTCCGGTGGACTGATTCACCTCAACCTCAGCGACCAGCGCGCAATATCCGTTACGGCCCTCATACAGGACGCAGGAGACGCCCCGCCCGGTCGCGACGCCGGTCTTACGGATTCCGGGCTTGGGCGAGGGACGGGCGTCCCAGTTGGCAGCCTTCGCTGCCGCCTGGAGCACCTCGCTCAACCGGGAATCACGCAGATGACGCAGACGAAACGCAACCGGGTCCGCCTTTGCCTTTGCAGCCAGCTCATCCATGAAGGATTCCTGGGCAAAGGTGTTCTGGAGCCGTCCGGGGGACCGCAGCGGGCCTGTCCAGAATGACGATCTCACGTTGTGTCCCAGGATCCGCGCGCTCTTGATGGTCCCTGTGCCATAGCACTCGGCGCCAATGCAGCCGGCCACATAGGAGGGCACTGCGTTGCCGTTGTTGTTAAATTCCCTGGGCTCCGGCGCGGGCGATCGCGGAGCAAACTCCTGCGGTTGAAAGCCCGCCAGCATGCCTGTGATTACGTTCCCGGGAGTCTCATTCCCCGGCCGCCCCCCCAGCGTCGGGGACCAGGATTCGTGCTCCCAGGCAACGATATTGCCTTGAGCGTCCAGCCCGGCGCGCTCGTCCATGACAAATGCGCTTCCGTAATTCTCCCACGCCATTTCATCTTGGCGCGAGAGTTGCACGCGGACGGGCTTTCCGGCCGCCTGCGAAAGCAGGGCGGCATCGTAGCTGACGGTGTCGGCGCCGTTCAGCCCATAACAGCCGGAACCCCGCCGGTAGATGACGCGCACGTTTTCCGGCTTCAGGCCGAGCACCATGGCCGCGGTGTTTCGCTGGGGCCAAACCCCTTGCGTAGGCGACCAGATGGTGGCTTTATCTGCCTGAACATCAGCGACCGCGCATGAACTGCCCACCGAGCCGTGCATTTGATGGGGGTGGTAATACGTAGCTTTCAGAACCGTAGCGGCTCCCGCCAGCTTTTGCTCCGAGTCGCGGGAATCGAGCACCATCGTGTCGCGGGTCGGCTTCTGATTTCGCAGGTGATCGTAATAGCGCGAGTAACTCGGCAGCCCGGTTCCAGGGGTCCACGTCACCTTCAGTCTGTCAGCGGCCTGGATCGCCTGCCAGGGTTTTTGCGCGACTACGCCGACGAAGTTCTTCTTGACGACCACCTGGACTACCCCCGGCATATCCTGAACCGAACTTTCATCCACACGGACCACAGTCGCGCCGACGGCCGGAGGTCTCACCACCCTGCCGTGCAGCATGCCGGGCAGTCGCACATTGTGGACAAACTCAAACTGCCCCGTGACTACAGCCGGGAGGTCCTCGCGTTTTACCGGGGTGCCGAGCACTTTCCACTCGCTGGCCGGCTTGCGCTTCGCGTTCCTGTCGAGCGTGAGGTTGAACTTCTTCCCGCCGACCAACTGGCCGTAACTCACTTTCTTGGCGGGGTCGTTCTTCACGCTGATCACGCTATCGGCGGCCGTGAGCTGATCCGCCGTCGCACCGAGATGCGCCGCAGCGAGCCGGAACAGGGCTTCGCGAGCCGTGGCGGCGCCCTGGGCCAAATTAGTATTATTGAAATTGGCGGGATGGGACCCGCTGCCCGAAGTCACGCCCTGATCCGGTGTAAACGCGGTATCGGAATAGATGAGCGTTACGCGATTCAGGGGCACAGACAGTTCTTCCGCCACCAGTTGCGTCTGGACTGTGGACATACCCTGACCGATTTCACACTTGCCCGTGTATGCTGTCACGTTGCCGTTTGCGGCGATGGCGATCCAGGAATCCACCTGGTTGGCGGGCGGCGAAGCGGCTCCGGCCCGTTCCCCAAGGGCCTGAGAAGCGGCTGGCTGGCTGGCCGGCCCCGCCGTGCTGAAGCCGACCAGCAGCGCCCCGGAGGTTTTCAGAAAATCCCTGCGAGAAAATCCAGCGGCTTTCAGAGCGGAGAGGGCCTCCGGCGTCAGAGCCAGCGGGCTTGTGGCTTTCCAGAATTTCTTCATCACGCCCTCCCCTGCGCGTAGCGCATGATGGCCCGGTGCATCCGGACATGAGTGAAGCAACGGCAGAGGACGCCCGCCAGCGCTTGCTGGATCTGCGCTTCCGTGGCTTTCGGATTCTTGTCCAGGAAAGCTTCCGCGGTCATGATGACGCCGTTGACACAAAAGCCGCATTGCGAGGCGGCCTCCTCAATGAACGCCTGCTGGATGGGGTGCGGCTTCTCGGGGCTTCCCAGCCCTTCCAGGGTCGTGATTTCCACACCCTCTACGTCCTTCACCGGCGTGGAACAGGACCGGATCGCCTCGCCTTTCACGATGACCGTGCATGCGCCGCATTGGGAAAGGCCGCAACCGAACTTCGGACCGCGCAGCTCCAGATCGTCGCTGAGCACGTAGAGCAGCGGAGTGGTGGGATCCACGTCCAGGCTGTGTGTGCGGCCATTCACTTTCAGAGTGATTACGCTCATATCATCCTCGCCACGCCTGGCTCATCCGGGCCAGGCTCGAGATTTGCTGGTTCCGTTTTCGAAAGAGTGTTTGAATCCGACATCATTGTATCCCGGATTCTCCCGCCACCTGCCAATTCCCCGTGGCTATGCCATTTTCAGGGTCGGTGTAGAGTACGTGGGGACGTCAGGGCACGACTTCAGTCGTGCCGGAGGGCCTGTCAAATCAACTCCTCTTCCTTACGGCTTCAGCCGCTGAGGGACGTACCTCAGGGGCTAAAGCCCAGCGACAACGACGCGGCTTTTCGGCATGGCTGAAGCCATGCCCTGACGACTTTCCGCCCCTATATATCAACGGTGAAAATGCTCTATGCCCCAATCCGCAGCAGCCTGGCCGCGTTGCCGCCCAGGATCGCTCGACGGTCGGCGTCGCTCAGCGCCGGCGTACTGAGGATATGATCTACCGCGTTTCTGTTCCACTCGCTTTGATAGTCGGTTCCTAAGACAACCTGGCCGGCGCCGACGGTTGCGACCAGATGCCGCAGGGCCTCGCCGGTAAAGACGACCGTATCGAAGTAAATCTGTCTGATATACTCGCTGGGTTTTTTCTTGAGCGGTTTGCAATTCTCCCGAAAGACGTTCTGGCATTGATCCTGCCGGCCGGCGGAAGCCGGCAGAAACCCGCCGCCATGGGCCCCGCAGATCTTGAGTTCCGGAAAACGATCCAGCGTTCCATCCTGAATCAAATGAGACAGCGCTACTGCGGTCGCCATAGGGCTTCCCAGCGAATTGCCTAAGTTGCCGTTCCCACGGAACCGCCGCGCGCCTTCGCGGAACCCCTGCGGATGGATGAAAACGAACGCTCCCAGTTGCTCGGCCTTGGCCCAAAAGGGGTGAAACTTGGGGTCGGACAGTTCGTCTCCATTGACGTCGGTTGTGATGGCACAACCCCGCAATCGCAGGTTCTTGACGGCGTAATCCAGTTGCTGGGCGGCGAGGTCGGGATGCTGCATCGCGATGCTGGCCAGTCCCACGAAGCGGTCCGGGCGGGCTGCGCAGAGTTCACCGATTTTTTCATTCTGAAGCTGGACGATCCGGTCCGCGAGGTTCCGGTCCGCCCAATTCCAAATATTGAATCTGCCGATGCTGACCGCCTGCACGTCAATTCCGGCCCGGTCCATTTCTGCGATACGGAGGTCCAGAGTGGTGATGTCCACTTCCGGGTCCGGGGTGGCCAGGAACTCCTCCAGGCTCTTGCCCTGCTCCGTGTCCTTGACCAGTTCCCAAACCTGGGAAACCCGAATGTGGGCGTGGACGTCAATGGTTTGTACGCGCCGGCCGCCCACAGTGACCTGCCGGCGTTTCACGCCGCCGGCCTGCATCGCTCCGAGCGCAGAATCAACCAGGCCGCAGCCTGTGAAGAAGATTCCAGCGGTGGCGCCCGCTGCATCTCTCAAGAACTCTCTGCGATTGGTCACGGCTCCCCCCTTCTTTGGCCCCGAAGCTTGCTGC
Source organism: Acidobacteria bacterium RIFCSPLOWO2_02_FULL_61_28 (assembly GCA_001767035.1). Lineage (GTDB taxonomy): Bacteria > Acidobacteriota > Terriglobia > 2-12-FULL-54-10 > 2-12-FULL-54-10 > 2-02-FULL-61-28. Next base: position 37,503 of record MEKR01000130.1, read on the forward strand.
TCGTCACCGGCCCTCGGTGGTCAATCGGAGGCTATTCTTTCGTTGCGAGCGCGAGCTCTTAAACTGCAATTCCTTATCGCTGGTTCCGCCGCCTAAAAGTATACACTCCCTGAAGTCAAAACGGATGCCGACCTTCGGTCAGCTCGATCGCCGTTCCCCAGGAGTCGGTGAGTTCCGCGCTCGCAGGGTCCGGGGGATCCAGTCTCACTCCGGCAGCCTCCCGCTTTGCCAGGAACTCCCTGCCGTTCGGTACCCTCTGGCGGCCTCCGTCGCCGCAAACTCGGTATGGCGACAGGGGGAAGATTCTGATAGCGATCCTAGAGCTTTTTCACCGATGATATATAGGGGATGAAAGTCGTCAGGGCAGGGCTTCACCTGCATTATTCATGAAGGACGGTCCCTTTTCTCTAGCCCAGCGCTTCAGCGCTGGGTGGGCAGTATTAAGAAATGATATCCAGCCCGCTTCAGCGGGCTTTCCCAAGTCGCCTTTAGCCAAAGGGTTTAGCGAGGGCTAAAGCCGAAAACCGGGAAGGCCGCTAAAGCGGCCTTTAAAATAAGTAGCTTTGCTGACCCCGGCCTGAAGGCCGGGGCTAGAGTTAGGAAGAGGAGCTGATTTGACACGCCTTCCGGCACGACTCAAGTCGTGCCCTGACGTCCCCACGTACTCTACATCAACCCCGAAAATGGTGTAAAGTCAAGAAGCTTCCGCCTGAAGAACGAGACCCGTTGGTTTTCGGGCGCCTCCCGAGAACTCCAGGGGACTGAAAAAGTAGAATGAAGGGAACGAATATGGGTCAGGTTCAAGACGCCAATCTCCCGGCAGCGAAAAGCGGCGCAACCATGAGCCGGCGCAGCCTGTTGCAAGGCCTGGGGTGGTCTGTCGTATTCGCGGCGCTTCCGCGCGGGGTGGGGTTTGCCGCGGAGAGCATCAGTCCGGTGATGGCTCAGCTCAGCGCCTATATGAGCGAGGCCCGCAACCGCGCGCTGCCGGACGAGGTGGTGGAGAAGGCCAAGCACCACATCCTCGATACCTTTGCGGCCATGGTTTCCGGCTCCGATCTGCCTCCCGGACTCGCGGCGCTCCGTTTCGTCCGCGCTTATGGCGGCGAGAAGGTGGCAACGGTCGTGGGCTCGAAGATGGTCTGTGGTCCGATCGAGGCGGCGCTCGCGAACGGCGTGATGGCTCATGCCGACGAAACCGACGACTCGCACGGCCCGTCGCAATCCCATCCGGGCGCCCCGATCGTGCCGGCCGCCCTGGCGGCTGGAGAGAAATTCGGCGTCGCAGGGGCGCACTTTCTGCGCGCCGTGGTCCTCGGCTACGATGTCGGACCGCGGGTAACAATGTCCATGGATGCCCTGGCTTTTCGGAGAGACAGCCACAAGAGCACCCACGCCATCGCCGGAATCTTCGGGGCCGCAGCCGCCGCGGGCTGCGCAGCCAGCCTCGACGCGCAGCAGATGCGCTGGCTGCTCGATTACACAGCCCAGCAGTCTTCCGGCATTGCCGCTTGGCAGCGCGATACCGACCATATCGAGAAGGCCTTCGTATTCGGCGGCATGCCGGCGCGCAGCGGGGTCACCGCGGCCTTGCTGGTGCAGTCGGGATGGACCGGCGTGGACGACATTCTGTCGGGACCCGACAATTTCTTTCTCGCCACCGCTCCCCAGGCCGATCCGGCCGGGCTGATCGAGAAGCTCGGTGAGCGCTATGAGGTGACCAGGACGGACATCAAAAAATGGTCCGTGGGATCGCCCATCCAGGCGGTGCTCGACGCGCTGGAACTCCTGCTGAAGAAGCGGCCCTTCGAGGCGGAACAAGTGCTGCGGGTAATCGTGCGGCTCTCGGCCACAGGGGCGGCCACCGTGGACAACCGCGAGATGCCGGATATCTCCCTGCAGCACATGATCGCGGTGATGCTGCTCGACAAGACCGCTTCGTTCCATGCGGCACACGACAAGCCGCGCATGCAGGAACCAGCGATCCTGCGGCAGCGCGCGAAGGTGCAACTCGTCCCCGATGAGGAGCTGCAGCGCCGCCTGCCGCGGCGGGAGGCGATCGTCGAGGTCACGCTTACCGACGGAACACAATTCCGCGAGCATGTCGAAGCGGTGCGCGGAACCGCTGCAAACCCGATGACCCGCGATGAGGTGGTCGCGAAATCCCGCGAGCTGATGACCCCCATCCTCGGAGCAGCGAACTGCGCCAAGCTCATCGCGCGCGTGCTCGGACTCGAGAACACAGGGGACATCCGAGAATTTCGACCCTTGCTGCAACGGGCCTGATCCAGCAGCTTCTACGAAGTTCCGCGCGCTCAGTCAGCGATGGGGGAAAGACCGCCCCTCTCCGGCGGACGGTAGGTCTTCAACGCATTCCCCTTGGGCTTGAAATTCACTCCCACAATGGTCTGGATGCCCCGCGACCCAAACCAGACGCTGCCGTCCTTGTCAATCTCCACTTTCGGCACGCTCCAACGCACTTGCGGCAGGGGATAGTAGGTGAACTTCTTCGTTGCCACGTCAAACCGGATGAGCGAATTGTAGGTGTCGTCGGTCACCCAGATGCTGCCGCGATTATCCGGCCACGCTTCGTAAAAGCCCCCATGCTTGTATTGCGGCTGGTATTCGATGATCTGCGCGGTGTCCGGGTCGAGATAGCCCAGCTTCCCGATGGAATATTCCGTGAACCAGACCTTGCCTTTGTTGTCCACGCCGAGCCGCCGGGTTCCGGAAGGCTGCGAGGGAGTGGGATACTGCGTCCACTTCTCGGTGGCCGGATTAAACCGGAACACAATGTGCTTGGGCCGCCCGACGGTCCAGATGTTGTCCTGCGGGTCCACGGCCAGCCCGTAGGTCTTGGCGCCCTCGACCGGCAACCCCCAATCGGTGATTTTCCGCGTCTTGGCGTCCAACTTCCCGATGGCGTTGCCGGCGTTCATCCCGTACCACACATTGTCCTTGGAATCCACCACCACCTGGAGCAAGGAACCTTGCCTGGGAAGCTCGTGCCGGATGGACTTTCCGGTCGCCGGGTCGAGCTCTCCCAGCTTGCCGTCCGCAATCTCGGCCCAGTAGACGCGCCCTTTGCTGTCCACGGCGTTTCCATGGATGAAGACGTTGCGCTCCGAAGGAACCTTGAACGTCTTCCACCGCTCGCTGAAACTGGTGGCGCGCGGATTCAACTGCGCCATCGCATTGATCCCCGAACCGCCGAACCAGATGGTCCCGTCCAAGGGCGAAACATAGGGATCGTGCAGCCGGTGGCCGCTCGCGTATTCGTCGCGATCCGGGCGCTTCAGCCGTTCCGGGGTGCGGTAAACCGGCCCCAGATCAATTTCGTACTCGATGTAAAGCGCGTCCGCCAGGGCATCCTCGTCGGGCACGACCTCGTCGCGTTTGATGTCCCGGTTGGGGGCGTTGGGGCCGAAATGGGTCGCCAAATACTTATAGATCGGCTCCATCACGGTTTCGGCCGGCCACGGTTCGAGCGCGCTGGTCCTGCCGTTCCAAGTGGGAGCGGTCCGCATCTTCTCGGTCGCGGCCTTCCATCCCGCTTCGTCGAGCTTCCTGCGGTGGAGAAAGAACGGATGACAACCCATGCACGCGACTTCCACCTCTTTGCGGCCCGGCCCCGGCGGATAGAGCGTGTCATAGTCCACCAGTTCCGCCGTCTGCCGCGGCCGCTCCAAAGCCGTCAGCGCCAAGTCCACCCGCTGCGTTTCGCCGGCGCGGAGTTGGGTGACCTCGACGGGAGACTCGTAGCCCTGTTGCAGCGCCCAAATCTCGTAATCGCCCGCCGGCAAATCCACAAACCGATAGCGGCCCGCCTTGGTAAAGGTGGTGTACATGATCCGGTTTACCGTATCGCGGGCCTTTACGCGGAATCCCCTCACTTCGCCGCGATCCGCCGTGATCGTGCCGATAACCCTTCCTCCGGCTGCAAGCAGCGGAGTCGCCCCGGTGAAGATGATCACGGTCAGAATGCCCAAAAGAACTGCGCTCAGGTGGAAAAACCTGCGCGACTGGAAAGAAGACCTTTCTTGGATGCTCATCGTTGGTTCTCCCGTATTGAGATAGTATTACTCCTCCCGGCTTGCCGGGAAGCGTTGTCTTAGAACCTTACACCATTTTCAGGGTTGGTGTAGAGTACGTGGGGACGTCAGGGCACGACTTCAGTCGTGCCGGAGGGCGTGTCAAATCAACTCCTCTTCCTTACGGCTTCAGCCGCTGAGGGACGTACCTCAGGGGCTAAAGCCCAACCGAAACGACGCGGCTTTTCGGCATGGCTGAAGCCATGCCCTGACGACTTTCATCCCCTAAATATCAACGGTGAAAATGCTCTAAAACAAGACTTTCAGGGCCAACTGGATTTGCCGCGAGGTCGTCGCCGTGCCGGTGATTCTTCCGGCCGTTGCCAGCGGGGCTTCCCCGTCGCGTTGCGCCGAGTAGACATTCGTGCTGGGGATGGCAAAGTTCACGCGGTTCGGCAGATTGAAGAACTCCGCGCGGAACTCGAGCTTTCCGCTCTCGCCCAGGAAGCGCAGCGCCGTATCTTTCGCCACGGAGAAATCCAGGTTGGCAAATCCTGGACCGCGCAAAATGCCGCGACCCGCGTTCCCCAGAAATCCTGCCGGCTGAATGGCGAACGCCGCCGGATCGAAGTAGCGATTCGGGCCGCCCAGTATAACTTTGTCATGGTTGTATCCCGCCGCCAGATCCGGACGGTTCTCGCCGCCGAACTTGCGGGCGCGGTCGCTGGCAATGGTGGGGCTGAACGGATACCCGCCCTGCAGCGAGAGGATGCCGCTCATCCACCAGCCATTCACAACCTTTCCCAGGACTCCTCCGGAGGAAACCAGTTGCGGGAAGCGGTAAATCGTGTTGAGACGCCAGCTATGAGTAATGTCAAACGCCGCCGGTCCCCGGTCGAACTGCCGGTGGGTGGAAGTTACCGGCGAGCCGCCCCGCTCCGCGGGCAACTGGCCCTGCGTTTCGTCAATCAGCTTCGACCAGGTGTAGGAGCTTTGGAATTGCAACCCCCGGCTCAAGCGTTTCTGCAACACGAATTGTAACGAGTTATAGAAGGAGTTTCCTCCCGCCGTGACGAGCGTGATATTCCCCCAGTTGGGATTGGTCCGCGCGGGTCGCTGCCCGGTGGGGACGGCGGGCCAGAACAGCCTCCCGTCGGGAAGCACCTGCGGGACCGTCGGGTTTCCTTCCTTGACCTGCAACAGGTTGATGCCGCGCGAACCGGCGTAGGCCAGCGTGACCGCCATGTTGAACGGCAACTGGCGCTCGACCGTGAGGTTGTATTGCAGCATGTGGGGCTGCTGCATCAAGTAGTCAATCACGCGAATCTCTCTTCCGGCGGACTCCGGCGGGAAGGTGAGGGGAATCCCCGGCAGCAGGAATGCCGTGGGGTTCTGCACCTGGCTGCTGGAGGAGAATGGCGGCATGGCGATCGTCCCTTGCACGAACGCGCTGCCCAGGTTCCCGATGTCATAGAGCAGCCCAAAGCCGCCCCGGACGGCGGTCTTCCCGTTGCCTCTCACGTCCCAGGCAAAGCCGACTCGCGGACTCCAGTTCCGGGTCGTGGGGTTGGTCGGAAACATGGGACCCCGCGTGGTGTTGGAGTCGTGCTGGATGTCGCGCAGCGCCGCGTTGAGCCCGCGAACTTCCACCGGGATGGTGAGAAATTCATACCGCAAACCGAGATTCAACGTGAGGCCGGAATTCACCCGCAGGTCGTCCTGGAGATAAAAACCGGCGCTGGTCGAGAAGAAGGTGCGATCCAGGATCGAACCCGGCGTAATGGCGTTGTAACTGGTCACGCGGCCCTGCAAGAACGAGGCCAGGTTGGGGAACGTGACGCTGCCCCGGTTGCCGGTGCCCGATTGGGTGTACTGCTGGAAGCGGTTGATCAGCGTTCCGAACTTCAGGGAGTGCCGGCCCCGCGTGTAAAAAACGTCATCGCTCCAGGTGAAGAGATTCTGCTTCTTGACGCTGGGCGTGTTGCCCTCCGGCCCGATCCCGGCGAGTCCCCCGATGCTGATGCCTCCAAGCTCCTTGCCCGGCACGAACGAATACTGGGGACCGCTCAGCCCGGAAGGGGAATCATTGTTCACCCTCGTCCGGACGTAGGAAAACCGGAAGGTGTTCAGCATGGTGGGAGAAAAGACGTGGTTCTCCGACAAGTTCGCGTACTGTCCGCGGCTGGTCAGGACGCTCCTGAACTGCGGGAAGGCGAGCGGGGACAAGCGGTCCGCATCGTGCGCGGTGTAGCGCACAAAGAAGCTGTCGTTGCCGGAAAGGGTCTGGTCCACGCGGACCTGCCCGAAGTCTTCGCGGGTCGGCTGACTCGCCGGGAGGGTGAACTGGTTGTTGGGCAGGTTGGGATCGGGATAGAGCGCCAGCCAGGGCGCGATCAGCGGCGCAATCGTTACCGACGTCACCGTCCCCGCCGGCGGATTCAGTTGCGGACAGGCCGTGCTGGTGATTGTCGCGCCGGCTGGCCCGCGGCACGAGGCGGACATCACGTTGGCGACGGAGGTCACCCCCAAGCGGTCCCGCAGCCCTTCGTACACCAGATGGTAGAAGGTCTTGTCTTTCCGGACCGGCCCGCCGACCGAGGCCCCGAAGCTGTTTCGCTTAAAGGGAGGCAAGCGGAAATCCGGCGGCGTCGAAGCGGACTTGAGGTCGAAGAAGTTCCGGGCGTCGAGCGCGCTGTTGCGCAGGTACTCAAACAGGGAACCGTGCAGATTGTTGGTCCCGTTCTTGCTCACGACCACCATCTGGCTGCCCATGGTGAGGCCGTACTCGGCGCTGAACGAGTTGGTGATGATCCGATACTCCCGGATCCCTTCCACGCCCAGCGTCGAGCCGGTGGCGGAGGACGAAGTCGCGCCCGAGAAATCCCGGATGGGCGCTCCGTCCAGCAGATAGTTGTTGGAGCGCAGCGGCGCCCCATTGCTGCTGTACCAGGTTCCGACCGTGGAGGTCGAACGGCTCATGTTTCGGTGTTGCTGGATGCCCGGCTGGAGCAGGGTCAGGTCCACGTAGTTGCGGCCGTTGAGCGGCAGATCGGCGATCCGCTGCTCATCCACCAGGCCCCCTAACGACCCGCTGGTCGTGTTCACCAGCGGAGCCTCGGCGGTGACGGCAACGGTTTGCTCCACCGCGCCCACCTGGAGCGTAAAGTTCACGACGGCTTCCTGGGCCACCGCGAGCGTCAGCCCGCTGCGCACTTCCGACTGGAACCCCGGATGCTCCACGCGGACCTCGTAGCTCCCGACCGGCAACCCCGCAAAGCGATAGGAGCCGTCGGCCCCCGCCACGGTCTTGCGAGTCTGCCCCGTCTCGACATTCCGGGCCGTCAAATTGACCTCGGGCATCACGGCCCCGCTGGGGTCCCGGACAACGCCCAGAATCGTGGCGGTGGGCAACTGCGCCCAGGCCTGCCCCGGACCAGTGAACAAACCGAACACAACGACAACCGGAATCATCCGCTTCAGAGGAATCATCCGCTTCAGAAAGGATCGTCGCATGGTCAAAGCTCCCATTCCCCGCCTGTTTTATTTTGATTGTGCCGACCCCGCTGTCCCTTCCTATCCGGAAAACACTGGCAACGGGACCCTTATCCTCCCAATGGAAATGCAGGGAGCCGCTTTCTGTTGCAGCACGAATTCCCGCTGGGGCTCCCAACGGCCCACACTATACACCCAGGGAGGGGTTCCCGCGCACAATTTTTCTTTGGCTGCATCCGCAATCTGAATCTGCTCACCAGGAAGCTCCTCGATAGGATGGCGCAGGAACCGTTGGAGCCTTTCTCCCGTTGCTATAGATCGTCCGGGAAAAGCCCCGGAGGGGCGTTAGACTCTGGCCCACGGCGCAAGCCGTGGGAAGGGGCGACAGACATCAACCCCTCGGGCGCACTACACACCAATTGTGAAAATGGTGTAGGTGCTCTACAGCGATTGAAAAGATATGGCGCGCCTGAGAGGATTCGAACCTCCGACCTTTGGTTCCGGAGACCAACGCTCTATCCAACTGAGCTACAGGCGCGTGCTCTTATTCTAAACAACTCCGGCAATTCTGTCATCCTGGTTTCCCGCCCCTCGTTTCCTGCAACCGGACGGAGGCAACCCAGAATCCGCGAACCGATCTCCAGTTCTTCGATGGAATAGCCGGAGCGCTGGCCGAGATCGTCAGCGCGTAAGGGCCGCCCCCAACGTATTGCTCCCCGTTGCCTCGTTGCAGGCCGCTCTGAATCAAGGGCGTTCCAGCGCGCGCAGGTCGTGGAGAGAAACCGGCTGGAGCAATTCAAATTCTTTCTGCCAACTCTCGCGCTTCGGTTACAACCTTGTAATCAACTCCTAACGCATCCTTGAAGTGGCGCTCACCGCAATGAATCTTGCGCCGTTCGTCCGGGCGAAGGTCGGTCTTCCAATCCTTTCCTTTTGTTTCGCGAACCAGATAAAGCAAAGGCTTGCCCGTAGGCTCCCCATATTCGTCTCGGTCTTCCATAACGATGGCCCAGTCCGGGTTGTACTCCCCAACGGGCGTTGGCACGACGAACCAGCGCGGAAGTTTCAGATACAATCTGACTGCGCCCATCTTATCGAGTCCATTCACGAATTCGCGCTCGATCTCCGATTCGTAAACCACATGGTCATATACCGAGTGATCCGCCGGAACCATATAGTCCATCCAGCTTTCGATTTCCGCATCTAGCTGCACCATTTCATACCACTCGTTGATTTTCTCGTACTGAATACCGCTGACCAAGTGCTCAGCGAGCTTATCCTTTATGACACGCACAGCCACGGTCGCAAATTCGCTTGGATTGTGGGTCGCGGCAATTCTGTTCTTGCTGCGCCGGAACACCTCCAACAGCGTTGTCCGCGTCAGTCGGACTGGCGGTGACGTATGTTCCATGAGGTGTGCCATCATTTCGACCAGGTTCGGCAAAGGGTAGCGCCCGGCGAGGTCTAAAACAGTTTTCGCCCCGCTCATTGGCAGCGCTTCGAACGTATCTTCCCGGCGAACCTTTAATTCCACCTTCATGATAGTGATTCGTGGGTGGCGGATTTCTTCGCGGTCGAGTTCTTCGACAACGTCAGCAAGCAGCTTTTCTGTATCGATTTTCACTGCATAGCGCGTCTTGTGCTTGATACGTTCCCACAATTCCTTGAACTCCGGCTTAAGGACATATTCCTTCCGCAGCTTGGCCACACCTCTTTGCCTGGCGTTCGCAGGCTTGGGGGGCAGACCCTCTTTGCCGTAATCTTCCTCGATCTCTGCCTGCAACCGCTCAACGTATTGCTCGTAACTTTGATTCGCCACCACGGTAAGAACGTTGACCTTCTCCTCTCGGACGCGCTCGCCTTGCTGGTCCACGGCTAGACGCATCCCTCGGCCAATCTCCTGCCGTTTTTTCATTTCGGAAGCGGTCTGATTGAGCGTGCAGATTTGAAAGACGTTGGGGTTATCCCATCCCTCCCGCAAGGCCGAATGTGAAAAAATGAACGCCCTCGGCTCGTCGAACGAAAGCAGGCGCTCTTTGTCTCTCATAATCAAGTCGTAGGCCGCTTCATCCTCTGCGGATTTCCCGGAAGTCGAATCCCTGACCTCCATGATTCCACCCCTGTGACGCTTCTCGGCGAAGTAAGCAGCCTGAACCTGCTCCGGGTCCACGTCTTTCCATCCGGCATGTTTTTTCTTGGCGGCGTTGAATGTTTTCGCGAAAAGAAGCCGGATGATTCCGTCCGCCCGACTGTAGTTGTCCACCCGGTCAATAAAAAAGAGGGAGAGCACTTTGATCTCGCTATCTTTCAGCCGCTCTTGTTTCCGAAAGTGCTCTTCGATGGTGTACTGTATCTGCGCCTCAAAGATGGCTTCCTTATCAGCCCCGGAGGATTCCCCGACCTTCAACTCCACCCCGTTGGCAAAGCGGATATAACCGCCTCCATAACTGATTTCTTCAACCTCAAAGCCCGCATATTCCTTTCGCTCCGTCTTTTCCTCCAGAGAATCGTCCCGCCGGATCGTGACAATCTTCTCCTTGATCGTTCCGTCTTTCATTAGCTTATGGACAGCGACCCGTGCGGTCAGGGTCTTCTTTTCGGCTTTGATGTCATCTAACCGTAGAAAAACCTGATTGACATCGTCTGCTTTCACTACGGATGCGACCTCGATTCGCTTGACCAAGCCCTGCCGGTAGGCTTCGAAGGGGGTCAGCCGATACACAAGGTTGTAGGGGTTTCTGTGGGTCGCGCTGTAACGCAGAGCCAACAAGGGATCGAGCGCGGAAAGCGCTTTCACCCGCAGCTCGCTTTCCATGTTTTGTGGCTCATCGAGGATGAGTACCGGCCGCGCCGCCTGGACAAGATGAATCGGGGTTTCGCCTTGAAGCCGATCCGTCGTCTGGCGGATCACGTTCGATGCCTTATTGAAGGAATCAATCGTCATCACCATCATCTCGATGCTGTCGGAGAGCGCGAACTGCCGCACCTGGGAGAGATTCTCCGAGTCATAGACGTAGTAGCGATATGGCACATTGTCGTAAAGCTCGCGTAGGTGGGTTTCGGTTATTTTCAGAGTCTTGAGCACGCCTTCGCGTATCGCCACGGAAGGAACCACGATAATGAATTTGCGCAGCCCGTAGCGGCGATATAGTTCAAGCGCCGTCCGCAGGTACACGTAAGTCTTTCCTGTCCCGGTCTCCATTTCGACAGAGAAATTTGGGAAACGAGCGGTTTTAGTTCCCGATGTCGTTTCAATTACTTCCTCGATGCAAGCCAGCGTGTCATCGGGCGGCGCGATTCCGCTCTTTGCTTGAACGGCTTGCAGATTTTTGAGGAGATCGGCTTCTTCCAGATCGAGCCGATTGGCCACTGCTGCAAACCCAAGGCGAAAGGTCAGGTCCGCCTCGATGCGTGGCTGTCCTTCGAACAGGTCTGCGACCGCCTCGATTGCGTGGATTTGGTATTCCTGTTTTCCGTCAAATCGGAATTGCATTGGAACCGCTCAAATCGTTTTAAGTCGGCATTGCAGGGCCAGATTCGCGGCACCTTCATCGTCCAGGGCTTTGTCCCGACAAATGAATATATCATCCTTCCCGAGATTGAGTGCTTTGAGTGTGGCGGGCTTGAGCGTGTCGTCCAGGCAGAGGCGGAAGCCCTGGGCTTTGTCTGGATCGGTCACGCGGTAAACTGCGTTGCCCTTGACCCCTGGGACTGGTTCGATGCGTGAGTTCAGCCCATAACCTTCCTTGATTGCTACTTCCCAGATGACGTTCTCCGGCTTCCATCCCGGAACGAGCGGGTCCGTGTAAAGATCCATCGTCTTGGCGTATTGATTAGAATCCTTGTCTTCGACACCGGCCCACGGCTTGTAGTTCGATTCGGCAAGCTTAAACACCTTGAATCCCAAATCTTCACCGGTATCACGGGTCTTGATGTCAAGCTTGCTGGCACTTTCTTTCTTCATCTTCTGAATCACGCGGCGAATTCGCTCCTTGCCGACCTCGGCAATCGTCTTGAAACCCTGCTTTCTTGCTTCGGAACCTTCAGGGGTCGGTTCAGGAAGCTGCACACAGACGAAGCGACGATTCCCACCATCCTCGCAGTTAAGTTCTAACGCCGCATGAGCGCTTGTACAAGACCCCGCGTAGAAATCCACTACCAGAGCATCGAGATCGTTGCACAGTTCGAGTTGAGTCTTGATTAGTGCGACAGGCTTTGGAGACTGGAATACCCTACCAGGAATCAATTCGTCGAGAGCTTCCTGGCCTTTCTCGGTGTGATACTCCTTATCTGTCCAAATGGTCTTCAGTTTCTTCCGTGGGGTGTCTCCGTTCTCACCGATGGCGTAAGCCTTTCGGTACACTTTCCACTTTCCCCCAATCGCTTTGCCAATGAGAAGTTGGCGTTCTCGGCTGGCCTTTTCTCTTCCCCAGGACCAACACCCTTCAAATCCATCATCCCAGATGGGCAGCACGTCAATGAATCCCTTCTCCGGGTGAAGAAAGACCTCTCCGTTCGTCGGATTTATATAAAGGGAATAGTAGAGTTTGGGCCGATTGAAACGACCGAATTGCCTGTGAGTATTGCGAAGCTCGAGCAAGCGATGTCGACCATTCTCATCGCTTTCCTGATACTGCGCGTCAACTTCGTCAGGAGTCTTTGAAATCGAAAGTTCAGTTTCCAACGCATTGCGCGTGTAAACGAGCAGATAATCGTGGCTTCTTGCGAAATGTTCCCCAAGCACCCGTCCCTTAGGATTTGATAGAACTGTCACTTGTGCAACAAAGTTTTCCTCCCCAAATACCTCATTCATGAGCAAACGTAGGTTGTGAACCTCATGATCATCGATGCTGACAAAAATCACTCCGTCATCGGAGAGAAACTGCCGGGCCACAAACAGGCGAGGGTAAAGCATGGACAGCCAAGCGGAGTGGTAGCGCCCGCTGGATTCGGGATTGCTTGTGAGGAGATTACCCCCGTTGTCTTTTTGCCCCGTCAAGCGAAGATAGGTGTCCAGCGGGTCGGCGAAGTTATCGGGATAAATGAAATCGTTGCCGGTGTTATAAGGCGGGTCAATGTAAATCATCTTGACCCGGCCAAAGTAGGACTTGTAGAGGAGTTTAAGCACCTCCAGATTGTCGCCCTCGATAAAAAGATTATTGGTCTGGTCAAAATTGACCGACTCGCTGGCACAAGGAATGAGCGTGGCGCGGCTGGGCACCTGCAATAGACGAAGTGCATCGCGCTTTCCCGCCCAGGTGAACGAGTAACGTTCCGGGCGGGAGTCTACCTCTTCGCCTAGCGTAGCGCGCAGCTTGTCGAAGTCAATCCGGCCTTCGGTGAAACATTCTGGGAAAATTTCCAGCAAATGAGCCATGCTCTCTTCCGTCAGATCGGCAGAAGTCCGCATTACGGGTTCGCCTCGCTGCATTTTCTTGCTCATACTGTCTCTTCCCAAATCAGTTCCGTCATGGCTGAGAAACCCGACCGCTCCCTTGACGAATCGGAAATGACGACCGGAAGAATTATAGTCGTCTCCGGGCCGGGGGGAAAGACCTCTGCCGAGGGAACCAACGAAACGGAGCAAATATGCCCACAGGAGGCCTATTACTTCTGGGTCTCATTGCCGAATAGCGGAGTGTGGCATTCTTGCGACAGAGGCAGCAGAGGGAACAGGGATTAGGGAATCGGGAACAGAAAATAGGGAGTGGGGAAATGTCAAGAAATGCCTTCCGAGGATTCCGAGAGAACCGAGGGAACCGAGACTTCCGAAAGAACCGAGCCCTCCGAGCGAACCGCGAGAACCGAAAAAGGGGGAGTAGGGAGTAGGGAGTGAGGGGGGAAGTGCAGGTCCTTCTCCCGGCACGCCGGGATCAGGATGACCACATTGCTATTCGGGAACGAATCGGGTATACTGAACGTGGTTGAGTGGGCGCAAAGCTGAGTGGGCGCGAGCCCACTTTTTTGTTGGGTGGAGGGATGGACCAACTGGAGCGCATCCGGGAGATCGCGGACCGCGTGGCTGTGGCAGAGGGCATGGAGCTGGTGGACGTCGGGTTCGCGGGCCGGGGACCCAATGCCGTCCTGCGGATTTTCCTCGACAAGCCGGGCGGGATCACGCTCCGGGACTGCGAAGTGGTCAGCAGGCAGGTGGGCGTGATCCTGGATGTGGAAGACTTCATCCCCACCCGATATACGCTCGAAGTCTCCTCGCCGGGCCTGGACCGTCGTCTGGCGAAGCCGGCGGATTATGAGCGCTTCGCCGGCAAGCAAATCCAGGTGGTCCTGAAGACTCCGCTCGAGGGGCGGCGGCGGTTTTCCGGCCGGCTCCGGGGAATCCAGGAGGGAAAGGTCCAACTGGAGGAGGAGAACGGTCAGGTGCTCGGGTTTGACTATGCCGAGATTCAAAAAGCGAATCTGGTGGTCGAACTGTGAGCGGGGAGCGCCCGTGCAAGAGGCCGACGCGACGGGCTTGAGGTGAAGGATGTCGAGTTTGCTGTTGCAGATCGTAGACCAGATGAGCCGGGAAAAGGGCATCGAGGCGCAGATCATTGTCAGCGCGATCGAGGATGCCATGCTGGTCGCAGCCCGGAAGTACTACAAGACGAACGAGGAGTTGCGCTCCGAGCTGAACCGGGAGACCGGCCAGGTCGAAATCTTCGCTTTGAAAAAAGTCGTCGAGCAGGTGGCCAACCCATTGCGGGAAATCAGTTTGGAGGAAGCCCAGCGCCTCGACCCGAAATCCGCTCTCGACTCGGAAATCCGAATCCAAAAGCCCACTGCCGTCATGGGTCGAATCGCCGCGCAAACCGCCAAGCAGGTGATTTTCCAGAAGGTCCGGGAGGCAGAACGCGAAACCGTATATAACGAGTACAGCGGCCGGCTCGGCGAGATGGTCAATTGCGTCATCAAGCGATTGGAGGGGCCGGACCTGATCGTGGACCTGGGGAAAACCGAAGGCCGCCTGCCCCGGCGCGAACAGTCCAAGCTCGAGACCTTTCAGGTCGGGGACCGCATCCGCGTGGCGATTCTCCAGGTGGAGAAATCGGCCCGAGGCCCCCAGGTGATCGTTTCGCGGGCCGTTCCGTCGCTGGTCTCGCGCCTGTTCGAGATGGAGGTGCCGGAAATCTATGACGGCACGGTGGTGATCCGCGCCACGGCGCGAGAGGCCGGCGAGCGCACCAAGATTGCCGTCCTCTCCAAGGACCGCGAAGTGGACTGCGTGGGCGCCTGTGTCGGCATGAAGGGAATGCGGGTGCAGTCTATCATCCGCGAATTGCGAGGCGAGAAGATTGACATCATTGAATACAATGAAGAGACGTCCACGTTTGCGGCCAACGCGCTCAGCCCGGCCAAGATCAACCGCGTGACCATCCTGGACCCGGTCAGCAAGCATTTGGAAGTCATCGTGGATGACACCCAGCTTTCTCTGGCCATCGGGAAGAAAGGGCAGAACGTCCGCTTGGCGTCGAAGCTCCTCGGATGGCGGATTGACATCAAGAGCGAAGAGGAAAAGCGCCAGGAAGTCGAAACGCAGATGGAGCAGCTCGTCTCGACCGGTACCCCCATCCAGGAGGTCACCGGAATTGGCGAGCGGACGATTGCGAAGCTCGCCGAGCGCGGCATTACGACGGTGGAGCGGCTCGGCGAAATGACTCCCGAGCAACTGGAGGAAATCCCGGGGATCGGCCCCAAAATGGTGGAAAAAATCCGGTTGGCTGTGAATAATTATTACGTGCAATTAGAAGAAACAGCGGAAACAGGCGGGGAAGCAAAAGCTCCGCCGGCCGCCGCTGCTCCGGTTGCGGAAGTGGAATCCGAAGAAGAAGTATCGGAGGAATCAGGAGGCTCCAGCGCCGCCGAAGTGGAAGATGTAACAGCTCCTTCCGATCCTTCCGAGGAAGAGCACAACCCGTAGGCAGATTGCCGGAAGCTTCCGGAAACAATCGAGCGGCAACGACGGTAGGAAGGCACGATGCGAATTAACGAGCTGGCCCGGGACCTCGAGGTCAAAGCCAAGGCGATCCTCGACTACCTGGCCGAAATCGGCGTAGAGGACAAGAAGTCCCACTCCAGCTCCATTGATGAGGAGCTGACCGAGAGGGTCAAAGCGCACTTCCGCGAAGTGAAGGAAGCGCCGGCCCCGGAACCTGTTCTTCCGCCCTCGCTGGAGAAACCCCCCGCTGCTGTTCCTGAAGCGCCCCCGGCTGCGAAGCTCCGGTCTCCGATCGAAGTAGAACACAAGGTGACGCCTGTCCGCGCTGAGCCTGGCAGAGCGGGGGCGCCGATGCCACCATCGGCAGTTCCGGCTGAACTCAAGGCCGGCCCCGCCGCGCGCAAGGCGGCGCCTGCCGAAGCACTCCCGATCCCGAAACGTCCTTTTGTTCTGCGCCCCCCGGTTCGGTCTCACGGAGAGCCCCAGACCGCACCGCCCCCCCCGGGTCGCCCGATATTGGAACCAAAGGCTCCTCCGCCCGTCAGCGCACCACCATCTGCCATGCCGGCCGAGCCGCACAGGGCGGGTCATCCGGCGGCCGCAGCAGCGGGACGAGGTGCGGCTCCGCTTGC
>MEKR01000130.1:53670-61842 GCA_001767035.1 Acidobacteria bacterium RIFCSPLOWO2_02_FULL_61_28
CATGCCGGACCCGCCCGCCCGGGGCGCGAGCGCCGCGTCGAGGATGTGCGGGAGCGTGCGCTGCGAGTGGCCCATCCTCCCCGGCCTGCTCCGGAACCGATCCGCGTGGATCGGGAAATCACCATCACGGAGGGCGTGACGGTCAAGGATTTATCGGAAAAGTTGGGGGTCAAAGCGCGTGATTTGATCCGGCGGCTGCTGGACATGGGCGTGCTGGCCACGATCAACCAGAACCTCGATCCGAGCCTGGCAGAGCAAGTGGCTCAGAGTTTCGGCGCCCGGACCCGGGTGGTCAGTTTTGAGGAAGAAACTGTCGAGCAAGTCGAAACCACCGAGGCTCCCGAAAAACGAGTGCCACGGGCGCCGGTCGTGACCGTCATGGGCCACGTGGACCACGGCAAGACCTCCTTGCTCGACGCCATCCGGGAAACCAATGTCACGGCGCAAGAGGCCGGCGGAATCACCCAGCATATCGGGGCCTATGCCGTTACCATCAACTCCCGCAACATCGTCTTCCTCGACACACCGGGCCATGAAGCGTTCACTCGCATGAGGGCGCGCGGCGCGAAGGTCACCGACGTGGTGATCCTGGTCGTCGCCGCCGACGACGGCGTCATGCCGCAGACCATCGAGGCGATCAACCACGCCCGCGCGGCCAAAGTCCCCATCCTGGTGGCCATCAATAAGGTTGACAAGCCGGGCGCTTTGCCCGAGCGCGTCAAGAAACAGCTCTCTGATCTCGGGCTGGTCGCGGAGGACTGGGGCGGCGACACCGTCATGGTGGAGGTATCCGCCAAGCAGCGAACCAACATCCAACTCCTGCTGGAGATGATTCTGCTGGTGGCGGACATCCAAGACCTCAAAGCCAATCCGGCGCGCGCCGCCAACGGGACCGTGCTCGAAGCCAAGCTGGACAGAGGACGCGGTCCGGTCTGCACGGTCCTGGTGCAAAATGGAACGTTGCGGGTGGGCGATTCCTTCCTGGTCGGGGCGGTGTTCGGCAAGGTGCGCGCCCTGCTCGACGACCACAGCCGGCCCGTCGAGGAAGCGCCTCCGGCGACGCCGGTGGAGGTGCTGGGTCTGGCGTCGCTCCCCCAGGCCGGGGACGCCTTCCAGGTCGTCCCGGACCCGACCAAGGGCAAGCAGATCGCGCTCTATCGCGAGGGCAAGTTGCGCGAGCAAAGTCTGTCCAAGTCCTCCCGCCTCACCCTCGAGCAGCTCCACGACCAGATGAAAGCCGGGGCGATCAAGGAATTGCCCATCGTGCTGAAAGCCGACGTGCAGGGATCGGTGGAAGTGCTCGCGGAGTCCTTGACAAAGCTCGGCGATGAGCGGGTCAAGACCAAGGTGATCCACGCCGGCGTAGGAGCGATTACCATATCGGACGTGCTGCTGGCCTCGGCCTCCAATTCCATCATCATCGGGTTCAACGTGCGGCCCGAGCGAAAAGCCTCTGAACTGGCGCAGCAGGAAGAGGTGGAAATCCGCCTGCACACGGTCATCTACGAGATCATGGACGAGATAAAAAAGGCCATGCTGGGCCTTCTGGAGCCGACCTACCGAGAGACCACGGTCGGGAAGGCCGAGGTGCGCCAGACCTTCCGCGTGGCCAAAGTCGGAACCGTCGCCGGCAGCGTGGTCGCCGAGGGCCGCTTCACCAGCGGCTCGGCCGTGCGGCTGTTGCGCGACAACGTGGTGATCTACTCCGGGCGCATCAGCTCGCTGCGGCGCTTCAAGGATGATGTGTCCGAGGTGAAATCCGGTTTGGAGTGCGGGATCGCTCTCGAGAACTATAACGATATCAAAGCGGGCGACGTCATCGAAGCCTTCGTTTCAGAACGAATCGCCACCGCGGCCCTGGCGTAGTCCGGGTCCGGGAGCGAAACCCGCTCCCTTCTCCTCCCCACCATGCCGATCGGCGTACTAACCCTGGAACTCCATCTCCCCCAGGCCCATTCCCTGAAAGAAAAACGGTTTGTGGTGCGGAAGATCAAGGACCGTCTCCGTGCGCGGTTCAACGTGGCCGTAGCGGAGCTGGACCACCAGGACCTCTGGCAGAGGGCCGTGCTGGGCGTGGTTTCGATCTCGAGCGACCGGAAGGCGCTCGAAACGCTGCTCGAAGCAGTGCAGCGGGAATCCGAGAAGGTCCTGGGCGGCGATTTGGTCGGCGCAGAACTCGATTTTTTTTGAGCCGCCTCGAACCCCGCCGGTACTCCTCCGGGCGTGGCTCATTCTGTGTCGAGGAGGTACGGAGGAAATGGCGAATAGGGCATGGCGAGTGGCTAATGGCATTGATCCCCACTCCCTACTCCCCACTCCCTACTCCCTCCTCCTCCTGCGGGACCGGGAGACCTGGACCCACTTGCACATTGCGTCGAGAAGAACCAGACACCCGTACCTGCCATGCGAGCCCGAACCCATCGAGTGGAGCGATTGGCTGACCTGATCCGCCAGGAACTGACCGAGCTGATCGAATATGAAGTGAAGGACCCGCGGGTGGGACTTGCCAGCGTCACCGCCGTGGATCTCTCGGAAAATTTGCGCCGGGTCCGCGTGCTCGTTCGCGTGCCGGGCGACGACCCGCAGAGAGAAACGAGCCTGGTGGGGCTGGAGGCCGCGGAGGGTTTCCTGCGCCGCGAGTTGGCGCACCGGCTGGCCTTGCGGCATACGCCGGCCATCTCGTTTTATCTGGACCAGACGCAACGCGACGAGCAGTCCGAGCCGCGACCGCAAGGGAGCGGAGGCCGAAGCAGTGGTTCGTAAATAGTGATTAGTGGTTAGTGGTACAGCAGAAGCCAGAAGAAGAGCAATCCGCGACCGCCCTGCCCTGATCCCGGCGCGCCGGGACGAAGGGTGAGGGAGCGGCAGTCAACGGAGAGGAAGAATTCTGATGGACGGGGCCCTGGTCTTGGACAAGCCGGCCGGGATTACTTCGCACGACGCGGTCGTGGGTGCGCGACGCCTCCTGGCGGAATCGCGGATCGGTCACCTGGGAACCCTCGATCCCATGGCCAGCGGCGTTCTGGTTCTGCTCGCCGGACGCGCCACGCGCCTCGCCCGCTTCTACCGGGACCGCGAAAAAACCTACGAAGGGACCATCCGGTTCGGCTTCTCCACGACGACGTATGATTGCGACGGCACTCCCACCTCTCCGGAACGGTCTGCGGTCCTCGCCGAACCGGAGCTGCGCGCCCTGTTCGCGGAATTTGTGGGAACCCGGCTGCAAGAGCCTCCGCCGTTTTCGGCAAAGAAAGTCTCCGGGGTTCCCGCCTACCGTCGGGCACGAAAAGGGCAAGTCGTAACCCTGGCGGCCGTCCCGATCACGATTTGGGAACTCGAACTGGCCGCCATCGAAGGCCCGCTGGTTCGGTTTCGGGCGCGCGTGTCCGCCGGAACCTACATTCGCTCACTGGCCCATGAACTGGGACAACGGCTGGGAGTGGGCGCGCACCTGGCGCAGCTTCGACGAACCGCTGTCGGGGAATTTGCGGAGTCCGATGCCCTCTCGCTCGATGCGCTGGAGGAACGGATCCGCCGCGGGACGCAGCCTTTGATCCCGATCGAGAACCTCCTGCCCGAATTCCCAGCCATTGCTCTCGCGCCAGCCTGCTCTGACCGGGTATCCCACGGGCACGACGCCGAGGTGGAGTGCGATCGAGACCGCGTAAGACTCTTCGATGCGTCGGGCCGATTGGTCGCAATCGCCGAGCGAGCTTCGGGGACTCTCTTTCATCCTGTGGTGGTTCTCCGCACCCCGGGAGCCGCAGCAGCGATTGCCTGAGGTCCCCGCTCCTTCCCATTTGCGGCAGCTTACGCCAGGCTCTTGCGAGAGAACAATTTCAGGGACTGTGCACTAATTTTCGAATCCGGCAGGGTGTCAATTGACATTGGATTTCTTGACCATTAGGATTGTCGGATAGACTCCTCGATGCTCTACCCCAGGGGAGGGAGTGGCCAGTTGATAACGGCAAACGAGTTTTCTCTTCTCCATGAGGTCTATAGCGCGATTGTGGAGAAAGAGTTAGGGCATTCGATCCCGCTGCCGCAGGGTGTGCAGGAGATGCTCGCGCAGAAAGCGGCTGTTCCCCCCGACCAGCCAGCGCCGGAGTCTTGGGAGCAGTGGCTGGCGATCTTAGACTTGGCGGCCAATCCGCACAAGCTTCGGAGCTATGTCGTGGCGCGGGACGCCTCCGAGCCCGCCCTGGTGGCGTTAATTCGATTCCTGGTCGGCAAGAAGCTGCATACGGATTCCGACCGGGACAAAGTGGATTGGCTGCTCACTCACCTGTTCAAGAAACGCGAAGAACAACGGAAGCTGCCGACCGGGTGGCCGAAGGTTGAGGTCCAGGAAATCCTCCAGGGTTCGGAATTCCCGCCGCTGAGCCAGTATGCACAGGATGTGCTGATGGAAGTTCCCGCGCTCCTGGACGAGGTCAAGTACTTTGAAAACTTCCACCAGATCACAGATTCCCGCGCCATCGAGCGGGGGCGGAACTTGAAAAATCAGTTCGGGGAGGAGTTTTTTCATCCCGACGTGCTGGCCGCCATCGTCAATTACAATCTCCTGCTCGGAAAGAAATTCAACGAACTCGTCCAGGAAGTTTCGCAGAAAATTCATGAGTTCGCCCAGTCGCAGCCCGAACAGAGCGCCCCGAACACAAAACAATTGCTCCAGAGCGATTACCGCTCCACCGCCGATGCCTTCCGCCACTTGGGCGACCTGGACCGCAAAGAGGCCGTGGGAGCCTCCCGATCGGCCTCCCCGACCCAGGCGTATGGCGCTTCCCTGGAACAACAGCTAAAGCATCTGGGCGTGGACCCGGCGCAGGAAACCCTGCATCTGCGCAACCGAATCCAGGAACTGTCCATGCGGTTCCGGTCCAACCTCATGACGACGAGCATCCCGAATCCCGTTTCCCCGGTGCGTCTCCAGGACTGGGAAGCCAGCGCTTTCCGAACTCAGTACCCGGAAACCGAGCAGACATTCCGGGCGGAATTTGCGCGCAGCGTTTGTTATGCGATCGCGATCGTCGCCCGAATTTACGATGAAATCCCTCTGTATTACGAAAAAAAAGGCACGGAGTTCCTCTGGAAAAAACACTACGACGCGCTTGTTTTTCTGCTCTACGAAGGCCGGAAGCACAGGGAAACGTTGCTGAAACTCTCGGGGGTAAGCCAGCAACGGGGGCTGCACGAGAAGGCCAAGCAATTGCAAGCTACGGCGGAGAAGCTGGATGCCGGTCTAGCGAAGGCGGCAGCCGTGTTTTAGCGCCTCCGTTCCCCCGACAATGGCGGAAACAAATCGGATTGCGACAGACGTATTGCTCCCCTCCTACGATACAATGGAGTGATTGCGTGATCTCCAAGCAGAGGTTTTGAAGCTGTGGTTACCGTTGCGGAATATCGTCTGATTCATTCGCTCTTTCTGGCGGTGCTGGAACAGCAATTCACGCGGCCCGTGCCGATCCCGGACGCGGTAGAGAAGATCCTCCAAACCCAAGATTCATCGGACGAGGAGCAACCCCTCCCCGAGGCGGCCGTGGCCTGGCTGGACCTGACAGGCGCGGCCATCCATACACACCGCTTGCGCCGCTACGGACAGGAGAACGGCATCGCGGAACCGGCTGCCCAAGCGCTGCTCCGATTTTGGGCCTCCCGGAGAACCCCCACCGCGGAGGACCGCGACAAAGCCGACTGGCTCGGAACCCATATCTTCAGAGCCCGGGAGGCGGAGAACAAAGAACCGGTCGGCTGGGTGAAGAATGAACTCCAGTCGCTATTGAAAGGAATCCCCTTCGCGCCGCTGAGCCACGAAGCCCAAAGTTTCTTGGGAGACCTCCCTCCCCTGCTCGATGACGCGCGGTACCTGGGATCGTTCAGCCAGATCCCCGACTCGCGCATCCTCGATCGTGGCCGCGAATTGAAAGCGCAGATCGGAGAAGATTTCTGCAATCCGGTTGCGCTCGCAGCCGTGATCAATTACAACGTCGTGGTGGGAAAAAAATTCGACGAGCTGCTGGACCGGGCGGTTGGCGAGCCGCACGAGACGTCCACCGGCGCGAACGTCCGCCAGCTCAGGGAAGCCCTCCGCAACGACTACCATTCCAACGCCGCGGCGATTCAGCAATTGGCGGACCTCACGCGCAAGCAACCGGCGGAAAAGACGGAGGTCCAGGCGGACTTCGGCCCGGAACCCTTACTCGATCACCAACTGCAACGCATGGGGATTGACAGCAAGCATGAGCTCGCCAAACTCCGCGGCCGCATCCGGGATCTCGTGAAGAAGCTGATGGCCGATCCGACCGTCCGTTCCATCCGGATCTGCGGAAGCCCGTTGTCTCTCAACGATTGGGAAGTGAATGCGTTCCGGTCCCTCACCACGAAACGGGAGGAGAACCTGCAAGGCGCCTTTGCCCGGACCGTCTCGCGGGCAATGGCCTTCGTCGTGCGCATCTACGAGGAACTCTACGCCTACGAAACCAAGAAAGGCACCGGAGACGCCGGCTGGAAGAAACATCACGATGCGCTGTTCTACGTGCTCTACGAAGGCCGCGGGCAGAAGACCTCCTTGCTGCAACTCGCGTTGCTGCACCGCAAGAGCGGGTTTCCGGACCTGGCCCAGCAACTGGTGACCACCGCCGAAAAACTCGATGCCAACCTGGCCCGGATCGAAGAACTGTTCTGACGCGCCGGTGGTTGACCCATCCTGGCCGACCCGTTAAAATGGTTCCTTAGAAGAACTGGCGGCCTTATGACGATCCCCACCTTCCCGGAAGCGCTCACCTTCGACGATGTTCTGCTGCAACCGGGCCGGTCTGAAGTGTTGCCCACCGCCGTGGACACCAGCACTCGTCTCACGCGCAACATCCGTTTGAATCTTCCGATCGTCAGCGCCGCCATGGATACCGTCACGGAGTCTCGCATGGCCATTGCCATCGCGCAGCAAGGCGGCATCGGGTTTATCCATCGCAACCTACCGGTCGAGCAGCAAGTTCTCGAAGTGGACCGGGTCAAGCGCAGCGAGAGCGGGATGATCGTGGACCCCGTCACGATGTCGCCCGAGAACAAGATCGCGGAAGCGCTGGAAGTGATGCGCCGCTACAAGATCTCCGGCGTGCCCGTCACCCGGAACGGGAAGCTGGTGGGAATCCTGACCAACCGCGACCTCCGCTTCGAGACGCGGCTGGATCTGTCCATCGGCGATGTGATGACACGGGAAAACCTGATCACCGCATCCGTGGGAACCACGTTGGAGGAGGCCGAAAAGCTTTTGCAGAAACACCGGGTGGAAAAACTCCTGGTGGTGGACGGGCAGAACAACCTCCGCGGGTTGATTACCGTAAAAGACATCAAGAAGAAGCGCCAGTACCCCCTGGCCACCAAGGACGAGCAGGGACGCCTGCGGGTGGGAGCCGCCGTGGGAGCGACCGGAGATTTCCTGGAACGGGCGCAGGAATTGGCGCGCGTCAAGGTGGACGTGCTGGCCGTGGACACCGCCCACGGCCACGCGACGCGGGTGATGGACGCGGTGCGAACCCTGCGCCGCGCCTTGCCGAACCTCGATCTGGTTGCCGGCAACGTCGCGACCTTCGAAGCCGCCTGCGAGCTGGCGCAGCTCGAAGTGGATGCCATCAAGGTGGGCATCGGACCCGGCTCCATCTGCACCACTCGCGTGGTGACCGGCGCCGGAGTTCCCCAGATCACGGCGATCCTGGAATGCCGCCGCGCGACGCGCGATGCGGGTGTCCCGCTCATCGCCGATGGCGGCATCAAGTTCTCCGGAGACGTGACCAAGGCGCTCGCCGCCGGCGCCAGCGCGGTGATGCTCGGCAATTTGCTGGCGGGCTGCGATGAGAGTCCCGGAGAGTTCGTGCTCTACCAGGGCAGAACGTTTAAGACCTACCGGGGGATGGGCTCCCTCGGAGTCATGGAATCGGGGCCCAGCGACCGCTACGGCCAGGAATCCCAGACGCAGCGCGACAAGATCACCCCGGAAGGGATTGAAGGAAGGGTCCCATACAAAGGCCCCTTGGAAGCCATGATCTCGCAACTGGTCGGAGGCGTGAAGTCGGGCATGGGATATTGCGGGAGCGCGAACCTGGAAGAGCTCCAAAAAAAGGCTCGCTTCGTTCGCGTGACCTCTGCCGGACTGCGCGAAAGCCACGTCCACGA
>MEKR01000131.1 GCA_001767035.1 Acidobacteria bacterium RIFCSPLOWO2_02_FULL_61_28
GGAGGTGCGCGATGGCAACTTACGTCATTCTCAGCCGCTTTTCTCCCGAAGCCTTTCGCAATCCGAAAGACTTTAAGAAACTCGCCCGGGATGTTTCCACCCGAATCAAGAAAGAGTGCCGGGGCGTGCATTGGAAGCAAAGTTACGCCACGCTGGGGCGCTTCGACGTGGTGGATGTGGTCGAGGCCGCGGACCCCAAGCAGATCGAAAAGGCCGCCATGATCATCCGCGCCTACGGGCATTCGACCACGGAAACTTTGGTCGCAACGCCGTGGGAGGAATTCCTGGCGACGCTGTGAGCGAGACACCGAGCCTGAATATGCCTCGGATCATCGTATTGCTTTGCCTTGTGGCGACCCTTGCGTCACGCGCTCGGGCGCAGGAATCTGCGAGCGCCCAAGCCCAGCAAGGCGCTGCCGCACAGGCCGCCACCCTCGAAGACTTTGACCGCCAGCTTGGGCCGTTTGAGATTCGAGGGCAGCGGTTCACGGTCCTGCTGCACATGAAGCGCATCCGGGGGGAAAAGGCCGTGGACCCGGACTCGCAGGAAACGCTCGTCAAGTTCGAGATCAAGGACGCGGGGGGCGTGGTCCACTACGACAAGATTTTTCCGTACGAGGTGGAGGGGGACCGTTTCGTCGAGACCACGGGCGCCTCGGCGCAGCCCTTGCAGGGCAAGCAGGGCAGCGGGTTGCTGGTGACCTACGGGGCGTCGCCTTCGACACCGCTGGGCGGTTTGTCCTGGCAGGTGTTCAGCCTCTTTGCCGGACCGCCCACCGCGCCGCTCAACGGCAAGCTCGTTCCCTTCAGCAAGCCGATTTATCTGGAAGGCAGCCTGATCAACGGGGAGTCGGGCGAGCCGGTGGTTCGGACTTCCGAGGAGCCGAGGCTGCAAGGCGACGTGCTGCACTTCCGCGTCTGGACGGGCAATTTCTATGTGATGATCCCGCTGCGGATTCTCTGGTTCCAGAACACGATCGGCCCGGCGTGGCGCTGCCAGAAGATGACCGCGCGCGGCGTGAAGCCCGTCTGCGAAGTGCGCATCGAGGCCGACCGCGCCCCGGCGGAAGAGGACACGACCTTTGTGCGGTTGCATCCGGAAGCGGATGAAGAGATGGGCACGCGCGCCCACGTCGTGGTGAAAAAAGACTCCAAGGTCGAGTTCCTGGCCGCCGAGACCGAAGTGATCTGGAACGAAGATGCGGACGGCGTCGGCTTGGGCGTCTCCGACGATGTATGGCTCAAGGTCCGTATTGACGGCAAAGAGGGCTGGATTCACACCCAGGAAGATTTCCAAGCCATTGGCCTGCCTCAGGCCGGGTGAATCCCAAAATTTCGCACATGCCGCGGATTTCGCAGATGATGCGCCGCAGCTCGACGCGTCTTCCTCCTCTGGCTCTCCTGCCACAATGTACAGAGGCTTCCCTGTAACAACTCGCCGAGCGGAGGGTGGGGGTGATGAGATTGAGGAGTCCCATTACGTGAAGGTCCGCAAGCCGACCTCAGCCGGGTCGGCTCGACGCGGAAGGAATCCGTGGCGCGATTCGGTTTCCCTTGCCGCAGTACCTTTTGCTATACTTTACTCTTGCGTAAGGAGACTACCACAGATATTGTGGTACTTTCTCCCCAAGATACAATATGTTGGGCTTTCGTCGTCAGCGCAGAAAAACCAAGGGGGAAATGAAGGGTGCTGGGCCGATAAAAGCCGAGATTTAGCTTGACCCACAGGGAAAAACGTGGCTATTTAACCGAAGTAGCTATACCTGTGGGGACTGTGGGCGCTTTGCCTCCGGGAGGGTGGAGATTGCCTGGAATGGGAAAAGGGTTGCTTGATGGCCTGAAGGTGAAGCCGGACCCGGGGCCGGACCTGCGCGAGGTGATGAACATACGGCAAGCATCCCAGTACCTAGGAATCGCGCCGGACACGCTCTACAAGTATCTGGCGGAGGGGAGGCTTCCCGCGTTCAAGCTGGGCAACCGCTGGCGCTTGAAGAAAACGACGTTGGATCGCTGGATGGAATTGCAGAGTGAGCCGAGCGCGGGGAACGGACGCCAGGGAGCGGCAGCTTCGCGGCGGAGGGTCGGATAGGGGCAAGGGGGCGACATGTTTGGGTTTGGGAAAAGCAAGCCACTGATCGGGATGGACATCGGTTCCAGTTCCGTGAAAGTGGTCGAACTGAAGCAAACGGGCAAGGAGATCGAGATCGTCAAGGTCGGCGTCGAGCCTCTGGCCCCGGAAATCGTCGTGGACGGGGCGATTGTAGATACCGGCCAGGTCTCCAACAGCATCGCCAAGATCTTCACCGAAAACAAAATCAAGACGAAATACGTGGCCACGGCGGTCTCGGGCCATTCGGTGATCGTTAAGAAGCTCTCGCTGCAGCCGATGACTGACGAGGAGCTGGACGGGGCCATCCCGATGGAAGCCGCCCAGCACATCCCCTTCGATATCGCCGAGGTCAACCTGGACTACCAGGTGCTGGAGTCTCCGGCCGACAGCCCCACGATGGAAGTCCTGCTGGTGGCCGTGAAGAAGGACAAGATCCTCAATTACACGAACGTCATCACGCTGGCGGGACGCACCCCGGTCATCGTGGACATTGACGCTTTTGCGCTCCAGAACGTCTACGAATACAACTACGAGCCTTCGCCCGATGTGACCGTGGCGCTGCTCAATCTGGGCGCCAGCGTCATGAACATCAACATTGTGCGCGGCCGGACGCCGCTGTTTACGCGCGATGTCTCGGTGGGAGGCAATCAATACACCGACTCACTGCAGAAGGAACTCGACCTGGGATTTGACGAAGCCGAAACGCTCAAGACCGGGATCACCCTGCCGGGCATCAGCGACGAGGCGCGCCTGCCGGTCATCAAGTCGGTTTCGGAGATCATCGTGCTGGAAATTCAGCGGACCTTTGATTTCTTCCGCGCCACTGCCGGCGGGGAGCACATCCAGAAGCTCTACCTGGCCGGCGGTTCGGCCCGCGTGTACGGGCTGCCGGATTTGATGAAGCAGGAACTGGGAATCCCGGTCGAGCAATTGAACCCGTTCCGGCGCATCAAGTACGCCGAAACCGGCCCCATCGGGGAATTGATATCCTCCCAAGGGCCGCGCCTGGCCGTGGCGGCGGGACTTGCGCTAAGGAGCTTTGAAGACCTATGATCCGCGTAAACTTGATGGGGTTGCCCAAGCAGAGGAAGCGCGCGCGCATGCCCGCCGTGACGCTGGAAGGCGGGCGCTCCTTGATCCTATTGGCCGTGGTGGTGCTGGGGGTCAGCGGCGTCACCTACGTGCGCCACGGGCGCTTCCAGCAGCAAGTCCAACGGTTGAACGAGCAAGTCGCCGCCTTGAACCTGGAGCTGGCCGAGCTGACGGTCATTCGCGCGGAGTATGACACCTTCTCGAGACGCAAGGATTTGCTCACACGCCGCATCAACATCATCGAGGGCCTCAAGGCCAAGCAGGCCGGTCCCGTGCGATTGCTCTCGACTCTGGCTTCCGCCGTGGTGGGCACGGACTCCCTCTGGCTGACTGGTTTTACACAGACGGGCCAGACCGTCACGATCGAAGGCACGGCGTTGAACGTCAAGGCCGTGGCCGATTTCCTCACCCGCTTGATCAATGCCCGAATCTTTGCCGAGGTGGATTTGAGAGAAACGGCCCAGGATACTGCCGACAAAGAGATGGAACGATTTATCTTCACGGTGAACGGACAGCTGGCTCCCCCGGCTCCTACTACGTGAGGACGGGGATGCCCGGGGAAACTGAGGAGGGCTAATGGCCGCCGTACCGAAATTCAATGAACTGTCTCCGCCCATACAGGTGGCTGTGATTCTGGCGGTGGGCGCCGGGTTGTGGGCCATTTCCGAATACGTGTGGCCTCTGCCGGCCCTCAAAGAGGAAGTAGTCAGACAGCAGGCGGAGGTAGCCCGGGTGACCCAGCAGGTGGAGCCGCTCCGGCCGTACCGCGAGCGCCGCAATCAACTGGAACAGGAAAACAAGCAGCTCGAGGCGCAGTTGGAGAATCTGAAACGGATCGTTCCCAACGAAAAGGAAGTGGACAATTTTGTGCGCCAGGTGCAGGCCGAGGCTCTCTCCTCCGGCATCATGGTCCGGCGCTTCACGGCCAGAAATGTCTCGCAGCAGGAGTATTACGTGGAGGTCCCGTTCGAGGTCGAAATGGACGGCCCCTTCTACGACGTGCTCCAATTCTACGACCGGCTGGGCAAGCTCGAACGCATCATCAATGTCTCGGAACTGAAAATGGGCAGCATCGAGGCCAGGAAGTCCATCGGGCAGAAGGCCTATACCTACAGTCCGGGCGAGACCGTGGTCGCCATTTGCAGCGTAACCACTTTCTTCAGCAAAGAGGGAGAGGAACCGGCAGCGGCGGCGACGCCTGCCGCGCCGGGATCTCCGGCTGCCGCACCCAGAAGATGAGGGGGGATGTCATGAAAGCCTGGATCGTGTGGGGAACGATTCTCGCAGGGTTCCTGCTCGGGAGGGGAATGCCGGCCCGTGCGCAAGCACAAGCAGGCCGGCAGGTGGCCGCGCAGGCCACGGCTGCCCGGCAGGCCCCCGCGCCACCGGCGCAGCCCGCCGCGGCGGCCGCCCCAAGCCCCGCCGCAAGCGCCCCGCAGCAAGCTTCCCCTCCCCCCAGCGGCTCCCGGGATCCCTTTCGCGCCATTGTGATCAAGAGAGCCGAGATCCTGCCGCCGAGTTGTAAGGAGCCGGGCAAGAGGAGCCTGATCGTCGGGCAGTTGCAATTGCAGGGAATTGCCCGAAACGTGGAAGGGCAGTGGATCGCGGTGGTGGACAACAAAACCAAGCGGGCCTATTTTATGCGCGAAAAGGACGAGATTTGTAATGGCGTCGTCACCCGGATTACCGCGGACAGCTTTGTCATGGAAGAACGAAGCATGGACTCCTTCGGCAGGACGCGGACCCGCGAGGTGGTCCTGCGGCCCGCGGACCAATAAGCCAAGATCGGGAGCGGAAACAGCATGAAAACAGACGAAGGGGACCACGCGCGCAGAGGGAATGAT
The DNA here is from genome assembly GCA_001767035.1 of Acidobacteria bacterium RIFCSPLOWO2_02_FULL_61_28. GTDB lineage: Bacteria > Acidobacteriota > Terriglobia > 2-12-FULL-54-10 > 2-12-FULL-54-10 > 2-02-FULL-61-28. Next base: position 5,047 of record MEKR01000131.1, read on the forward strand.
TATAGCGGAGGGAGCAGGTTCATGAGCGTACACGGCCGGATTGTTCTCCTAGTTCTGAGTTTGGCGTGGGCGGGAAGCCTGGCCCAGGCAGCGGTGGAGTTGTTGGGCGTCCGCACGACGGTGGACCGGCAGGCCACGACCGTTCTGTTGCGGTTGCCGGCTCGGGTCGAGTATAGCCCGACACGGATCGCTTCCCGGCTGTTTGTCGTGGATTTGACGGGCATCTCCGGCACCCATTCGCCGGAAAGCCAGCCGGTCGAATCCCCGCTGGTTCGCAGCTACCGCCTGCTGACCTACCGCGGCGCCGACAACCAACCCCATCTTGCGTTGGAACTGACCCTGAAAGAGGAAGCGCAGGTGAACATCGCAGAACTTCCCGAAGGCTTGCAGGTCCGTGTGCAGAAAGATCCCGGAAAGCCCTCCGCCTCCGCCGCTCCCACCCGAGCCGTGGCCGCCGCCGCCGGTAAATCGGAGTCCGAACCGCGCCCGCAAGGGAACGGTGGTTCTCGCCCGATTTTCGCCGCTTCTCCTCGCCGGACATCGGTGCGGGAAATTTCGGTGGCGCAGCCGGAAGATGGGTCCGGATTAGACGTGGAGATAGTCGGCGACGCGACCATGCAATACCGCACCATGGAACTCCGCCAGCCGGATCGGTTGGTGGTGGACATCCCCAATGCGGTGAACCAAATCCGCCAGCGGCGCCTGGAGGTGAACGCGCCGCCGCTGAAGTCCGTCCGGGTGGCCCAACTGACGCGCCAGCCGGCGATCACGCGGGTAGTGATGGATTTGGACTCCCGAGTTCGCTTTGAGGTGCGACCCCAATCCAATGGCTTGCTGGTTTCCCTGGGTGAGTCTACCGCCGCCGAAACGAAGCCTGCCGCGTCTGCCAAGCCCCCAGCCACGGGAGCTTCCGCGACGCCCGCGCCCCTGCCGCAGGCCGAACTCAGAGCCGCGCCTGTCCTGCCTGTCCTGAGCGTAGTCGAAGGAAGCGAAGTCGAAGGAACCGTAAGCGAGCGGTCCAGCAACCCAACCCGGGATGAGGCCGCGAGTATAGTGCAGAAGCCGGCTCCCGCCCCGGCAACCCCCGAACGGGAAGAGCCTGTCCTGCTGGCTTCCAACCAACCCACAGCCGCGGTCCCGCCGCGGAGAACGCCACCGGCCGCACTCGCTGCCTCTCCGGTCCCGGAGGTTTTCGACCCTCCTGCACCGCTGCCGGCTGCCGCTGCCGTTGTTCCCCCGAGCGCCCCCGCCCCGGCAGCGCAGGCTCCCATCCCCGCGGCTTCCCGCTTACCGGAACCTGTTCTGGTGGCGCAGCAAACGGCCGTTCCCCCCAGCCTGACAAGCACCATGTCGGCCCAGCGGCAGACCTACACCGGGGAACCCATCTCGGTGAACCTGAAGGATGTGGACCTGAAAGACTTTTTCCGGCTGATTCACGAGATCAGCGGGTTGAATGTTGTCCTGGATCCCAACGTGAGCGGGGTTGTCACCCTCGTCCTGGATGAAGTGCCCTGGGACCAGGCCATGGACATTGTGATGAAGAACAGTCAGCTCGGCCGGGAAGTGTTGGGCAACGTGGTTCGCATCGCCCGCATGGCTACCCTCGAAGCGGAAGAAAAGCAACGCCGGGACCTGGCCTTGGCGATCGAGCAGGGACAGCCGCGAGAGACCGTGACGCGCGTGCTCAGCTACGCGCAAGCGCCGGCGCTGGTCGCAACCCTGAAGCGGTTCCTCTCCCCGCGCGGCGATCTCGTTGCCGATCCCCGGACCAACATGCTCATCATTACCGACATTGCCGCCGCCATCGCCCAGATTGACCGCCTGATCGGAACGCTGGATCAGAAGGCGCAGCAGGTCGAGATCGAAGCCCGCATCGTCGCCGCCAGCCGCTCCTTCGCCCGGGATATCGGGAGCCAGTTGGCCGCCTCGGGAAATTCCGGCCGGATGGTTTTGGGCGGAACCGGGCTGGTCGGCGAGAGTCCCATCAAGCGGGGCACAACACCCCCGTTGTTCATCGGGGCGCCTCCGGAGCCGCCGCTGCCGGGCGAGCCACCGAAGTTTGCCAACGTGGCGCAGCCCATGCTCGCCAACTTCGCAGCCGTCGCCCCCACCGCCGGCACGTCCTTTCTGCTCAGCACTCCCACCTTCGCGCTTGACGCCATCCTGACGGCGGCGGAGTCCCGCGGGTTGGGGAAACTTCTGTCGCGGCCGAAGATCATTACGCAGAACAACGTGGAAGCCTCCGTGAAGCAGGGGGTCCGCATCCCCGTCCAGACCTCGATCAATAACACGATCACCATCCAGTTTATTGACGTGGTCTTGCGGTTGACCGTCACCCCGCAGATTACCTCCGAGGGGACCATCTTCCTGTCCACGGACGTCGAGAACACCACCCTGGACCCCGGCATTCCGCGAATCCAGGGCATCCCGGCGCTGGACACCCAGCAGGCCACCACGAAGGTGCTGGTCGGCAACGGCGGCACGGTCTTCTTCGGCGGTGTCATCCAGACCACCAATACCCTGACGGAACAGCAGGTTCCGCTGCTCGGCAGCATCCCGCTGATCGGAAACCTGTTCCGGCGCAAGGCCACCAGCTCCGATACCCGGGAGCTGCTGTTCTTTATTACGCCGCGGATCGTGCAATCCTAACCGAGACTCACATTGCCCCAGGCTCAGGACTCCCCGCGCGGGAGTCCTTGCTGTTTTCAGGCAGTCCATCAGAGCCGCGACCGCGAGGGAGCCGGTCAAGTCAGCCGCATGCCACAGGCAGAACCATCGCCGTATCGGATCCGGTTAGCCAAGCTCCGGAAGCGCCTCGAAGAAGGACGCCTGGAGGGGCTTCTGGTGACGTCGCTCCCGAATGTTCACTACCTGACCGGTTTCTCGGGGACCGCAGGCATCCTCTGGGTGACGCTGCGCGATTCGTTCCTGCTCACCGATCCGCGGTACGATCTGCAGGCTCACGAACAGGTGCAGGAGTCACGCGTGGTGATCGTATCGGGCGACGCTCTGGTTGCGGTGGTGAAGCGGATGAACCGGAGCCGCCTCTCCCGGGTTGGGTTTGAAGGCGGCGCGGTCTCGTTCCTGACCCAAAAGCGAATCCGGGAGTTGCTCCCGAAGAAACGGCTGGTTGCCACGGACGGTTGGGTCGAAACCCTGCGGATCGAAAAAGACGAAGGGGAGATCGAACAAATCCGCCGGGCGGTGGACCTGGCCTCCCGGGCCTATTCCGAAACGCTCCCCCTCTTGCGGCCGGGCATCACCGAGATCGAGGTAGCCGCCGAGATCGAATATCGCATGCGGCGGTACGGAGCGGAAAGACCCTCGTTTGAAACCATTGTGGCGTTCGGCGCGCGGACCGCATTTCCTCACGCCCGCGCCGGGACGCGCCCGCTCCAGGCCGGCGAATGTATTCTCCTCGACCTCGGTGCTATACTGAACGGGTATGCCAGCGACATGACCCGGACGGTCTTCCTCGGGAAACCGACGCCGAAGGCGGCCCGGGTTTATCATGCCGTCCTGGAAGCCCAGCAGGAGGGCGAAGCAGCCGTGAAGGCTGGGGTGGAGTGCGCAGCCGTGGACCGGGCGACGCGAAAGGTCCTCGAGCGATACGGGTATGGGCGCTACTTCACGCACGGGACCGGGCATGGAGTCGGGCGCGAGATCCACGAACTTCCCCGCCTCGGCAAGAAGCAACGTACACCCTTACCCGAACGGGCGGTCGTGACGGTCGAGCCGGGCGTTTATATTCCGGGCTTCGGCGGAGTCCGCATCGAGGATATCGTGGTGGTTCGAAAAGAGGGAGCGGAAGTGCTGACCCGTACGCCAAAGGAACTCACGGTGCTATAACAAGCCAACCGAGAAAACCGAGGGACCGAACGAACCGAGCTGCATGAACCTCAAAGAAATCAAAGAACTCGTGGATCTGATCACAGAAAAGGGGATCACCGAGCTTGAACTGGAGCGCAACGGGGAGCGGCTGAAGATCAGCCGCCCGGCCGGGTTCCGAGCACCCGAGCCGGCAGCGCATCCGGCTGAGAGCCGCCCTGCGGCTGCGCACCCGTCTCTGTCAGCCCCGTCGCCAGTTCCCAGCGTACCCGCCCCGGTGGTTCCAGCCCCAGCGCCGGCCGAAGAACTTCATGTGGTCCGTTCCCCCATGGTCGGCACATTCTATGCCGCTCCGATCCAGGGAGCGCCGTCATTTGTTCAGGTCGGCGACCGCATCCAGCCGGGGCAGGTGCTCTGCATCATTGAGGCGATGAAGTTGATGAATGAAATCGAAGCGGAGATCGCCGGCGAGGTGGTCCGATGTTACGTGGAGAACGGGCAGCCGGTCGAGTACGGAGAGCCGCTGTTTGATCTGCGACCGGCCGTTTCTTCGGCCAAGCGTTCCTGAGCGGGCGGCCGGGAGCGGTTCGCGGCGATTCGATCCATATCCGAATCCGGTATGTTTAAGAAGATACTGGTAGCCAATCGCGGGGAAATTGCGTTGCGGGTGATCTGCGCCTGCAAGGAGCTGGGCATTCGAACCGTGGCGGTTTATTCGGAAGCCGACGCCCACTCCCTGCCGGTACGCTTTGCCGACGAAGCCGTGTGCATTGGTCCGCCCCGGCCGAGTTCCAGTTATCTGAACATCCCCAGCGTCATCAGCGCGGCGGCCATCACCAGCGCCGACGCCATCCACCCCGGCTACGGATTCCTCTCCGAGGACGCCAACTTCGCGGAGGTCTGTGAAACCTCGGGCATTACCTTTATCGGACCCTCGCCGGAACTGATCCGCCTGATGGGGGAAAAGAGCAATGCCCGCGAGAAAATGAAGGAATCCGGACTGCCGGTGCTGCCGGGCTCCGACGGGGTCGTCCGCAGCGCGGAAGAAGCGGCCGAGTGGGCTGCCGCCATCGGCTATCCCGTTCTGATCAAGGCTGCGGCGGGCGGGGGAGGCCGGGGGATGCGCATTGCCCAGTTCTCCGCCGAAATCGCGCCGGCCTTCGAAGCTGCCCGGCGAGAAGCCACGCAGGTCTTCGGCTCCGATGACCTCTACATCGAAAAGCTGATCCCGAACGCCCGCCACATTGAGTTCCAGGTCCTGGTGGACCACGCCGGCAAGGCGCTCCACCTCGGCGAACGCGAATGCAGCGTCCAGCGCCGCTACCAGAAAATCCTGGAGGAGTCACCCGCCCCCTCGGTTCGCCCCGAGGCGCGCCGGAAGGTCGGCGGGCTGATCGAGAGCGTGCTGAGCCGCATTGGATATACCAATGCCGGCACGGTCGAGTTCTTGATGGACGAGCAGGGCGAACTCTACTTCATCGAGATGAATACCCGGATTCAGGTCGAGCATCCTGTGACGGAGATGGTGACCGGGATTGACCTGGTCAAGAGCCAAATCCTGCTGGCGGGTGGCGCCTCGCTGTCAGAGATCGCCGGCGGCGAAATTCTCCTGAGGGGACACAGTATCGAGTGCCGGATCAACGCCGAAGACCCGGCCACGTTCGCTCCTTCCTCGGGCCGCATCGCCTCCTTCCACGTGCCCGGCGGAACCGGCGTCCGGGTGGACTCGGCCGCCTACCCCGAGTGCTTCGTGCATCCCTACTATGACTCGCTCCTCGCCAAGTTGATCGTGCACGGGCGGAACCGCCAGGAAGCCTTGAGCCGCATGAGCCGGGCTCTGGAGATGTTCATCGTCGAAGGCGTCCAGACCACCATCCCGCTCCAACGGAGGATTTTGGCGGACCCCGACTTTATCCGGGGCAATTACAACCTCCGCTTCCTGGAACGCTACCAGTCCCGCCCTGTCCTGGCGGCGAAATAAAGCAGTGACAAGTGATGAGTGACGAGTGAAGAAAAGAAGCCAGAACGCAGGAGTCAGAATGGGCATCGTCGAGGGTTCTTAGGCGCACCGTGGGTTTATTCTGATTACTGGCTCCTGACTACTGACTCCTTCCTTGTCACTCGCCACTCGTCACTCGTCACTCATCACTGTCATGCTGATCGGGCAACTATTTGACGAAGCGCCGCTCTATGCCATTCTGGATCCGGCCGTGCGTCCCGACATCCCGCCTGAGACCGTCCTGGAAGCGCTGCTCCGCGCCGGAGTCAAAGTGATTCAGTATCGTCACAAGGCCCGATTCTTACGGGGTCATTTTCAACAGTGCGCGGCACTGGCCCGGCGAACTCACGAGTTGGGCGGGGCATTCCTGGTGAACGATCGCGCGGATGTGGCTGATCTGTGTGGCGCGGACGGCGTGCACCTCGGCCAGGACGATTTGCCGCCAGAGAAGGCCCGGCGGTTTCTCGGCGAAGGGCGGCTGATCGGCTATTCCACGCATAACTTGGACCAGGCCCGCCGCGCGGCGGGCTTGCCGGTGGACTACATCGCCATCGGCCCCGTTTTCCCGACCACAACCAAGCAGGACCCCGACCCGGTCGTCGGCCTCGCCACGGTGTCCGAGGTCCGCGCGCTCACAGACAAACCCCTGGTCGCCATCGGCGGAATTACAATGGAAAATGCCCCAGCGGTGCTGGCCGCAGGCGCCGATGCGGTGGCGGTGGTCCGGGACGTACTCGGCGCGTCCGATATTGAGGAGCGAGCCAGGGAGTTCCTGAGAGTTCTGAAGACAAGGAGTCAGAAGTCCGAGCCGCGCGCGGGAGCAAGCGGAGTAAACGCAGTAACAAGTGACGAGTGAAGAGTGACTAGTCTTGGGACTAACCGTCACGTAGCGGCTTTTCTCGTCACTGGCCACTTGCACTCGTCACTGCCTTCGTGCCCGCTCCCTCACGGTCGCGGCTCGGTTCAAGACCATGTCCGACAAAGCCATCCCGCCGACTTCCAAACAAGCCCCGTCGTTGATCCGGGGTCTCGGACTGCTGGACTCGACCATGATTGTGATGGGCTCGATGATCGGGTCGGGGATTTTCATCGTCTCGGCCGACGTCGCCCGTCAGGTCCCCTCTCCGGCGCTGTTGATCCTGGCCTGGGTCCTGGCCGGGGTGTTCACCCAGGCGTGTGCTTTGGGCCTCGCGGAACTGGCCGGGGCTTTCCCTCGCGCCGGAGGCCAGTACGCATACTTGCGCGAGGCGTTTGGACCGTTGATGGGTTTCCTCTTCGGCTGGACGCTCTTCCTGGTCATCAATACGGGAACCGTGGCGGCGGTTGCGGTGGCCTTTGCGCGGTTTTTGGGAGTGCTCGTCCCGGCCATATCCTCAACCAGTTACGTCGTCAACCTCGGTGAATTCGTTCTTCCGTTTACGGCACACCGCTTTCTGGCGGCGGTTTCGACGCAACAGTTGGCGGCCATCGTCTCGATCGCGGTGTTGACCGTAATCAACTGCTTCGGGATTCGTTTGGGCGCGGTTGTGCAGAACCTCTTCACGTTTACCAAGACCGGCGCCTTGCTCGCCCTGGCGCTGCTCGGCGTTATCGTCGGCTGGAACGCGCAGGCCGTGGAGGCCAATTTCGGTAACTTTTTGGGAAACGTGCCCTGGAATTATGCCGCGCTGGCCGCGCTGGGAGTGGCTCTGGTCGGCCCCATCTTCGCGGCGGACGCCTGGTACGCCATCGCCTTCACCGGAGAGGAAGTCAAGAATCCCGGCCGGAACCTCCCCCGTTCAATGGTCCTGGGCGTAGGCTTGGTATGCCTGCTGTACGTTGTGACGAACTTCGTTTATCTCGGAGTCCTGCCGCTCGAAGGCTCGCCAGACGGAACTACGCCGCTCGCACGCGGAATTCAGTACGCGGCGGAGGACCGGGTGGGAACGGCCGCGGCCCAGGTCATCTTCGGGCCGGTGGGCATGGTCCTGATGGCTGTGGCCGTGGTCATCTCGACCTTCGGCTGCAACAACGGGATCATCTTGTCGGGAGCGCGCGTCTACTACGCAATGGCGCGCGACAAGCTCTTTTTCGCCTCCGTCTCGAAAGTTCATCCCCGCTACCATACCCCGGTAATCGCCCTGGCGGTGCAGGGAGTCTGGTCTTGCCTGCTGACATTGAGCGGGACCTATAGCCAACTGCTCGACTACATCATCTTTGCGGTGTTGCTTTTCAATATCCTGACGACCTGCGGCCTGTTTGTCCTGCGGCGGAAGCGTCCCGACCTGCCGCGGCCGTACCGCACATGGGGCTATCCCTGGGTGCCGCTCATCTTTATCGGGATCGCCGGTTTCGTCGAGTGGGCGCTTCTTGTCTATAAGCCGATGTATACCTGGCCCGGTCTGATTATCGTCCTGTTGGGTCTGCCCGTTTATTACCTGTGGCGGCGCTTCGGCGCGGCCCCGTCGGGCGGCTAACCCGCATTTCTCACCAGCCATGGACATCGAGGCTTCGTTTTCGTTGCCCTGAAAGGGCATAACATGAGTAGCCGGGGGCAACGCCCCCGGAACAGTGTGTACATCCGGACCGACCCTGAAGGGGTCGGACATCCCTGCTCGGAATTTTGTGCGACCCTTTCAGGGTCGAACTGTCCAACGCCCATTTCCGGGGGCGTTGCCCCCGGCTTTCCCTGTAAATCCCCTTCGGGGATTTTCGAAGACGCCACCTCCTTCCCCGAATGCTGGTGAGAAATCCGGGCTAACAAGGATCACATTCCATCATCGGCGACGCGGAAGCACGACTCTCCTGTTATTCCGGGCAGGGGGAAGATTCGAACCTATCAGCATCATCTAGCGATCGGAGCGCTCGTGGCGGCGCGAGGCAAATGAAGGGCGGTCTCGAGTTCGGAGAGCACTTCTCCCCAGCGGGCCTCGGCGAGTTTTCCGCCCGCCGAGTCGGTGAGATAGAAGACGTCAAACGCCATCGTTTTTTCGGTCGCCAGCTTCGCAAAGACGATATTCAAGCCCAGTCCGGTCAGGCAGCGCGCCATTGAGTAGGCCAGTCCCAGGCGGTCCTCCGCCAACACTTCCAGGACGGTACAACTCTCGGAGACTTCGTTGTTGAAGCTGAGTTGGGGACGCTTCGTGACCGGACCCATTGGTTCGCCCCCGATGCGGGCGGTGATCTCTTCGAAATCGAGCGTTCCCTGGAGCACTCCCTCGACCGTCGTCCCGATACGGCGCAGTTGCCCGGGGTCGGAGATGACATTGCCGCGAGGGGTTGAAATCCACAGCACGTCCACCGCCATGCCGTCCTTGCGCGTATCCACGCGCGCCCCCAGAATGTTCACCTGGAGCGCGGCCAGCGTCCCGGCAACCTTGGCAATCAGACCCCGCGTGTCGGGACAACACAAGAGCATCCACGTGTAGCCTTCCTCTTCGACCGGGATGAACGCTACCGCCGGCCCCGTTCGGCTGACGCGCCTCGCCAGCAGAATTTGCTGGGCAACCAACTCCGGCCGATACCCCAAGAGATGGCGGCGCGGCAGAAGAGCCAGATGCTCCTCCATCCAGGCGCGGGCAACTTCCTTCGACAGCGGTTTCTCGGAAAGCTCCGGGGCCTCGGCTCCTTCGAGCCGTTCGAGAACACGGACACGGGTCTCGCGGAGCTTTTCTTCTTCCTGGGCGGTGGCCTCTTCCAGCCCCAAAAACTCGGCGTGTACGCGCTCGCAAAGCTCCCACAGCAAGGAGTTCTTCCACTCTGTCCAAGTATCCGGGCCGACCCCGGCGGTGTCGGCATACGTCAGCAAACTAAGCATCGAGAGGGTTTCGAGGTCTCCGACGACCTCGGCGGCCCGCTGCGCCACGCGGCGGTCGGAAAGGTCCCGGCGCTGGGAGAGGTGCGAGAGCAGAAGGTGTTGGCGCACCAGCAGCTCCACTTGCGCCACTTTTTTTGATACCAGACCCAGCCGCTCACACACGGCCACGGCGCGCTGCGCTCCTTTTTCCGAGTGCCCGCCTCCGAGGCCCTTGCCCACGTCATGGAGCAGCAGGGCAAGATAAAGAGGAGCCGGGTCGGAGATGTGATATGTCAAATCGCGGTACCGCTCCAGCGTCGGCGGGGGACGCCGCCAGATTTCATCCAGCCGCTCGATGGCGCGCAAGGTGTGCTCGTCGGTGGTGTAGCGGTGATAGAAATCGTGCTGCATCAGCCGGGTGACGTGCCCGAACTCCGGCAGGTACTTTCCCAAAAACCCGCAAGAATGCATCGCCCGCAGAGCCGGCCCCACCGATCCCGGCCGCCGCAGCATCTCCAAGAAGACAGCGCTCATTTCCGGGTGGCGTTGCCAGGAGCGGCGCAGCAGGGAGAGATTGTTTCGCACCGTGTCCTGGAGGTCCTCTCCCAGCCGCAGTTGAAGCTGCTGCGCCAGAGGGAAAATCCGCATCATGTCGAGCGGCGTTTTGGGGAAGCGATCGAGCGCACCATCCGCCAGCCGGAGTTCGCTGTCGGTTTGAACCAAGGGCAAACCGTGCAGCAACTCGAGCGGGACCTGGCGACGTGCTTTCCCCTTCTCGCGCAGGGCTGCAGCCAGCGCCAGCCGCATCACCTGGTGAACGTTCTCGGCGTGCTGGAAGTAGTGGCGCATGAAGACTTCGGCGGGCAGCAGGTGCTTTTCGGGACGCATCTTCAGCCCGGCGGCGACTTCGGGCTGGAGCGCCAGCGTCAACTGGTCGGCGCGCCGGTCGGTCAGGTAGTGCAGTTCGTTCCGCGCGCGCAGGATCCAGTCGTAGCCGCGCCGGGCACGCTGCCAGTCTTTCGCCGAGACAATCCCGGCCCGTTCCCCCTCCGCTTCGTTCTCGATCCCCCAGGCTCCGCGCATCAGCCAGAGCATGGTGTGAAAATCGCGCAGCCCTCCCGGCGATTCCTTCACGTTCGGCTCGAGCAGCAAGACCGTTTCGCCCAGCTTGCCGTAGCGCTCTTCGAGTTCATTGCGTTTCCGTTCGATAAAAGCCCGCGGGTTCGACGACCAATGCTTGCGGAGCAACGTCAGGAGGGAGTCAAAGACCGCGCGTCCGCCGACCAGGAACCGCGCATCGAGCAGAGCGTTCTCGGCCGAGGAGTCCGCCCGGGCCATCTCCAGACACTGCGACGCGGTGCGCCAACTGTGCCCCACCTTCAGGCCGATGTCCCAGAGCAGGTAGATCAGCTCCCGCGCCAGAAACCGGCTGAACTCGAGCGAGGAGCGGTCATAGAGGATCAGCAGGTCCACGTCGGAATGAGGACAGAGTTCGCCCCGCCCGTACCCGCCCACCGCCACCACGGCCACGGACGGGTCCGCTTTGTACGAAGGGGACCGTTCCCGGAAGCGTTCGAGAACCAGGCGGTAGACGTGCGTGATCACGGCGTCCACGGCCTGGGCGCGTCCCGCCGCCACTTCCAGGCCGCTCAGGCCGTAGCGGTGCAACATGCGAAGACGGTGGGATTCGCGGCGCAAAAATCCCCGCAGCAGGTTGAGCGT
>MEKR01000132.1:0-982 GCA_001767035.1 Acidobacteria bacterium RIFCSPLOWO2_02_FULL_61_28
CCGAGGGGGAGGGACTGGAATCGATTTGGACGCGCTCCCGAATCCATTCCCCGTCGGGCACAAATGATTGACATCCGCAACCGCTTTCAGTAACATCAGCGCATTGCCTTGCAGGGACAAGGGTTCGTCCAGGCAGAAAGTAGGAGCAATCGAGGTCCGGAGCGGGGCAAAACTCTACAGGCGGTGCCAAGACTATGGCCAAATCCCAGAAAATCTCCTCGGATCGTCGCAACTTCCTGAAACTTGCCGCCGGCAGCGCAGCGGCGCTGGTCGCAAAAAGCAATGTTTTAAGCGCGCAGCAGGCCCCGTCATCGCCGCCCGCAACTGAGCCGGCGGCGCATGAAGTCGAGATGCTGACCACGGACCGCACCGGCTCCGACTTCATGGTGGATGTAATCAAGTCGCTCGGCTTCGAGTACATCTGTTCCAATCCGGGATCGAGCTTCCGGGGGCTGCAGGAATCGGTGGTCAACTACGGCGGCAACCGCGCGCCCGAGTTCCTCACCTGTTGCCATGAAGAATCCTCGGTCGCCATGGGCCAGGGCTACTTCAAGATCGAGGGCAAACCGGTGCTGGTGATGGCGCACGGCACGGTCGGGCTGCAACACGCCTCGATGGCGATCTACAATGCCTATTGCGACCGCGTGCCGGTTTACATCATTCTCGGCAATACGATTGACGCGACCACGCGACGGCCGGGAGTGGAATGGGCGCACAGCGTCCAGGATGCGGCGGCGATGGTTCGCGACTATACCAAGTGGGACGATCTGCCGATCTCGCTCCCGCACTTTTCCGAGTCCGCCGTGCGCGCCTACAAAATTGCAATGACGCCGCCGATGATGCCGGTGGTGATGGTGGTGGACACCGACCTTCAGGAATCTCCGGTTTCGCAGAGCGCCAAGCTGCGAATCCCCAAACTCACCCTGGCGTCCCCGCCGCAGGGCGATTCGGGCGCGGTGGCCGAGGCGGCGCGCCTGCTGGT
>MEKR01000132.1:997-2938 GCA_001767035.1 Acidobacteria bacterium RIFCSPLOWO2_02_FULL_61_28
CGTCATCGTCGCCGATCGCGCCGCGCGCACAGCAGCCGGGATGAAGTATCTGGTCGAGCTGGCCGAACTCTTGCAGGCTCCGGTTGTTGACCAGGCCGGGCGTATGAATTTTCCTTCGCGGCATCCCCTCAACCACAGCGACCGCCCCGGGCGGCTGATCGCCGGCGCGGATGTCATCCTCGGCCTGGAGGTCTGGGACTTCTGGGGCACCGTCAACTCGTTCCGCGATCAGTTGCACCGCAGCTCGCGCTTGCTGACACGGCCGGGCACGAAGCTGATCCACATCACCGCCGGCGATCTCTATGCGAAGAGCAACTACCAGGATTTCCAGCGCTACGCGGAAGTGGATTTGTCCATCGCCGCTGACGCCGAGGCGACGCTTCCCGCGCTGATCGAGGCCGTCAAGCGCCTCACCAACGCCGATCGCAAGAGGGCGTTCCAGGATCGCGGCGCCAAACTGGCGGCGGCGCGTCAGGAAGCTAGGGAACGGGTCCGCGCCGAAGCGGCCTATGGCTGGGACGCCAGCCCGATCAGCACCGCACGGCTAGCCGCAGAATTGTGGGAGCAGATCAAGAATAAGGATTGGTCCTTGGTGTCGGAGGCCAGAAGCGCCAACGGCTGGGCGCAACGGCTGTGGGCGTTCGAGAAGCCGTATCACCACATCGGCGGCTCCGGCGGCGCGGGCGTCGGTTACATCGCGCCTTCCTCGGTCGGCGCTGCGCTGGCGAACCGGAAATATGGCCGGCTGTCGGTCAGCATCCAGAACGATGGCGACCTGATGTACGCCCCCGGCGTCCTCTGGACGGCCGCGCATCACCGCATCCCGATCCTGAGCGTCATGCACAACAATCGCTCGTATCATCAGGAGGTCATGCACATCCAGCGCATGGCCAACCGGCACAATCGCGGCATCGCCAACTCCCATATCGGCACGGCGATTGACAACCCCAACATTGACTACGCCAAACTCGCCCAGAGCATGGGTCTCTACGGCGAAGGGCCTATTACGGACCCGAAAGACCTCGGTCCGGCCATCCGGCGGGGGATCGCGGCGGTCGAACGCGGGGAGCCGGCGCTGATTGACGTCGTCACGCAGCCGCGCTAAGGAGGCCCGTGTGAACCGATTTGTTCGACACCGCAGCGTAAGGATCGCCGCCGCCGGGTTGATGATCGCGGTGGCCCTGATCGTTGCGCGTCTCGGCGCGGAAGCGCAGACTCCGGGAGCCACCCCCGGAGCGCAGACTGCCCCAGCGGGGAATACCCAAAACGGAAAACGGATTTTTGCCAGCTATGGCTGCTTCCAGTGCCACGGCCGCGAAGCGCAGGGAGGCATCGCCGGACCGCGCCTTGGCCCCAACCCCGTTCCCTTCGTAGCTTTCAGCCGCTACATCCGCCAGCCGGCAGGCCAGATGCCTCCGTACACCAGTAAAGTCGTCACGGACACGGAACTGGCGGACATTTACGCCTTTCTCCAGTCGCTTCCACAGCCGCCCAAAGACATTCCGTTGCTGAACAACTAATCTGGAAGCATAAGAAGCAAAGGAAACAAAGGAAGCAAAGGAAGCAAAGGAGAAAGGGGGCAATTTCCTCTGCCTCGTCTGCTTCCTGTGTCTCCTCTGCCTCCTGCATGACCCTGCGGGGCTATAATGGCGTCCATGAAGCCGGCCGCCTCGTGGGATGACCTGAAAGAACGGATTGAATTCTTCGTGCTGGGGCTGCGCCACCCCCTGTTGACCGAATCCGGACGAGAGGTTTGGGACCTCTCCACCAGCCACTATTCGCTTTCGACGGAATACAACAAGCTTCTCTGGCATGTCTGGAATGAGCAGAGCAATGCTGTTCGCCAGATTACCGGCATTCAGAAGGAAACCGCCGGGCGGATGGAGCTTCGCTTCCAAAAGTTTGGGAAAGGTCCGCCGGGAACCTTGATTCTCGCGGAGT
>MEKR01000132.1:2950-6660 GCA_001767035.1 Acidobacteria bacterium RIFCSPLOWO2_02_FULL_61_28
CAGGCGTTGCGGCGCTTCCTGGCACAACTGTTTCCGCAGTGGAAGATTGAGGAACTGAGTTCGGAAACCAACCTGGCGCAATCGTTTTCCGGCCGCTACACCCGCGGACTGCTCTGCCGGGGGCAACAGGCCTGGGCCGTGATCGGCTCCGGAGAGCAGGAGGACCCCTCGGCCGCCGAAGGGATTCTCACCTACGGGTTGATCTGGCTCGATTGGCTCCGGCGCCACCGCGCGAAGAAGGTCATCACGGGCCTGAAGATATTCGTCCCCGCCAAGCGGGTCGCCACCACGCTGCACCGGCTGGCATGGATGGATTCGCAATTGGCCCAGTGGGAAGTCTATGAGACAGGCGATGACGTCCGCCGCCGCGATCCGGCGGATGTAGGGAATTTGAAAACCAGCCTGGCGCCGGTGGAGGAGCCAATCCCTCACTCCCCTCCGGTCGAACGCTGGATCGAACGGATCGAAGCGATCAGCCCGGTCATTGATCGGCGCAGCGGTCCGGACGGGTTCGGTTGCTGGTCCGTGCGAGGTTTCCCCTTTGCGAGAGAAACAACCCGGGGCGTGGTTTTTGGAATCGGCCGGGCGGAGACTCCGCTCGAGGAGCAAGCGTTTGCCCAATTGGAACGATTGGTGAGCAAGCTTCTGCGCTGGCGCCGTCCGGAATCACCCGACCCGCAGCATCCCTTCTACCGCATGTGGCCGGAACGGTGGCTCGAAAGCCTGCTGCTCCGGCAAATCACCTGCCTCGGCTGTGACCTGATTCCCGGCGCGGTTTACGAACAGGTTCCGGCTGTCTCCGGGACCGAGCGCGGGGTGATGGATTTGCTGGCGCTCAATTCCCAAGGCCGTCTGGTGGTGGTGGAACTCAAAGCGTCGGAAGACATTCATCTGCCGCTGCAAGCTCTGGATTACTGGATGCGGGTGCAGTGGCATCAGCAGCGGGGCGAGTTTGAACGGCACCGATATTTTGCACGCCGGGTTCTGAGTTCCGAACCGCCCTTGCTGTTGCTGGTAAGTCCCGCGCTCCAATTCCACTCCGCTTGCGAAATCGTTTCGCGATATTTCTCTCCGGCCATCGAGGTCGTTCGGCTCGGCCTTGCCGAAAACTGGAGAGAAGAATTGCAGCTCGTCTTCCGGTCGGCCCGGTGACGCGCTTGCCCGGTGACTCGGAGAATCACAGTAGCCCGACGAGACGAATCCGCACCGCTGGGCTTCCACGAGCCCACTGTCCAACGGAGGCGGGGTGTTTGCGCTTGACACGGTATGGGGCTGAGGATAGATTTGGGCAGATGGGAAGTTGGAATTCGAAACGTCCAGTCGAAGTAGATTCTTTGTTTCCCGCCTCGCACAGGAGCCAGGGAAGCTTGTCGCTCTGAATTATCGTCAGATGTTCTCATATTATTTGCTGAACCGAGTGTCTCAACAAGGGGGGACTGCATGAGAGGGAAACGAGGCTATCGCCAGTTTGGCCCAGGCACTGATCGGTAATCCGCGAGCTGAGGTCTTCGACCACAGCAAGGTCATTCATGGGAATCCCAATCAATGGTTCAATCCGAACATGTTCACCTTCGGACCCGCCGGTTTCCCTCGGGATGTTGGATACCAACAAGCTCGACCCAAAGGATCCGGCCGGGACCGAGGCAGCGGCCCAAACGGCTTGGATGCGGATTGATCCGAGCACCGGAAAAAACGTGGGCGGCTGGGGGTACGGCGTGGCCATCAGCCCCTTGGATGGGACGGTTTGGCAATCCAATGGTGAGAGCGGAGGTCCCCTCAATAAGCTCTACATGTTTGATCCGAAGAGCCGGAAATTCAAGGATTATCCCCTGACCCCGCCCGGCCGTGTTCCGCATGGCATTGACGCCAGTACCGACGGAAAGATATGGTTTTCGGCCGGGAGCGGCCACTTGGGACGATTTGACCCCAAGACCGAGCAGTATTCCTATTGGGAGCTGCCGGGACCGAAACTGAAAGGCACGGGGAAAGAGACCGGAACGACCGTGTTTCCGTACTTCCTCTGGGTGGACCAATTTGATGTGCTCGGACTGGGCAAGGGCACGGTGATTGTCTGCGGCACCACCTCGGATTCGTTGATGATTTTCGACCCCCGCAAAGAAACGTTCTCCGTGATTCAGGTGCCGTATCCGTTGCCTTTCTACACGCGCGGCCTGGACGGACGGATTGACGATCCGAAAGCGGGATGGAAGGGCCGCGGCCTTTGGGCAACCTACAGTTCTTACATGCCCCGATTCACGGAATCCAAGATGGGTTCGGTGAGTCACATTCAACTGCGCCCCAATCCGTTGGCGTATTAACGGGGCTTTGGCTTTACCGTAATCTATAACGATCGGGAGGAACGTCATCATGCGCGTGAAGAATTATTCATTGGCGAGTGGTGCAATGCTGGCAGCCTTGTTGTTGTCGGTTGCCCCAGGCAGTTTCGGGCAAACGGGAAACGCGCCCACGGGCGTGATTTCCGGAACCGTAACGGCCAACAAGGGCTTGGTGCGTGCGGTTCGCGTCAAGGCGAGCGACACCGTGCGCAAGATTTCCTATATCGTTTTCACGAAGAACGGCGGATATCAGGTCTTCAATCTCCTGCCGGGAACCTACCAGGTGTCGGCGTTGCAGGATGGATTTGACTCGACCAAGGTGACGGTCGAGTTAAAGCCGGGAGAGACGAAGACGGCGGACCTGGCGCTGACTGACAAGGGAGTAGCGAGCAATGTGGAACTCGTAGACCTCGACACGCTGTATCCTCCCGGTCCCGGCCGCGACGTGTTGTTCAACGAGTGCGCAGGATGTCACAGCCTGGAGCATATTCCGTGGCATAAGATGGCGCCACGCGACGAAGCGGGCTGGAAACTCGCCGTGGATCGCATGTTTATCCCCCGCGAGCCGAGAGAAATCCCCATCGTTTCACCCGATGAAATTTCTGCCGAAAAACGGGAAGCTATGGTCAAATATTTCGCGGCCAACTTCGGAATCGGTTCGAAACGGCGGGATTTGAAACTAGACGACCTGCCGCTCGACGAAAATGTACTTTCTCAAGCGAGGTGGGTCCAGTATGATATGCCCCCGCCGGGAAAAGCAGCCAGCGGACGCGACGTGAGTCGGCGGGGCAGTCACGACATCTATCCGAGCGCCGTCTCTCAGGCGGTCTGGATGGTGGACACGGCCATGAGCTCGATTCTGAAGATGGACCTCGTGAATCTGAATTACCCGGACCGCTTCCAGGAGTGGAAGCTTGCGGGCCGCACCGCGCTGAGCGTGGTCCCGCACGGCATCATCGAGTCCAAGGGGCGCGTGTATTGGACCGAACTCGACAACAGCTCCGTCGGGGAGCTGGACCCCAAGACGGGGGAACATCATCAATACCGCACGCCGTCGAAGAGCGCGCCGCACACGCTGCGGGCCGATTCCCAGGGGAATATCTGGTACTCCTCGCTGTACGACGCGAGCCGCATCGGGATGCTCGACGCGAAGACGAAGCAGATCACGGAGTGGACCCCGGCGCCGCAATATAAGAATGTCCACTATTATGGAATGACCGTAGACAAGCAGGACCGGGTTTGGGCCGTGGGCATGACCGCCCACATCATCGTGGGCTATGAACCGAAGACGAAAAAGTGGACCACCTACCCGACGCCCACGCAGCCGTCGGGGCCGCGCCGTCCTTCGGTGGCTCCCGACGGCATGATCTGGTT
>MEKR01000133.1:0-6501 GCA_001767035.1 Acidobacteria bacterium RIFCSPLOWO2_02_FULL_61_28
TGGGCTTTTGAAGAGAAACCCCTTCGCTAAGCTGTTTCAATCCATGGTAGAATTCGTACGAGCCATCCCCCGACCGCAACTCCGGAATCCCGAATCTCGAATTCCGAATCCCGATCACCCCTCCCTCTCCCCGGAGCAATTCCGCCGGATGCTCGAACAAGCCCTCGCCGCCGACCCGAACCTCGCCCGCCGGGTGCTGCGCCCGCTGGCCGGGACCGTGTTCCCGATTCAGGGCGGGGTGCCCACCTGCACGGCGGGCACGATCCCCAAGTTTGATACCAGTACCTGCGGCGACCCCCTGACGAATTCGGTGATGGTCGAAAGCAGCAGCGGCAACGTCGGCATCGGGATGACGCCGGGATATAAACTCGATGTCGCGGGCGGAGATGTCAATATCGCTGCCGGTCAATGGTATCGTGCCGGCACCCGGGCAGTGGCGGGTTATTCTGCTTCCCCGGCAAAAGTCGTGCTGGGCACAGCGAATGCAGTTGACCTCAGTCTGTATGCAGGAGCAGTGGACAGGTTATTCATCAAGAATAGCAACGGCAACGTCGGCATCGGGACGCCGAATCCGGGGGCGAAGCTCGATGTCTCAGAGATTTATCGAGTAGACACAGCCAGCATCGCCTTAACCGCTGACGGGACTTATCAGATTGCTTCCAGCCCAGAGATCAACGGCATCTACCACCTGTATTGGACCGGGCCAAACCGTGTTCATAAAATGGTTGTAGCGGTTCAGTCCCGGCAGTTTGATGACGCCAACGTAGTGATTCTATCCAGTCACGCTTATGGCAACCAGGAAGTATTTTCCGATCCCCGGGTGGTGGGGAGCGCGGATGGTTCTACGAGATATTTCGTGGTGACCGTCGGCAACAGAAACGGGGGAACGGGAAACGCGGATGTAGCCGCCACCGGGCAAACACCCGCCCTCGCGGTGTCGGCGGCCCCTGGCGGGTCAACAGCGATTGTAAACAACAGGAATATACTGTGCGATCCCTCCGGCAACGTCGGCATCGGCACCACCACCCCGGCAACCAAATTGCACGTGGAAGGGGCGGCCCCGGCCCTTACGTTGCTGGATACCAATGCGAGCGGGAAGGCGTATCGCCTTCGCAACGGGAGTCTTGCTGCGGGCACGTTCGACATTTTTGACAACACGGGCAGCGCCAGCCGACTCGCCATCAAGTCCGACGGCAAGGTCGGCATCGGGGAGACGAACCCGCAAGCCAACCTCCACATCCAAGCCGGCGGCGAAGGTCTCTACATCGAGAGCGCCCTCCGCGAGGGGCGTCTGGGATTTGTTCAGAACGGGGAGACCAGCGCACGCACGGTCTTCTACCGTGGTGGACCCGATGCGGTACCTGACATTACCATCCTCCGAAATTTTGCGGCTACCGGGCCAAGCTCGGAGTACACACTCCTTAAGATTTGGGCTCCGCCGGGCGCTTCCGTGAACAACCGCGAAGCTACATTGGCGCTCGTGCGAGGGGATAACGATGAGGAATTCCTGGACCTCTATAACAACGGCTATAGCACGGAAACCCAATACGGAATAAGGATGGTCCGGAAAGATGACACCATACCTCTCCGTGATTTTGTGATTGACCAGAAGAGAGCGGACACGGGTGCGAAAACTCCTTTAATGTTCATCAAGGCGGACGGGAAGGTGGGCATCGGCACACAGACCCCAGGCAATATCTTGACGGTGGTACAGAATTCCGCCACCGACCCCATTGCGGATGCCTGGACGACATACAGTTCTCGGAGATGGAAAACGAACATTCACGCACTCGAAGGAGCACTCGAAAAAGTCGAGCGCCTGCGGGGCGTCTCTTATGAACGCAAGGCCGACGGCAAACCAGAAATCGGCGTTATTGGGGAGGAGGTAGGAGAGGTAGTCCCTGAGATCGTAACTTTTGAGCAAAACGGCAAAGATGCCAAGTCGGTAGACTATGCTCGACTCACAGCGCTGCTTATTGAGGCAATTAAGGAACAGCAGGAACAGATTCGCGAGCTACGGCGTCAGATCGAAGCAAGCAAGACCGAATTTGATAGGGCCAAAATCGGTGCGAGGACAAATATCACACCTGAGCGAAATTTCGAGGTTTCCATTCCCCCAACTGCTGATGAACGGGGTATGCCATGAGAAAAGCGAATGCTTTTCGGGATGGAGTCCCCCGGCTCTTCCTACTAGCCACGTGTATGGTTTTTGGCCTTACGCGTCCGGTTATGGGGCAGAGCGGCACTTGGACGCTCAAGGCTCCCATGCCCACAGGTCGGGCCGGTGCTGCTTCGGCGGTTCTTGATGGCACCCTTTACGTAGCGGGAGGATATGTGGGCAGCGCTGGGATTTCGATCGCGGTGGTGGAAGCCTACGACCCTAAATCGGACGCTTGGAGCTCAAAAGCCCCAATGCTAACGCCTGTATCGAACGCGGCGGCCGGAGTCATTGACCATACACTCTATGTTGTGGGAGGAAACTTTACAGATGTATTTCGATCTCCAAATATTAGTGAGCTGAAAGCCTATGACCCTATCACTAACTCCTGGAGTACCAGGGCACCGATGCCTACAGCCCGTTCCAACTTGGCTGTTGTGGTTGTAGATGGCACGCTTTACGCAGTCGGAGGTCAGGGTGTTTCTGGTTACCTACAAACCGTGGAGGCCTATGACTCCAATTCAGATACTTGGACGACAAAAACCCCCATGCCGACCCCGCGGGCAGGGCTTTCGGTGGGCGTAGTCGATGGCATCTTATATGCGATCGGCGGCTCGAACGCTTCCGGCTCTCCCGGCTTTCCGCAAACAGTCGAAGCTTATGATCCGAAATCCGACACCTGGACCACGAAGGCTTCCATACCTACGCCACGATGGATTATGGCATCTGGGGTCGTGGATGGAATCATATACGTGGTAGGGGGGGCTGGCCCTGGTGGTTACCTCCAAGTGGTCGAAGCCTACAATCCCAAGACCGACACTTGGACCACCGTGGCCCCCATGCCCACCACCCGTGCAGCGCTCACCGCTGGCGTGGCGAATGACCTCTTGTATGCTAATGGAGGCGGAACCCGGTTTGGTATCTTCGTGGCGAACGAGGCCTTCAGTCCGTTCCTTCCGGTCCCGATTGACATCAAGCCAGGGGATGCGAACAATACGATCAACCTGAAGTCAAACGGCACGATCCTCGTCGCCATCCTGAGCACCGCCGAATTCGGCGCGACGACGGTGGACCCGGTGACGGTGAAACTGGCTGGCGCGCCCGTGGCCACGCACGGCAGAGGCACTCCGATGACTTCGCTGGCCGACCTCAACCGCGACGGCCGTCTCGACCTGCTCTTACATTTCCGCACCCAAGACCTGCAACTCACTCCCGCTTCCACCGAAGCCGTCTTGAAAGGCAAGACCTTCTCCGGCCAACTAATTCGTGGCGTGGATTTGGTGCGGATTGTGCCGTAAGTGCAGGTCCCTCGCGGAGTTTACCCTGAGCAACGCCGAAGGGCTCGGGATGACAGCGTCATACAGTCTATTAATAAGCTGCTAGGCCCCGCTTTCCTCCCCGTACTGCTCCCGCAGCCGGGCGACGACGGCCGGGTCGGCCAGGGTGGTGGTGTCCCCCAGGGCGCGGCCTTCGGCCACGTCGCGCAGCAGGCGGCGCATGATTTTCCCGCTGCGAGTCTTGGGAAGCTCGGCGGTAAAGAAGATGTCTTCGGGCCGCGCCAGCGCCCCGATCTTTTCCTGGACGTGCCGCTTCAGCTCGTCCACTTTCTCCTTCGAGGTTGCCACGCCGGCCCGCAGAGTCACAAAGGCGGAGATGGCCTGGCCTTTGATCGAATGGGCCTTGCCGATCACGGCGGCCTCGGCCACGGAGGGATGGTTGACCAGGGCGCTCTCGACCTCGGTGGTGCTGATGCGATGCCCCGAGACGTTCATGACGTCATCCACGCGTCCCATCAGCCAGAAGTAGCCTTCCGTATCGCGCTTGGCTCCGTCGCCGGTGAAGTACACTTTGGGGCCGTAGCGGCCGAAGTAGGTGCTGACGTAGCGGTCCGGGTCCTTATAAATGGTCCGCAGCATGGCGGGCCAGGGACCTTTCAGCACCAGATAGCCGCCCCCTCCGAGCGGGACCGACTGCCCCTGTTCGTCCACGATGTCGGCTTCGATGCCCGGCAGCGGGCGCGTGGCGGAACCCGGCTTCGTCGTGGTCAGGCCGGGCAAAGGAGAAATCAGAATCATCCCCGTCTCGGTCTGCCACCAGGTATCCACAATAGGGCAGCGCTTTCCGCCGATGTGGTCGTGGTACCACATCCAGGCTTCGGGGTTGATCGGCTCGCCCACCGTTCCGAGCAGCCGCAGGCTGGTCAAGTCATGCTGGGCCGGGAATTGGTCGCCCCAGCCCATGAACGAACGGATGGCCGTCGGGGCGGTGTAGAGGATCGTGACGCGGTACTTCTCGATGATCTGCCAGAAGCGGTCTTTGGCCGGCCAGTCCGGCGACCCTTCATACATCAGCGAGGTCGTTCCATTGGCCAGCGGGCCGTAGACGATATAGCTGTGCCCGGTGACCCAGCCGATGTCGGCCGTGCACCAGTAGACGTCCTCTTCGCGGATGTCGAATACCCACCGATGGGTCGCCGCCACCCCAACGAGATACCCGCCCGTCGTGTGCAGAATCCCTTTGGGCTTGGCGGTCGTGCCGGACGTGTAGAGCGTATAGAGCGGGTCTTCGGCGTCCATCTCTTCCGGGGGGCAATAAAGCGCTGCGTCCTTCATTAGCGTGTGCCACCAGTGGTCGCGGCCTTCCTGGAAATGAATCTTGGCGGCTTCGCCCACCCGCCGCACTACGACGACATCTCGGATGGAGGGGCATTCCTTGACGGCTTCATCGGCGTTCTGTTTCAAGGGCACAACCGTCCCGCGGCGGTAGCCGCCGTCGGAAGTAATCAGCACCTTGGCTTCGGCGTCATTGATGCGCCCGCGCAATGATTCCGGGCTGAACCCGCCGAACACGACCGTGTGGAGAGCGCCCAAGCGCGCGCAGGCCAGCATCGCGATGGGCAGCTCGGGGATCATCGGCAGATAGATCGCCACGCGGTCTCCGCGCCGCACGCCCAGGTGCTTTAAGACATTGGCGAATTTGTTGACCTCGCGGTAGAGGTCGCCGTAGGTGAGGACCCGTTCCTCGCCCGGCTCGCCTTCCCAGATGATGGCGGCCTTGTTGCGCCGCCAGGTCTCGACGTGCCGGTCGAGACAGTTGTAAGAGACGTTCAGCTTGCCCCCGACAAACCACTGGGCCCACGGCGGGTCCCATTTCCGGACTTGCTCCCACTTCTTGTACCAATGCAAATGCTCGGCTTGCTCGGCCCAGAAGCCTTCCGGATCGGCGGCGGCTTTTTCGTAGATGGACGGATCGGAAACCACGGCGTGATGTCGAAACGCCGGAGACGGCTCGAATCTCCTCTCTTCCCGGTATAGGGCTTCAATCGTTTTCGATGACTGCTCGGTCTTTTGTTCCAGTGGCACTTTCTCGTCCATCTAGCCTCCTTCGATCGAATGTGTTCGGCTGCGCAGGTTCGCCCTCCGCCATATTGCCTGGGCGCTATTATGGGGTGGAGAGGGAAATTTTCACAAGGGGGTTGTCAGGCGATCCCACGGCAGGACCCCGTGGTCAGGTAATTGAGGCAGGAGTTGAGTCAGAAATTCACCGGCCCGTGCCATTGTGGCATTCATGTCTTGACAAAGTGGCAGCCTCGCAATATTCTTGTCATATGAGCCGACATGATACTCAGATCGTTGCCGGACCTTCTGGCCCGCGCCGCACATTTCGTTTTCGGACGCGGGGGGCAAGCCTCGGTTTAACCGCCAGCAATACCATCGAACTGATTCACCAGGTGGAGCGCGGGTTTTCATTCAAGGCATTGCAGATTCTCGAATCCAAGAGTGGCATCTCTGCCTCCGAATTCGCTATCGTCATTGGAATTCCTGATCGCACGCTGGCGCGGCGCAGAGCAGCCGGGAAACTTACGTCCGAAGAGTCGGAGCGACTTTTGCGAGTTTCCACGGTGTTCGAGAAAGCAGTGGAGTTGTTTGAGGGCGACATTTCGGCAGCGGTTCAATGGCTGACCACCCCCAGGAAAAGCTTCGAGGATCAATCTCCGCTTGCTTATTCCCGCACGGAACTGGGTGCTCACGAAGTGGAGAACATGATCGGTAGACTGGAGCACGGGGTCTACTCTTGATCCTCACCGTCTGGCGTATCATAAAGCGGAAGCACGCGAAAACTGCTTTCACGGGGGAGGGTGCGCGCCTGTACGGCGGGCGCTGGAATAGCTCTGGCGTGGCCGTGATCTACACTGCCCAATCCCAATCCTTGGCCGCTCTGGAGATGCTTGTACATCTGGACTCATCAGAGTTGCTCGACAAGTACGTACTCTTTGGGGTAGATGTGGAGGAAGCTCTCCTCAGCCGCGTCGAGGTATCAAAACTACCTCGGGACTGGCGGGC